>CAZSUT010000026.1:0-31508 GCA_964610095.1 uncultured Nitrospirales bacterium | reverse complement strand
ATGGGCACCGACACGCCGCTGGCCGTGCTGTCGGAGCGACCCCAGCTCCTGTTCAAGTACTTCAAGCAGCTCTTCGCGCAGGTGACCAATCCCCCGATCGACCCGATCCGCGAAGAGCTGGTCATGTCGCTGGTCACCAACATCGGCCCCAAACCGAACGTGATGGCCGAGACCCCGGAGGCCTGCCGGCGCATCAAGGTCCTTCAGCCCATCCTGACCAACGCAGATCTAGAAAAAATCCGCCAGATCGCCGACCCGCACTTCAAGAGCAAGACCCTGCGCCTGTTGTTCCGCGTGGCGGAAGGGCCGGACGGGCTGGGCGCAGCCGTGGACGACCTCTGCCAGCAGGCGTCCCAGGCGATCGAGGACGGTTACAAGTTCCTGATCCTGAGCGACCGGGGAGTGAACGAGGAGTGGGCGCCGATCCCGAGCCTGCTCGGCATCTCAGCGGTCCACCATCACCTCGTGCGCGAGTGCACGCGCACCGAGGTCGGCCTGATCCTTGAGACCGGCGAGCCGCGAGACGTGCATCACTTCGCCTGCCTCATCGGCTACGGCGCCGGCACGATCAATCCGTATCTCGTGTTCGAGACCCTCGTGGACATGGAGCGAGACGGCTACCTTCCGGAAGGGCTCGACGCGGCGACCGCGCAGGCCAAGTTCATCAAGGCCATCAACAAGGGCCTGCTGAAGATCTTCTCGAAGATGGGCATCTCCACCGTGCAGTCGTACTGCGGCGCGCAGATCTTCGAGGCCATCGGTCTCAACCACGAACTCGTGGATGGCTACTTCACCGGCACCGCCTCCCGGATCGAGGGCATCGGCATCCGCGAGATCGGCGAGGAGACGCTGCGCCGGCACAAGGTGGCCTACGAACCGGCCCCGATCCGCCAGCTCGACTTCGGCGGCGAGGTCCACTACCGAGTACAGGGCGAGCATCATAACTGGAACCCCGAGACGATCTACAAGCTCCAGCACGCCGCGCAGGCCAACGATCCCAAGACCTACAAGGAATTCGCTGCGCTCGTGAACGACGAGAGCAAGCGCCGGTCGAACATCCGCGGGTTGCTGGAGATCAAGACCCTGCCCCAGCCCATCCCGCTCGAGGAAGTCGAGCCGGCGAAGGAGATCGTCAAGCGCTTCACTACCGGCGCCATGTCCTTCGGCGCGATCAGCAAGGAGGCCCACGAGACCCTGGCGATCGCCATGAACCGCATCGACGGGAAGAGCAACACCGGCGAGGGCGGCGAGGATCCGGAACGTTTCGTGCCGCTCCCCAACGGCGATTCCAAGAACAGCGCAATCAAGCAGGTGGCCTCGGCGCGCTTCGGCGTCACCACGGACTACCTGGTCCACGCCAAGGAACTGCAGATCAAGATGGCCCAGGGCGCCAAGCCCGGCGAGGGCGGCCAGTTGCCCGGTCACAAGGTGGACGAGACCATCGCCAAGCTGCGCTACGCCACGCCGGGCGTGCAGCTCATCTCCCCGCCGCCGCACCACGACATCTACTCGATCGAAGACCTGGCGCAGTTGATCTACGACCTCAAGAACTCCAATCCGGAGGCGGACATCTCGGTCAAGCTCGTGGCGGAAATCGGCGTCGGGACCGTGGCCGCTGGCGTGTCCAAGGCGAAGGCCGACAAGGTGCTGATCAGCGGAGATTCCGGTGGGACCGGCGCCTCTCCGCTTTCCTCCATCAAGTACGGCGGCATCCCGTGGGAACTCGGCCTGGCCGAGACCCAGCAGACCCTGGTCCTCAACAATCTTCGGGGCCGGATCCGGGTGGAAACCGACGGACAGATGAAGACCGGGCGCGACGTCGTGATCGCCGCGCTGCTCGGCGCCGAAGAGTTCGGTTTCTCCACGGCCCCGCTGATCGTCGAAGGCTGCATCATGATGCGCAAGTGCCACCTCAACACCTGCCCGGTGGGGATCGCCACCCACGACCCGGTGCTCCGCGCCAAGTTCACCGGTCAGCCGGAGCATGTCGTGAACTACTTCTTCTTCGTGGCTGAGGAAGTACGCGAGTGGATGGCGCAGATGGGGTTCCGGAAGTTCGCGGAGATGATCGGCCGCACCGACAAGCTCCGGCCTCAGAAGGCGATCGACCACTGGAAGGCTAAGGGCCTGGACCTGGCGGCGATTCTCAAGCGGCCGGAGGTCGGCCCGGATGTGCCCCGGTACTGTGTCGAGAAGCAGGACCACGGGCTGGACCGGGCCATTGACTGGAAGCTCATCGAGCTGTGCAAGCCGGCGATCGAGCGCAAAGAGCCGGTCCGGCTGGACCTCCCCATCCGCAACGTAAACCGGACCGTCGGGACGATTCTCTCCAGCCAGATCGCCAAGCGCTACCGGTTGGAGGGCCTGCCGCCCGACACGATCCACATCAAGTTCACGGGCTCGGCCGGCCAGTCGTTCGGCGCGTTCCTAGCCCGCGGCGTGACGCTGGAACTCGAGGGCGAGTCCAACGACTACCTGGGCAAGGGCCTGTGTGGCGGGATGATCATTGTCTATCCTCCCAAGGGCTCCACGTTCGTTCCCGAAGAGACCATCCTGATCGGCAACACCTCCCTCTACGGCGCCACCCAGGGCGAGTCCTACTTCTACGGGACCGCCGGCGAGCGCTTCGCCGTGCGCAACAGCGGCGCCTGGGCTGTCATCGAAGGCACCGGCGACCACGGCTGCGAGTACATGACCGGCGGGGTGGTCGTGGTCCTCGGCAAGACCGGACGGAATTTCGCGGCCGGGATGTCCGGCGGGATCGCCTTCGTCCTGAACGAGGACGGGAAGTTCGAGTCGCGCTGCAACATGGGCATGGTCGAGCTGGAGAAAGTCGTGACCGACGAGGACAAACACACCTTGCGCATGATGATCGAGGCCCACCACAAGTACACCGGCAGCCGCAAAGCGAAGTTGGTGCTCGACGCCTGGGAGACGATGCTGCCGAAGTTCGTCAAGATCATGCCTGTCGATTACAAACGAGTGCTGGCGGAGCGGAAGGCGGCGGCCGCCAAGGGGCAGGCGCAGAAGGACAAGGAACTCGTGACCCATGGCTGATCCGAAAGGCTTTTTGAAATATCCCCGCGAAGGTCCCAAGCGCCGGCCGGTCGAGCTGCGCATCCAGGACTGGAAGGAATTCTACGAGCCGATCCAAGAGGACAAGCTCAAAGCCCAGGGCGCGCGCTGCATGGACTGCGGCGTGCCCTTCTGCCAGAGCAACCACGGCTGCCCGGTCGTGAACCTGATCCCCGAGTGGAACGACCTGGTCCACCGGGGCCGGTGGAAGGACGCCCTCAAGGCCCTGCACGCGACCAACAACTTCCCCGAGTTCACGGGGCGCCTGTGTCCGGCCCCCTGCGAATCGGCCTGCGTGCTCGGCATCAACAGCGACCCGGTGTCAATCCGGATCATCGAGTGGAACATCATTGACAAGGGGTTCGACGAGGGATGGGTGGCGCCTGTCCTACCGGTCGCCCGCACCGGCAAGACCGTGGCAGTCGTCGGCTCAGGACCGGCCGGCCTCGCCGCCGCCCAGCAGCTCGCGCGCGCGGGCCACCGCGTGACGGTCTTCGAGAAGGCGGACCGCATCGGCGGGTTGCTCCGCTACGGCATCCCCGACTTCAAGATGGAGAAGTGGGTCATTGACCGGCGGCTGGACCAGATGAAGGCCGAGGGCGTGGAATTCAAGGCCGGCGTGCACATCGGCGTGGACATCAATGGAGAAGAGCTACGCCGGCAGTTCGACGTCGTCTGCCTGGCGCTCGGAGCCGAGCAGGCGCGCGAACTCCCGGTGCCGGGACGTGAACTGAAGGGCGTCCACCTGGCCATGGACTACCTCGTCCAGCAGAACGAGCGCAACGCCGGCGATGTCCTCACCGAGGAGCCGATCACGGCCAAGGGTAAGCGAGTGGTCATCATCGGCGGCGGCGACACCGGCTCCGACTGCCTGGGCACAACCCACCGGCACGGCTGCCTCGAAGTGCACCAGTTCGAGCTGCTCCCCGAGCCTCCTCCCGTTCGCGCCGACTCCACCCCTTGGCCGCTCTGGCCGATGCAACTGCGCTCCTCGCACGCTCATGAGGAAGGCTGCGACCGCCAGTGGAGCGTCTCAACGACTCGGTTCAGCGGCCATCACGGCCACGTCACGAAGCTGCACGCGCACCGGGTCACGTTCGAGAACGGCCAGTTCATCCCCATGCCCGGCACCGAGTTTGCGATGGAGGTGGACCTCGTCCTGCTGGCGATGGGCTTCACCGGCCCGGTGAAGAACGGGCTGCTCGACAGCCTGGGCGTGAAGTACGACGCGCGCGGCAACGTGGCGGTGGATGAGAACTACATGACCAGCGTGGAAGGCGTGTTTGCTGGCGGCGACGTCAAGCGCGGCGCCTCGCTGATCGTGTGGGCCATCGCCGAGGGTCGCAAGATGGCCGCCGGCGTGGACAAATACCTTCGCGCCGGGCAACGAGTCGCAGTCGCCGTCTAGGCCTGCCCCTCCCTGCTGCGCCTAGCACGTGCGGCGTCCCCATGGTCTCGCCACGAAAGACCGTCCTCTTGTTCCTCGGCGGCGCCGCGCTTTTGACCGGCTTCTACCTCACCCTCGACAAATTGAAGGACACCCTGGAAGCTCAGCTGGCGGATCGACTGACCCAGGCGGTGGATCAGCTCAGAGACCGGAACCTCGGGGTGCGGCTTGGTGGCATCTATGCCCTCGAGCGACTCGCCAGGACCTCTGAAAATGATTACTGGCCGATTATGGAAATCCTGTCCGCCTTCGTGCGAGAAAGCGCTTCTGTGACGAAGAACCAACCACCGAAGGACCCGCCACTGCGCCTCGCTCCCGATATTCAAACCGCGCTCGATGTCATGGGAAGACGTCGGCACACCTATCAGGACGGAGAAAGTCAACGGCTTGATTTACGGGGGACGGATTTGCGCCGGGTGAATTTAGCCGGGGCAAAGCTAGCAGGGGCCATCCTCAGCGAGGTTCGTTTAGAAGAAGCCAACTTGACTGGGATCAGCTTGGAGGAGGCGATACTCAGAGCCGCTCACCTGGAACACTCGAACCTCACAGGAGCGAAGATGCAAGGAGCCTTCCTTTTAAATACACGCCTCAACGGGGCAAGGCTCCGAAACGCAAATCTTCAGGGGGCTTTTCTCGGCGGCGCTCGCTTTGATGGAGCAGAGCTCCTGGGCGCTGACCTCACGGACGCGAACGGCCTGACCTGGGAGCAGCTCAAGACGGCCAGAAAAGACAACAGGACCAGGCTACCCGCCTACCTCTCGCTCACCGCGCGCTGAATCCTTGACCCTCTCCTCAGGCTTCTCTACCATACCCCCGGGCCAACCATCTATGCGCTATTCCAACGTCTGCATCGAATCCATCGGGTACGAGCTGCCGAAGCACGTCGTCAGCTCGGCCGAGATCGAGGCGCGCCTCTCGCCGCTCTATGATCGCTTGCAACTCCCCTACGGGCGGCTGGAGATGATGAGCGGCATCCGGGAGCGGCGGTTCTGGGACGATGGCGTGAACCCGAGCGACGCCGCCGCACTGGCAGGCCGCAAGGCGCTGGACCAGGCCGGGGTCCTCGGCCATGAGATCGAGTGCATCCTCAACTGCTCCGTTTCGCGGGACTTCCTCGAGCCCGCGACCGCCTCGGTCGTTCACGAGCGCCTGAAGATCTCGCCCAAGGCCGCGCTCTTCGACATCTCGAACGCCTGCCTCGGCATGCTCAACGGCATGGTGGTGCTGGCCAACATGATCGAGCTGGGGCAGATCACGCGCGGGCTCCTCGTCGCCGGGGAGAACGGCAAGCCGCTGGTCGAGACGACCATCCGGCAGTTGCTCGCGGACCCCACCATGACCCGCAAGAAATTCAAGGAGGCCTTCGCGTCCCTGACCATTGGCTCAGGCGCGGCCGCCATCGTCATGACGCACGTCTCCATGTCCAAGAGCGGCCATCCGCTCGCCGGCGGCATCGTGCGGACCGACTCGGAACAGAACTACCTGTGCCGCGGCAGCGCAGATACGGGCCTGGACTCCAGCAGCCAGCCGGAAATGTCCACCCAGTCGGAAGAGCTCCTGCAACGGGGGTGCGCACTGGCCGGTCGGACCTGGGCGGATTTCAAACAGGAGCTGGGCTGGACCGACGCCGACGTGACTAAGACCTTCTGCCACCAGGTGGGCGTCGCGCACCGCCGCCGGCTCTTTGAAACCTTGAAGCTCGACCCCGCGATCGACTATCCGACCGTCGAGTTCCTGGGCAACGTGGGCTCCGCGTCCTTGCCGATCACGATGGCGCTCAGCATCGAAGCGGGGACTGTCAAGCGCGCGGAGAAGCTGGCCTTGCTGGGCATCGGCAGCGGCCTGAACTGCATGATGCTGGGCGTCGTCTGGTAAGACATGTGGTGACCTTCCGGGATCTCTACCCGTTTCGCTCGCATTACCTAACGCTTTCGGGCTGGAAGTACCACTATGTCGATGAAGGGTCCGGCGATCCGCTCGTCATGCTCCACGGCAACCCGACCTGGTCCTTCTACTACCGCGCCCTGATCGCCGCGTTCAGCCTCACGCACCGGGTCGTCGCGCCCGACCACATGGGCTGCGGGCTGTCCGACAAACCCCAAGCATACTCGTACACCCTCGCACAACATATCAACAATCTGGAAGCCCTGCTGGACACGCTCAAACTGGAGCGTCTCACGCTGTTCCTGCATGATTGGGGCGGGCCCATCGGCATGGGCTACGCCCTGCGCCATCCGGAACGGGTTAAGCGGTTCATCGTCTTTAACACCGCGGCGTTTCCCGCGTCCCGGATTCCGTTCCGGATCAACGTCTGCAAGCTGCCCGGCTTAGGCGCTCTGGCGGTCCGCGGGCTGAACGCCTTCGCCGGATTGGCCCCGACGATGGCCTGCGCCAAACGCGAGCGCATGACCCCGGCCGTGAAGGCCGGGTATCTGGCCCCCTACGACAGCTACGCGAATCGGGTTGCGATCCTGAGCTTCGTGCAGGACATCCCCATGCGCCCGTCGCATCAGACCTACCAGTTGGTGGAGGAGATCGGACGAGGGCTGGCTCTCTTCAAGGACCATCCGATGCTGATCATCTGGGGTGCACTGGACTGGTGCTTCACGACCGACTTCCTGAATGAGTGGCAGGCGCGGTTCCCGAAGGCGGAGGTGCGTTTGGTACCGGATGCCGGCCACTACGTGGTGGAGGACGCGCACGAGCGCATCATCCCCTGGGTGCGCGAGTTCCTCGCCAAGCACCCGATCAAATGACACTCATGGCCTCACACCTTGCCGCAGCCACGGAGCCCGCGCGCCTCAACATCGCCGCTCGCCTCCCGCTCATGGCGGATCGGCGCCCCGAGCAGCCGGCGGTCAGCCACCACCAAGTCGGTGCTCACCTGACGTTCCGGCAACTCAACGAGGAATGCGATCGCTATGCCTGGGGGCTGAGCCGCCTGGGCGTCGGACACGGTACCCGTACGTTGTTGATGGTGAAACCGGGCGTGGACTTCTTCAGCCTGACCTTCGCCCTCTTCAAGCTGGGCGCGGTGCCGGTGCTGATCGATCCCGGCATGGGCAAGGCGAACCTCCTAGGCTGCATCGCGGAGGCCGAACCCGAAGCCTTCATCGCAATTCCCGTCGCGCACGCGGCCCGCGTCTTCTTCCCACGCGCGTTCCGCAGCGTGAAGATGGCGGTCACGGTCGGGCGGCGATGGTTCTGGGGCGGCCCCACGCTGGCCCAGGTCCGTGAAGCCGCCTGGCGGGAATATCCCTGCGCGCCGACGCGCGCGAGCGACACCGCTGCGATCCTGTTCACTTCCGGTAGCACGGGCGCGCCCAAGGGCGTCGTGTACGAGCACGGGATGTTCGCCGCGCAGGTATGCGAACTGCGCGACTTCTACGACATTCAAGAAGGCGAGGTGGACCTGGCTGCCTTTCCGCTCTTCGCCCTCTTCAGCGTAGCCCTGGGCGTGACCGTCGTCATTCCCGACCTGGACCCGACCCGGCAGGCTCAGGCGGATCCGGCCACGTTCGTCGCCGCTATCCAACGGTACAGCGTCTCGCAGTCGTTTGGCTCGCCTACCGTCTGGGACCGCGTGGGTCGGTACTGCGTGGAGAGGAACCTCACGCTGCCCTCCCTCCGGCGCGTGCTCATGGCCGGAGCGCCTGTGTCGCCCCCAGTACTGGAGCGGGTCCACCACATCCTGTCCGACTCCGCCGACGCCCACACGCCCTACGGCGCGACGGAAGCTCTGCCGGTCTCCTCCATCACCGCACGTGAAGTCCTGCGCGAGACCGCCGCGCTCACCCACGCCGGCAAAGGCACCTGTGTCGGCAGGCTGTTTCCGGGGATCAGCCTGCGGATCATCCGCATCACCGACGCGGTGATACCAGCCTGGGACGACCAGCTGGTCCTCCCACGCGGCGAGATCGGCGAGCTGGTCGTCAAAGGCCCTGTCGTCACCCGCGAGTATTTTCGGCGCGAACGGGATACCGCGCTCGCCAAGATCAAGGACGGCGACGCCTGGTGGCACCGCATGGGCGATGTGGGCTACTTGGACGAGCAGGGCCGTGTCTGGTACTGCGGGCGCAAGGCCGACCGGGTGCAGACCGCCTCCGGCACGCTCTTCACTGACCCTTGCGAGGCGATCTTCAACCAGCACCCGGATGTGTTTCGCTCGGCCCTCGTGGGGATCGGGCCTACGGGGCACCAACGCCCGGTGATCGTCATCGAGCCGCATCCGGGCACGTTTCCCACGACGGCTGACGAGGGCACCCGATTCAGGGACGAGCTGCGACGGCTGGGCGCGGCACATCCGGTCACCGCCGGGATCAGCGCAGTGCTGTTCCATCGGGCCTTTCCTGTGGACGTGCGCCACAACGTGAAGATCGCCAGGGACAAGCTGGCCCTGTGGGCCGCGGGACAGGTGCGATGAAGGCGCTGGTCACCGGCGGTGGGGGCTTTCTCGGCCGGTCCATCGTGATGAAGCTGCTGGCGAGGGGGGATACCGTGCGGGTCTTGGGTCGCCGGCCTTATCCTGATCTGGCAGCGTTGGGCATAGAGACGGTCCGCGCCGACCTTCAGGATGCAGTGGCCGTCCAGTCCGCGTGCCTCGGGATGGACGCCGTCTTCCACGTCGCAGCGCGGGCGGGCTACTGGGGCTCGTGGGACTCCTACTACGGCCCTAACGTCATCGGCACAGAGAACGTGCTGAGCGGCTGCCGGAAAGCCGGCGTGCGGGAACTGATCTACACCGGCACACCGAGCGTCGTGTCGGCCCGCGGCAATCTGGAACACGTGGATGAGCGCGTGCCCTACCAGGAAAAGTTCGTGTGCCCCTATCCGGCCACCAAAGCCCAGGCAGAGCAGCTCGTTCTCCAGGCAAATGGCACGGACGGTCTCCTGACGGTCTCCGTGCGACCCCATTTGATTTTTGGGCCGGGTGATCCACATCTGTTTCCGCGAATCATCGAGCGGGGGCAAAACGGCCAGTTGATCCAGGTGGGCAACGGCGCCAACAAGGTGGATGTCGTCTATGTGGAGAACGCGGCCGACGCGCACCTCCTGGCCGCAGACCGACTGGGCCAGGCCCCGATCGACGGCCAGGCGTACTTCATCTCCCAGGGAGCGCCCGTGGTGCTCTGGGCCTGGATCAACACGATCCTCGAACGGCTGGACCTCCCGAGAGTCCGACGGAAAATGTCCTACCGAACGGCGAGGACTGTTGGAGCCGTCCTGGAAATGGCCTATACTGTGCTCCCGCTGGGGGGGGAACCGCGGATGACCCGGTTTCTGGCCGATCAGTTGGCCACCTCGCATTACTTCGATATTTCCAAGGCGCGGCGGGAACTCGGGTACGAGCCGCAGATCAGCACCGAAGAAGGGTTGGAGATCACCTTGAAGAGCTTTGCAGGCTGCATGACTCGCGCGACATGAACAACCACCGCCGCATCGTTATCACCGGCATCGGACTCACGTCGCCCAACGGCAACACCCTCGCCGAGTACAGGGCGAATCTCCTCGAGGGGGTCTCCGGCGTCGTCTGGTTCGAGACCCGCTACATGGGCAAAGTGCTCGCGGGCGTCTGCACCTACGATCCGCTCAAGTACCAGATGAAAAAGGAGGTCCGTCGTGGCACCAGGGCCGGCTCCATCTCGATCTATTGTTGCCAGGAAGCGGTGGCGGACGCGAAGCTCGATGTCCCGGCCCTCGACAAGAACCGCGTCGGGGTCTATCTGGGCATCACCGAGCACGGAAACGTGGAGACCGAGAACGAGATCTACAACATCAGCCAGTTCAACTACGACACCAAGTTCTGGTCCCACCACCACAATCCCCGCACGGTCGCCAACTCCCCGGCCGGCGAGGTCACGCTGAACATGGGGATCACCGGCCCCCACTATACGATCGGCGCCGCCTGCGCCGCGGGGAACGCCGGACTGATCCAGGGCGTTCAGATGCTGCTGCTTGACGAGGTGGACGTGGCCCTGGCCGGCGGGGTCTCAGAGAGCATCCATACGTTCGGCATCTTCGCCAGCTTTGCGAGCCAGGGCGCGCTGGCGAGCCACCCCGATCCGACCAAGGCCTCGCGTCCCTTCGACCGCGACCGGAACGGCATCGTGTGCTCGGAAGGCGGATGCGTCTTCGTGCTCGAACGCTTGGACCACGCCGAAGCCCGTGGCGCCCGGATCTACGGCGAAATCGTGGGCTACCATATGAACTCGGACGCGTCGGACTTCGTGCTCCCCAACGCCCAGCGTCACGTAGAGTGCATGCAGGCAGCGCTGAAGCGAGCGGGCATCGCCCCCCGGGACATCGACATCGTCAGCACGCACGCGACGGCGACCCCTCTCGGGGACATCCAGGAGTGCCAGGCGCTGCGCACTGTGTTTGTCGACTGTCCCAAGACGCACTTCAACAACACGAAGAGCTTCATCGGCCATGCCATGGGAGCCGCCGGGGCCCTGGAATTAGCAGGAAATCTGCCGGCTTTCGACGACGGCGTCGTGCACCCAACCATCAACGTGGACCACTTGGACCCCCAGTGCGAAGTCCCGAATCTAGTGCTGAATTCCCCGAAAAAACTTCCCAGGGTTGACTATATCCTGAACAATTCGTCCGGCATGCTGGGCATCAACTCGGTAGTTATTGTAAAACGGGTGTGATTCGTGTATTTTCTCGCCAACTGTGACCGGCCCACCTCGGGGAAGTCTCGATATGACGAACGACCAGATCAGGCTAGCCATCCTTCAGATCATCAGTGTGATCGCACCCGATGAGGACCTCACCCACGTGAAGAGCGACGTGCCTCTCCGAGACCAGCTCGAACTGGACTCGATGGACTTCCTGGACATCGTGATGGAGCTGCGCAAGCGGTACAGCGTCGAAGTGCCGGAAGCCGACTACGGGCAGTTGGCCAGCCTGGACAGTTGCGTGGTCTACCTCGCGCCCAAGCTCAAAGACAAGTAAATCCCGTCATTGCGAGCATAGCGAAGCAATCTCGCGTGGGATTGCTTCGTCGCGGCGCTCCTCGCAATGACATACCATAGAGTTTTTCCGCAGACAGCCTGTATAATCCTCCACGGCCATGCCTTCGACTCACTACGACGTCATTATCATCGGCGCGGGCATGTCGGGCCTGGCAGCCGCGATCCGCCTGGCCTACTTCGAGAAGAACGTGCTTGTGCTGGAGCGTCACTACGCGGCCGGCGGCCTGAACTCTTACTACGCACTGGGTGGCTATCAGTTCGACGTCGGCCTGCACGCCATGACCAACTACGTGCCGTCGGGGACCCGCGGCGCCCCCCTCACGAAGATCTGCCGTCAATTGCGGCTCCAGCTCGAGGACTTTGCCTTAGTGCCCCAGTACCAGTCCGAAATCCGGTTCCCGGGCATCACGCTCCGCTTCAACAACGACTTTGAGTTCTTCATCCAGGAGGTCATCGAGCACTTCCCCGCCCAGAAGGACAATTTCCTCCGTCTCGTGCGCTGCATCCAGGAGTACGACGAGCTGGACCTCGAAGCGAAACCCAAGTCCGGCAGGCAGATCGTCTCCAGCTTCCTGACCGATCCCTTACTGATCGATATGCTCTTCTGCCCGCTGATGATCTACGGCAACGCGGCAGAGCGAGACATGGAATTCGGCCAGTTCGTCGTGATGTTCAAGAGCATCTTCTGCGAGGGCCTGGCCAGGCCCCGCGAGGGGGTTCGACGCATCATTAACGTCTTACGCCGGAAGGTGCGGGAGGTCGGCGGCACCGTCCGCATGAGGTGCGGGGTGAAGGCCCTGCACGTCGAGGATGGGCGCGTCCGCTCCGTGGAACTCGACAACGGCGAGCTGCTCACGGCCGACACCATCCTCTCCTCTGCCGGCTACGTCGAGAGCCTGCGGCTCTGCGACGACGGCGACCCGGCGCAGCTCGCCCCGCTCGCAGGGCAACTGTCGTTCGTGGAGATTATCTCCATCCTGGACGCGCCGATGAAATCGCTCGGCCACAACAGCACCATTGTGTTCTATAACACCGAAAAGGACTTCCACTACGAGGTGCCCAAGGACCTCGTGGACCCGCGGAGCGGCGTGATCTGCTGTTCCGACAACTTTCTCTACACCAAGCCTCTTCCCAAGAGCATGATCCGCATGACCTGCCTGGCCAACTTCGACGGCTGGAGCGCTCTCCCGGAGGCGGATTACGTGGCGGCAAAGGCGGAATGGCTTCCGAGAATCCACAGGGAAGTGCTACAATTTGTCCCCGATTTCCGGGATCGCATCGTGTTCACGGACTTCTTTACGCCTCGGACCATCAAGCACTGGACCGGCCACCTGAATGGGGCGGTGTACGGCATGCCGAACAAACGCAAGACGGGACGAACGCACCTGGAGAACCTGTTCATCTGCGGGAACGACCAGGGCTTCCTGGGAATCGTGGGCGCGATGCTGAGCGGCATCTCGATGGCCAACCTGCACGTGCTGAAGAAATAATGGCGCACGACTGGCTCAGAGACGTCAAGCCCGAGTACGACGTGGTCGTCATCGGCTCGGGGCTCGCCGGCCTGACCGCCGCCAACCGACTGGCGACCTGTGGCTATTCGGTCCTGCTGCTGGAGCACCACTACAACTTCGGCGGCATGGCGACGTGGTTCAAGCGGAAAGGCGGGCACATCTTCGACATCTCTCTCCATGGCTTCCCGATCGGCATGGTCAAGACCTGCCGCAAGTATTGGACGGCCGACATCGCGGAGTCTGTCGTCCAGCTCAATGGCATCCGCTTCGACAATCCCCAGTTCTCCTTCACGACGACCTTCGACAAGGCCGACTTCACCGACAAGCTGGTCAATCACTTCAAGATCCCGATGGAGAGGGTCGAGGAGTTCTTCAAGTTCGCCCGCAGCATGAACTTCTACGACGACCAGAAACTGACGATTCGCGAGCTCTTCGAGCGCTACTTTCCCGGCCGCCTCGACGTGTGGCGCCTGCTGATGGAGCCGATCGCCTATGCCAACGGCTCCACGCTCGACGACCCCGCCATCACCTTCGGGATCGTCTTCTCCAACTTCATGAGCAAAGGGGTTTACACCTTCCAGGGCGGCACGGACAAGCTCATCATGAAGATGAAGGCGACGCTCAAAGCCAACAAGGTGGACCTCCGCCACCATGCGCTGGTGGAGAAGGTGCTGGTCGAGAAGGACCGGGTGAGCGGCGTGCTCTGCAACGGCCGGACGATCCGCGCCAAGGCCGTCCTGTCGAACGCCAACCTCAAATCCACCATCCACAAGCTGGTGGGAGAGAAGCACTTCGATCCGGACTTCCTCCGAGAGGCCGCCGCGGTCCGCCTCAATAGCAGCAGTTGCCAAGTGTACATGGGCATCCGCAAGGGCGAGTCCATCCCCTACATCGGAGACTTGTTCTTCACCTCGACCCACCCGGTGTTCGACTCAGAAGCCTTGAACGCCATGGATGTGACGAGCCGCACCTATTCCTTCTACTATCCGGACACCCGGCCTGGGTCCGACCGCTACTCGATCGTCTGCTCCACCAACGCCAACTATGAGGATTGGATCACGCTGTCGGAGGAAGACTACAAGCGCGCGAAGGAGACGCTCATCAAAGGCGTGGTGGAGACCCTCGAGAAATATCTCCCCCGTGTCTCCGTCAAAATCGACCATCTGGAAGCGTCCACCCCACGAACGTTCGAGTATTACACCCGTCACGTGGGGGGCGCGTCGTTCGGCACCAAGTTCGAGGGTTTGAAGATCAGCCAGAACCTGCCCAAGCAGATGGGCGGGCTCTTTCACGCGGGCTCCGTCGGCATCATCATGTCCGGCTGGCTGGGCGCCATCAATTACGGGGTTATCGTGGCGAACGAGGTGGACAAGTACCTGCTGCAAGGGTCATCGCCGTCAGCCGAAGACGCAACGGCCCCGGCCATGAGTACAACCGAATACTAAGCCCGGGTTATCCATGAAAACCCACAACGACAATCGACGGTCTCGCCGTGCGAGGATCTCAGCATTCATGAATAACCCGGGCTTGAGCAGTGTTTGACTTTCGCGACCAGACGGTCGTCGTCACCGGAGGCACCCGCGGCATCGGGCGGGCCATCACCCGGCGGTTCCTTGACGCCAGCGCGACGGTCGTGGCCACCTACACGGCCAACGACGCGGCGAAAGATGAATTCCAAGATTCCCTGGGACCGGCCGCCAGGAATCTCCACCTGTGCAAGTTCGATGTCGCCGATTACGCGCAGGTCGAAGCCTTCTACAAGGACTTCGACGCGCAGCACAAGAATTTGTCAGTCCTCGTCAATAATTCCGGCATCCGCAAGGACGCCGTCCTGGCGATGATGAAGCCGGAGGACTGGCAGAAGGTATTGGACGTCAACCTCACCGGCGTCTTCTACATGTCCAAGCTGGCCGTGCTCCGGTTCATGGCGAACCGCTACGGCCGCATCGTCACAATCACCTCGCCAGCCAGCCGCTTCGGGTTCGAGGGCCAGGCGAACTACGCCGCGTCCAAGGCCGGCCAGATCGCGATGTCCCGCTCGCTGTCGAAGGAAGTGGCCTCCCGCGGGATCACGGTGAACTGCGTGTCGCCGGGGTTCATTGACACGGAGTTTCTGTTGGGCCTTTCGGAGAAGCTCCGCAAGGAGTACCTCGCCTCAATCCCGCTGAAACGGTTCGGAACGCCCGACGAGGTCGCGGCCTGCGTGCTGTTTTTGGCCTCCCGCGAGGCCGGGTACATCACGGGGTCGGTCCTCTCGGTGGACGGAGGGCTGTAGCGTGAGCCACCGCGCGGAGGAGATTCTCACGCTGGTCCCCCACCGCCCCCCGTTCCTCTTTCTGGACGAGATCCTCGAGCGAGACGACCGTCACATCAAGGCCGTCAAGACCCTGCACGCGGATGAGCCGTACCTGGCCGGGCACTACCCGGGCCGGCCCCTCATGCCCGGCGTGCTGATTTGCGAATGTGTGTTCCAGGCTGGCGCGGCGCTGCTCTTCGGCCGGGGTAGGCTCGATCCGCGGAAGGTCCCGGTGCTGACCAAGATCCAGAGCGCCCGCTTCCGGAGGCCCGTCTTCCCGGGTGCCAGGCTGGTCATTGAGGCAGAGATCGCGGAGGAGATTGGGCCCGCCCTGATCATGAAGGGCTCGGTCAGCGTGGAGGGCCTGAACGTGCTGCGCACCGAATTCGTCGTTGCCATGGCAGACGTCGGTGAAGGCTCGAATATGGGAGGCCCGGCGTGAGTTTTCTCGGATTCGACGGCAAGACCATCGTTGTCTTCGGCGTGGCCAACAAGAAGAGCGTCGCCTACCAGATTGGTCAGGTGCTCGAAGCGGAAGGAGCCGCCGTGGTCTATGTCGTCCGGTCAAAGGAACGCCAGGACAGCGTGACGAAACTCCTGCCCAAAGCTGAAATTCACGTGTGCGACGTCTCACGCGACGAGGAGATCCTCGCCGTGGCCCGCGAGATCACGAAAGTTCATCCGGCGATCCACGGGCTCGTCCACTCGATTGCTTTTCTTGATTACGAAGGCGGGATCAAACCCTTCCACGAGACGACACGGAAGGCCTTCCTTCAGTCCGTGGACACCTCGTGCTACTCCCTCATCGCCATCGCGAACGCCTTCAAGAACCACCTCGCGCGCGACGCCTCCGTGGTGGCGGTCTCCATCTCCACCACCAAGATGGCGGCCGAGAACTACGGCATCATGGGCCCGGTGAAGGCCGCGCTCGATTCGACCATTTGCTTCCTGGCTAAGTCTTTTAGCACGTTCTCCAACGTCCGCTTCAACTCGGTCAACCCCGGTCTGCTCAAGACCTCGGCCTCGGCTGGCATCCCCGGCTACGCGGATTACTATCTGTACGCGGAAAAGCTGACGCTGCGGAAGAAGGGGGTGACGACGCAGGAAGTCGCCAATGCGGCGGCGTTCCTGTTGAGCGAACGCTCGGCCGGGATCAACGCCCAAGGAATCGTGCTGGATGCGGGGATGGCGGTGAACTACTTCGACAAGGATGTGATGAAGCGGGCGCTGCGGCCAGACTAATTTTTAGGGCGGGTCCTGTCGCCGATCACCGGGGCACCTGTTGCTCTTCCTAATGCAACGGGTCACCAGTTCACGCTTCGCCCGTCGCAGCCCCGCAGACTCGGGTCTCGCGCTGCGCTCCGCCCGGGCGCCCACTCGACGCCACTCGCCTCCGAAATTAAGGTGGCCTCCGCGCCCGCATTCACACCTATGCACAAAAGTATAGTCTATGGCGGTGTGACTACATAATTGTGTAAGACCCTCACTCGGCTGGCATCCGTCCTCCACATTTAATTCAATCTCGTTCCCCTCTGTAACCCTGCATCCGGACACACTTTTATGATGGCATTTGAGTTGTCCTAATTTTTCTCATCCGCAAACGGCTGGTACGGCCTTTGCGTATCTCTAAGATTAGGTTCAGAGGTGATCTATGTTGGAGAGCTTGCTTCTGACACTCTGGCTCATGTCTGCTTCAATGCCGGAAGGCTGTGCCGTGACCGGCACGGTTTTTCATTCAACGGAGCAGACCTTTGCGCTGCTCCACAGCAATTGCCTCGTCGAGATTCAACGGCGGGACCGCTGGATCATCATGACCACGCCGAAGTGGGTCGTCGCAGTGGAGATCCCACCGACACTAGGGCAACGCCCGTTCACCTATACCTGGGGCTCGCCTTGGGCGCTGTTTGGAGCGGGGCCTACGACAAGCGAGTGGGTGGCCGTGGCAGTGGGGCATCGCACAGGCACGTAGTGCGGCTCACACGGACTTGGCGGGACCGATGGTTTTGCGCAGGAGGATCTCGGAGGAACCAGGGATCAACAAATGCAGGATCGGCCCGATTTCCGTGTAGCCATTCCGCTCGTAAAATCTTCGGGCCTGGTGATTGAAGTCGGACACACATACGAAGAGGTTCTTGGCCCGCCGGAAGACCACGCTCTCCAGATGGGCCAGGAACGTTTGTCCTAGCCCCCGGCCTTGGGCTGATGCCGCGATGGCGAATAGCTCCAGATAGTCGCCGAAGAGAAACCGCTGACGAAGGACCCCAATACCGACAACGCTCCCTCCGGTCTCGATGACGAACGCCTCCGGTCCCTGCAGCGGCGTCTCAAACAGACGCTCCCAGTCCGAAGCGCTGTAACCCAGTCTTCTCCAGGGATCCAGGTCGGTGAGCAGGCTGACCACGGCAGCAAAATCATCCGGCTTGTACGGCCTAACGGTTGCTGACGATAGGGTCATGGTCCGCAGATGCGTTGCACCGACCGAGCAGTTCGGTGACGGTTACCGGCCGAAGGCCCTTTTTCAGCAGTTCTTGCGCCAGGTCTTCCACCACGGCGCGGGTGTGCAGGCCCTTGCCGTTGGCATGGAAGACGACGATGCCGCCGCCGTGCACCCTTTTTCGCAGATCCTCGAGCATCCGGTCGGGAGACAGACGCGGATCGGGGTCCCCCGAGACAGCACTCCAGAGAATGAATTGCAAACCGAGCGCCTGTGCAATCTCCACAGTGGTGTCATCGTATTCGCCGTACGGCGGCCTGAACAGCAACCCGCGATAGCCATACCGCTTCTGGAGCGTGAGGACCGGCCTGCTGATCTCAGCGCGCTGGTGGTCCGCGTCTAGCGCCGGCAGGTGGGCGTGGACCTGCCCGTGCGTTCCGACCTCAAAGAAGGGGACGGTCAAGAGCGCCTTAGCCTCGGCCTCATGTTTGACGATCCACCGTCCGGACAAAAAAAACGTGGCCGGAATGCGGCGCTCCATGAGCATATCAATCAGGGGAGCGTCGTACCCGGCTCCCTCGCGCACCGGACACATGTCAAAGGTCAACGCCACGGCCTTGCAACTCGACGGGCCGGATCGGACGACTTGAGCTGCGCCGTCGGCGGCAGGCACGACTGCGCTCACAAGGAGCGCGCAAACAACAAGCGTTCTCTTCAGCGTCACGGCTTCTTTTCTGGCGTAGCCTTCGGTGGATGTTCTACCTTGAGGATGTTGACGTCGAACGTGAGATCCTTGCCGGCGAGAGGATGATTGGTGTCGATCACCACCGCGTCGCCTTTGATCTCCAGCACCTTGGCCGGCTGACCAGATGCTGATCGAAGCATGGCGCCTACTTTCGCCTCCGGTGGCACGTTCTTTTTCGGCACCTCTATTTTCTTCTTTTCATCATAAAGTCCATAGGCCGCCGCCGCCGGTATCGTGATGTGCTTTTTGTCGCCGGCCTTCAGGCCGGTCAACTCCTTCTCCAGGCCGGGAATGATCTCCTGCTTGCCGTGCGTATACGAGAACGGCGCCTGGCCTCTGGTGCTGTCCGCCACCGTCTTGTCCGGCAGTGTCAGCGTATACTCCATGGTCACTCGCATCCCGTCAGCAATCTGCAACGTCTTCTCGTCAGCGGCCCGACCGTCCAGCCATGTACCACTCACGACCATCGCCGCCGCCATCGCCGCAATCAGTACACGCCTCATGGTCCACTCCTTTCATCTGTCATATACGGCCAGCTTAGCACAGCCTCCCTGCGGATCGAGAGAAAAAACTCTCCGCGCTCGGACAAAGAATCTGGTAAGATGCGCGTCACCATGAAGCTGCATCCCTTCATCCTGCCGCTCACGACGCAGGAGCAACACCTGCGCGGGCGCGCGCGCCTGCAGGCCCAGAGCCAGCGGGCACGAGAGGCGCTAGCCCGCAGCTGCGAGGCAAGCGGCGTCAGGCTCGGGCCGCTGGAGAAGAGCGACCGCAACATCCCGCTACCCTTCCACGGCACCTTCTGGTCCCTCTCGCACAAGCCGCGGTATGTGGCCGCCGTCGTGGGCCCCGCGCCCATCGGCATCGACATCGAGGAGATCACACCCCGGACCGAGGGGCTCCTTGATTACATCGCGAGCAAAGCTGAGTGGGCGCTGGCGGATCGAATCTGGGAGACGTTTTTCCGCTTCTGGACGGCAAAAGAGGCCGTGCTGAAAGCTATCGGCGTGGGCCTCGCGCACCTTAAGAAGGCCCGCATCCACGCAATCCCCGACAACGACAACCTGATCGTGGACTATGCCTCCCGGCTCTGGCATGTGCGCCACTTCCGCTTCAAGAACCATATCGTCTCGCTGACGCACGACGGCCACGAGATCGCCTGGAACCTTGTGCTAGAACCCCACTCCCTCGACGACCCCGGACCCGTTCCACCGCATCAACAGGCATAAGAGAAGCAGCATGGCGAGCCCGGCCAGCACCGCGTAATCGGCCGCGGTGTAGCGACTCTCGCCGGCGTGCGCGCGAGTCGCGAGCGGGTCGAACCCCTTAGCTTCCAACGCCATCGCCAGCAGCAGGGTCTGGCGGATCACATGTGTCATCAAGGGGATCATGAGCGGCACGTAGCGCCCAGCCCGGACCATGACGTTGCCCCCCTGCAGGTCCAGGCCGCGCGCCTGCTGCGCCTGCACGACGGCATGCGCCGTGCCCAAGAACGCAGGCACCCAGCGAAAGGCGAGCGAGCACGCAAAGGCCATCGGCCCCGGCAATCCCAGGCGCTGCAAGCCGGCGGTGAAATCCTCGACCCGCGTCGTGGACAGGACGACCACCCCGGCGATCACCATCACGTCCAGGCGGAGACCCATCGCTAGGCTGAAGGTGACGGTCTTGGCGAGTGGGCCCTTGACGAACAGCGGCCAGAGGATGAGGCAGTACAGGAACAGCAACAGCAGGAGCACCCACAGCTTCTTCAGATTCGGCAGGCAGCGTCCCAGCACGGCCAGGCCCAACAGGGCCACCAGCCATCCCGCCTGCAGGGCGGGATGGCTAAAGAGGAGGACCACGGTGAAGATTGCCACCAGGCCCAGTATCTTCGTCCGGGCATCCAGCCGGTGGAGCACGGTGTCGGCCTCTCGATAGAGAAAGAGTTCCATCACGTGATCCGGAAGCAGGATTCCAGTTCCTCAAGCGTCAACAGAGTCCTGCCATAGTGCTGGGTGAACCTTGGGATCTGCGGCACACGCAGGCCCAGTTGCCCCAAACGCTCGGGCTGCGCAAACACGGTGCGGGTTCGGTCATCCGCTACGATCCGCCCCGCCTGCATGACCACGCACCGTGCGGCGTATTCGGCCGCCACCCACATGAGGTGCGTGATCATCACGATCGTATGGCCGGCCTGGTTGAGCCGGCGGATCAACGCCATCATCCCGCGAATCTCCCGGTAGTCCAGCCCGGTGGTCGGCTCGTCGAAGATCAGGATATCCGGCCTGGTTGCCAGGACCGAGGCCACCGCGACCCGCTGGCGATCCCCCTTGGTCAGCGAGAACGGATCCGCTTCGGCGATCCCGGGCCGATCCAGCCCGACCGCCTCGAGAGCCTCCCGCACCCGTTCGTGTATGTCATCAGCCGACACGCCCAGATTGTGCGGGCCGAACGCGATCTCCGCGGACACGGTGTCGGCGAAGATCTGATGATCGGGATTCTGAAACACGTAGCCGACCGCAGAGGCTAGCCGGCCGGCCGTCATCCGGCGCGTGTCTTCGCCATGAATCCGGACCTCCCCGCGCGTAGGCACGAGCAGGCCCTTGAACAACTTGGCGAGCGTCGTCTTGCCGGACCCGTTCGCGCCGACGATGGAGATGAACTCTCCCTGCCTCACCGTCAGGCCCACACGGTCCAGTGCTGCACGACCACCGGGGTCGCCGGAAGGATACGCGAACTCCACCGCACGGGCTTCGATCACCACCCGTGCGACTGGGTCCGTGAAGGCCGTCGGCACCGTGGGCTCCTCGATCCGGACGTTCTTACTCTTTAACAGCGCAACGGCCTCCTCCGGGGTGATCGGCAACTCGTCGCCGTAACCCAGTCTCGCGAAGAAGACCGACAGGGGTAGCGGGCGGACGTCGCATTGCTCTATCAAGGCCGGCCGTCGCAGCAGGCGGTCCGGCCGGCCGTCCCACACCAGCCCACCCTGCGACAGCAAGCACGCGTGATCGACCAGGACCACGTCCTCCGTTTCGTGATCGGTGAGTACGACTGTGGTTCCCGTCTCGACGAGTCTCCGGAGAAGCGCATACAGCACCGCCCGGCAGGCCGGGTCCAGATCGGTCGTGGGATCGTCCAGCACCAGCACAGGAGGGCATGGCGCGAGCACCGAAGCGATGGCTAGCCGCTGCCGCTCGCCGCCGGACAGGGAGAGCGGATCCCGCGCGCGATAGTCGTCCAGTCCCAAGAGCCTCAGCGTGTCTGTGATGCGCGCGGAGCTTGCCTCGCGGGACAGATCTGGACACAGATTGCCGAGGGTGAACGCCAGTTCCCGTTCCACGTTCGTCGAAACGAGCTGGGCCTCAAAATCCTGGAAGAGCAAGCCGACCGAACGCGCGTGCTGCGAGACAGTCGCCTGGCGCGTGTCCCTTCCATCGATCAGCACCGTGCCACTGAGCTCGCCGGGCAGATAGTGTGGAATGAGGCCGTTCAGGCAATAGCAGAGGGTGGATTTCCCGGCCCCGCTGCCGCCTAGGACCACGGTCAGGGTGCCGGCCTGAACGGACAGCGAGAGGCCATGCAGGGCCGGGTGCGCCGCGCTCCGGTAGGCAAAGCGCAGGTCGCGAATCGTAATGCGCGGTCCATCGGGCGCCTGCTGGGTTTCGGTCGATACCGGGCTGCGCCCCCGCACGTCTTTCCGGTCGCGCGGGCCGCCCGCATAGAGCAGCCCCCACCGGGCGACGCGGGGATAGAGGAAAAGAAGCAGCGGCGGTCCCAGCACCGAGGACATCAGCAAGTTGTTGAAGAAGATCGCCGGGGCGAGCACTTGGAATGGCAGGAGGCGCATGACGTCAAGGCCCCAGCCGATCGTGCCCGCGCAGGCCAGCGAGGCCAGGATGCAGATCAGCGCGTATTCCAGGATCTGCCGGGGAGCGCGAGGTTCGGGCGGGCAGCCCGATGAGAGCGGGCCAAGCCGGCCCCACAAGCGATACGGTACGTACCCGTAGAGGAAGTTGCCGAGCAGGCCGAAGAGACTGCCGGGGCCCAGGGTGCCGAACAGGTCTCCGATGAGGTTACCGAAGGCGGCGCCCCAAGCCGCGGCCGGGCCGAAGAGGAGTGAGGCGACAACGGGAATTGCGTTGGCGGGACGAAGCTCGACGAACCCGGGGATGATAGGGATGCCGACCTTGAACGGGATAAGGACGGCGGCGTAGATCGCGGCGATCTGGGCCGCCAGGACGAGCTGGCGCGTGTCCCTCCAGACCTCAAGCAAACCACCCTTCACGGAAGGGCGATCTTGATGTCCCCACCTTCCACTTTGACTTCGTAGCAGCCCACCTTGAGATCGGGCTTCGTCAGGCAGGCGCCGGTCTTCACGTTGTACTGCCAGCCGTGCCATGGACAGGTGACGACGTCACCGTCCATCTCTCCCTCGCCGAGCGGGCCTCCGCGGTGGAGACAGGTGTTGTCGATGACGTTGAACGTGCCGGCGAGGTTGAAAACGGCGTATTCCTTTCCGTTCACGCTGGCCACGATTCCGGCGCCCGGCGCCACATCGGCTGTTCCCGCGACTCGCACGAAGTTAGACATGACCCTTTATCTCCTCTTGGCTCCCTTTTTCTTCGCGGCCGTGGTCGGCTTCTTGGCTTTTCCTCTGGCCGTGCGCTTCTTCTTCGCCGCCATCTTCTTGCCGGCACGAGGCTTGGCTTTCTTCGACTTCTTTACCGGCGCGCGCGACGATGTCTTGGGCTTCGGCTGGGCAGGGACCATAGTAAGCTCTGCCAGGCAGGCTTCCAGTACCTGTCTGCGCTGCTCGATCGCCTTGCGAGGGAGGTCCTGCGCCGCGTCTTCCTGTGCCTGCTGGGGGATGTTCACGATGTTTTCGGCTTCCCCCATGATGGCCAGCCCGTAGGCTTCCAGGAGGTGTGTGCCTTCCCTAAACGTTCTGAGGATGAGCTGTTCGGTTTCCGCATCGAATTCATCCAACGCGGTGGAGTCGGCCAGCCCATGGCGAAAGGACTCCAGTTTTTTGATCTGAGCGGCGAAGACCAAGGTATCAGGCATAATAAGACCTCCAATCGTTGCAAACTGGCCACCCTTTATACGATACCCTGGGGGCAGGGTCAATGCCCCAGGCTGAGATTAAAGGCTTTCTGCAGGCACCCGTTATGCCACCGGTTTTGTGACCGGTTGACCACCCACGGAGGGCCGGGTATCCTGGACACGATGGCGCTCCCTCACCGGATTGTGTGGTTCAGCCTGTCGAAGGCCTTGGCAGATAGCCAGCGCTGGGCCGTGGACTTGTTCCCGACCATCGTCCGGCGGGCGACGGGCTCCAGCGAGCGCTGGACGCTCAGGGAGCAGACCTATGACGACGCCAGGGAGACGCCCATGTGGCGGTATGAAGTGCAGGGCGTTTCGGATCTCGACCTGGTCGTGGACCATGTCATCCACGAGCTCACCGACGCGGTCCTCCAGACCGAGCTGCACACCGTGACCGAGGACGCCTACACATTCGGCAGTATGCACTGGGATCGTCCGGCGCATACAGTTCAGACGCCTGAACAGGCTATTAAGGAGAGCGACCAGTGACAATCAAGCACTGTCTCGCAAAGGTCATCGTCCCGTTTCTCCTGTTCGCCGCGCCGGGGTGGGCGCAGGAGCAGGCCAAGCCCGCGCCGGGGCGATCGCCCGAGGCCGCGCTCGCGGTGGTCGCCAGGCAGCTCTCGGACCAATACGCGCTCTACCTCTATGAGTCGTTGACTGCGCAAGTCTTGTTTAACGAAGGTATCCTCGAACGTCCCAACTCTCCACTCGCCCCGAAGGCCAAGGATTCCCTCTGGGCGCTGGGGATTATCTCTGATTCCATCCTGGCCGAAGAAGAGGACGGAGAATACCTCAACATCGAGAAAGTGCCGGCGTTCTTCGAAGACATCGTCCACCGGTATCTGAACGCGTCACACTACTGGCCGGATCGAGAGATCACGAAGGACACGCGCCGCGAGCACCTGGCAGCCTGGTACTCGATATACCTCATGCTGCTGGTCGGAAACGCGACGCAAGAAGAAATCGCGAAAAAGCTGCGAAACGGCGCGTTCAATCTCGACCCCGGGATGCTTGAAACCGCAGGGCCCTCCCTCGTGGATCGTCTCAAGAAGGATGGGGTGCTGCCCGCTGAAACGTATGCGCTCGTGCGGGTCCAACGAGCGGGCCGGGCAGGCCAGGAGTCGCTAACTTTCCCGCCCTACATGGACCGCTGGAAGGACAAGATCGACAGCGCATACGCGCTGCCGTGAGCGAGAACCTCAGTCCTTCACCATAAAGCGGTCCTGCTCGTCCCACCGGGGCGTCGTCACGACGAAAAAAACGGCAGGCGTCGGGCCCGTATTGGTGAAGGTATGCACCGTGCCGGCCGGGATGCGCACCACCGTACCGGTCTTGACCTGAATGCGTTCGGCGCCCAGTTGAAAGGTCCCCTCCCCATGCATCAAGTGCACAATTTCCTGCGTGCGCTTATGAAAATGCGGCGGTATTGATCCTCGCACCTGCACCAGTAGCCCGCTCATCTCGTGGCTCTCCACTAGCTTGGTGATGCGCAACTCCTCTCCCGGACCGATGGGGTTGCGTTCCAATTGAGCCAGGAGGTCGGTCAGCTCCGGTCGGGTCGGATCCGTCCAATCCTGTGGTGATGCTGACGCGCATCCCGCAAGACAGAGCAACCCAACCACAGCCGCACACCATGGCCGTCTCATTTCAGTAGCCTTTTAATGAGGCCGGGAAGGATCGTCGGCGATGTCTGGAGAGGCCGGGTAGAGCTTCTGCAGCCGTTCGACGAGAGGCAGCGCCTCCGGCGTCGTCTGACGGGTCGGCTCGCTGGGCGGATGGTCCCACGTAAGCTGCGTAATGCCGTGCGCCGACAGCGAGCTGCGGATTACCTCTACCATCGCGTCGAGCGTGACATCGGTCCCCTCGCGCAGATCGAGCACGCGCTCTTCCCTGCGCTCGGGCGGGGGGCCTTCCTGGACCAGCGCCCAGCAGCGATGGAAGATCGTTTGCCGCACGTCCTCCGGCACGTTGAGAGTCGGTAGGTCCGACGTGCACAGCGCCAGCACCATCAGGACAAACTGCAGGTCCGGCAGGCCGTGGTTTTCGACGTCCAGTGTTTGCATGGAGCCATTATAGACAAAAATACAGGTGATACCCAGCAGAAACGTGCGGGGCATGCCTGGCGTTCAGACTTGGGCTGGCAGGGTCTCGGGGAGGTGCTCCTCCTTGCGGGGAAACCGCTCTTCCAGCATCGTGTAGAGCGTCGGCACCAGAAACAGCGTCAGCGTCGTGGACACAATCAGACCGCCGATCACGGCCCGGGCCAGCGGCGCATTGGTTTCGCCGCCTGTGCCGAGCCCCAACGCCATGGGGGTCAACCCGGCCACGGTCGCCAGCGAGGTCATGAGGATCGGCCGCAGCCTCGTGCGCGATGCCTTGACGACCGCCTCGTGCAACTCAATTCCCCGGCGGCGGAGCACGTTCGTGTAGTCCACGAGGAGCACGCCGTTCGAGACCACTATCCCCAACAACATGATGACTCCCATAAAGGAGGTGATCGACAGAGTGGTGCCGGTCAGGAACAGCATCACGATCACCCCAGGGAACCCCATCGGAATCGAAAACATGATGATGAAGGGATCCACGAGGGATTTGAATTGGGCGGCCATGACCATGTACACAAGTAGCAGCGCCAGCGGCAAGGCCAGAAAAATTAAATTCTCAAAGGCTTCCTGCTGCTGCTGAATCTGCCCGGCGAGTCGGATGCTGAACCCTTCGGGGAGCCGCAAGCCGGCGAACCGCCGTCCCAATTCATCCGCGATGGAGCCGAGATCGCGGTCCACTGGATTGGCCGTGATGTGCACCACCCGCTGGAAATACTTACGGTCGATCTTCACCGGCCCTGAGTTGAGCTTGAGACTCGCGACGTTCTTCAGCAGGACCGTGCTCCCGGACGGCGTGGTGAGAAGGATCCGCTCCAGGTCGCTCAAGTTGCTGCGGTACGGCTCGGCCAGCCACGCGCTGATGTAGTACTCGTTCCCGTTCGATGGGTCGGTGTAGATGATCGGATCGGTCTGGCCGTTGCCGTTGAGCGAGTACAGCACTGCGTTGGCCACGTCCGTCTCGCTGATGCCGAGCAGCGCGGCCTTTTCCCGGTCCACCGCGACGTTGACTTCCGGATAGTTCTCCTCCCGGCTGATCTGGATGTCGGCCAGGCCCTTGGTCTTGTGCATGATGTCGTCCACCTCGCGGATGACCTGGCGGGCCTTTTCCATGTCGTACCCGTAAATCTCCACGTCCACCGACGCCTGCGAGCCGAAGCTGACGACCCGCTTCACGATCCCGCCGGGATCGAAGATCAGCAGCACACCGGGAAACAGCTTGACCACCTTGGGCCGGACCTCGTTCATGATCTGGACCTGATTGCGCTTCCGCTTGTCCGGCGGAAACAGATAGACCTGCACAATCGCCGTGTGCGGACCTGTGTTGGGATTGAACAGCGAGGACCGACCTTGGGCCAGCACGCCGATGCTGGAGACGACGGTGTCCAGTTCGCTCGGCAGGATCGTCTCGCGAAGGACGCGCTCGATCTCCGCCACCTGCTGCTCGGTCTTCTCCACCCGCTGGCCGACCGGCGCGCGCACGATGATCCGGAACTGGCTTTCGTCGGTGACGGGGATAAACTCGCTCCCGATCAAAGGCACCAGGACCAACGACCCGGCGAAGACGAGGACGACCGTGACGATCAGAGTCCTCCGATGAGTCAGTGCCCAGGCCAGCAGCTCCTGGTAGCGGGCATCCAGCCGCTCGTACTGGACGCGACTCCACTCCATGAACCGGGCCAACCAATCCGGCAGGGACCGGATCGCCTCGTGTTCTGGCTTCACGAACTTGTAGCAGAGCGCCGGGGTCACGGTCCGGGACACGAAGAAGGAAGTGAACAGGGCGATCGTAATCGTGAAGACCAGCGGGATGAACAGGAGCTTGGCGATGCCGACCAGGAAAAAAATCGGCAGGAACACGATGGCGGTCGTCACGGTCGAGGCGAAAATCGGCATCGCCACTTCGCGGGCCGCCTCCAGGACCGCCTCCCACCGCGACTGCCCGATGTTCAAGTGGCGTTGGATGTTCTCCAGCTCCACGATCGAGTCGTCCACCAGGCGCCCGATGCCCAGCGCCAGCCCCCCCATCGTCATGATGTTCAAGGTCTGGCCGGTGAAGTAGAGCGTGATGAAGGTCACCAGCACGGAGAGCGGGATGGCCACCGAAATGATGAGCGTGCTGGTGACGTTGCGCAGGAATACCAGAATTACGGCGGCTGCCAGGACTGACCCTTCGATGGCCTGATCGATGAGGTTCTTGATGGACTGCCGAATGTACACCGACTGATCGAAGGAGATCCCAAGCTTCACGCCCGGCGGGATGCCGATCATCCTGGGCAGCGCCCGGCGGAGCGCGTCCACCACTTCGACCGTGTTGGCGGTCGGCTGCTTGTTTACGCGAAGATACACCGACCGTTGGCCGTCGGTGTGCACGATATTCGTCTGGATGTCCGAGGAGTCGGTCACAGTGCCCAGGTCCTTCACCCGCACCGGCGTCCCGTCCTGCGTCGCCTTCACGATCACATTGTTGATCGGCTCGACCGTCCTAAACTGGTTGTTCGTGAACACGTTGTAATCGAGGTTGCCGGCCTTGAGGTCGCCGGACGGGAGGATCAGGTTCGAGGCTTTGACGGCTTTGACGACGTCCAGGATCGAAAGCCCCCGCCCCTGCAGCAGCGCCGGGTCCAGGTTGATGTTGATCTGCCGGACCTTGCCGCCTTCGACCGTCGCCGCGGCGACATTGGGCAGCTGCTCGACCTGCGGCGCGATCGTGTTGAACGCCAGATCGTAGAGGGCGCGTTCATCCTGATTGCCGCCCGAGACCGTCACGAAGGCGACCGGGATATTGGAGACGTCGAACTTGACGATGAACGGCTGGAGGATGCCGGGCGGGAGCTGGTTGAGGATCTGCGTGACGCGCTGCATCACCTCCATCTGGCCCACGTTGATGTCGGCGCCCCAGTTGAACCACACCTGGACCGCCCCGATGCCCTGTTTAGAGAACGACTCGACGTGCTCCACGTTCGAGGCCGAGCTGACCGCCTTCTCGATGGGATAGACGACGCTCTGCTCGATGTCGATGGGCGGCGCGCCCTTGTAGATGACTCCGACGAAGGCGACCGGCACTTGGATGTTGGGAAAGAGGTCCCGCGGCAGGCGGTTCAAGGACGTGGCCCCCAGCACCACCATCGCGAGGGAGAGCATCAGGATGCCGATGCGGTTCCGAAGGGCGAGGAGAGTCAGCCACATACAATTGGAAGGCTCTGCAAGCGGGGGGCATCGAGCGGGACCCGGGCGGAGCGGAAGGCGGCACACCCGAGTCCGCGGGGCTGCGACGGGGAAGCCGTCTGAGCACGTCCGGGCGGCTCGATGACAGGACCCGCTGTGTCAATCATTGTGGCGCGGGTTTGGGCGGCGCGTCCATCGGCGTCGGGTCCACCTTGACGCCGTCCGTCACCAGGTCCTTGCCGGAGACGATGACCGGGTCGGTCCCCGTCAGCCCCTTGCTGATCTCGATCAACCCGTTGTTCTGGATGCCCAGCGCAACCGGCGCTTTCCGGGCCTTGCCGTCCTGCACGGTGTACACGTACTGGTCGGTCTCCAATCGCGTGATCGCGTCAATCGGGATCTGCAGCGCATTCTCGTGCCGGCCGACGAGCAGTTCCACTCGCGCGAACATGCCCCCTTTGAGGGCACGATCCGGATTCGGGATGTCCACTTCCACCTTCATGGTCCGCGTCGTCCGGTCCAGGGCATGGACGACGCGCGTGACTTCCCCGGTGAAGAGCCGGCTCGGATAGGCGTCCGCGCGGAGCTCGGCGGGTTGGCCGATCTTCACGAGCGGCACGTCCTTCTCGACCACATCCACCAGCACGCGCACGGTTGCGATGTCATCGAGGACCAGGATCCCGCGCGACATGGTCGAGGTACTAGGGGTCGAACCCGAAACGAAGGCGCCCGCGTCCAGATTCCGAGCGGAGATGAACCCCGCAAACGGCGCCCGGATGTACGAATAGGTCAGGCTCGTCTCGGCTTGCTGCAGCGCCACCTCCATCTGGTGAACCTGGGCCCGCAAGGATTCGATCTGCGCGATGGACACATCATAGGCGGCCTGCGCGTTGTCCAGGTCCTGTTGCGAGACGTACTGGTTCGTGATGAGCGTCCGCATGCGGTCCAGGTTTAGTTTCGCGTTGCGGATGGTCGCCTCCTGGCTCACCACGTTCGCGCGGGCGGCTTCCAAGTTGGCTTTGGCGCGGTTCACCGCGTGCACGTAATCGGTATGGTCCACCTCCACGAGCAATTGATCTGCCTTCACGTAGTCGCCCTTGTCCACATACATCTTGGCGATGTACCCGTCCACCCGCGAGAAGATGTTGACCTGCTGGTAGGGCTGGATGTCCGCGGTGTAGGACAGACGCACGTCGAGATCCTTCCGGAGGGCCGACATCGTGCCCACCGAAACCACGCGTTCTTTGCGCGGGTCTTTCTTGGCGCCGCTGCTGACGAGGCGAAAGGCCACGAGCGCGACCAGCGTCAAGACAAGGATGCCGACGAGCGCGAGGAAGGGATGGCGCTTGAAGCGGCTCATTTCCGCAGGCCCTCGAGGAAGACATCCACATAGCCGGCAACGGCCTCTTCCGGCGAGCAGTGGGCGGGAACGCCAAAGATGTCGTGCAGCAGTCGGTGATAGACGATCATACCGACGAAGGACTGTGCGGCGAGTAGCGGGTCCACTTTCCGGAACTTGCCCTCCCGGGTGCGGCGGGCGATGTAGCCGGCCAGGAATTCATAAAACACCCGATGCCGGTTCCGGAAGAACATGTCCGACAGTTCGTGCCCTTCGAGTGCGCTGAAGAGCAGCAGGCGGAGCAGAGACGGATCGGCACCCCGATGGATGCGGAAGCCGGCGATGAGCGTGAAGACCTGCACGTCGTCCCGCTTGTCCGCCGCCGCCTCGATGGACGCCATGAGCTGGGAGAGTTGGCTCTTCGCGGCAATGATCGCGGCGTACAGCGCCCGCTTGGTCGGAAAGTACCGGAACAGGAGCGCCTCGCTGATACCGGCGGTCTTCGCGATCTCTCGGGTCGTCGTGCCGTTGAAGCCCTTCTGGGCGAACAAGGAGGCCGCGGCCGCAATGATACTGGCCTGCCGTTCCCGGCCGGTCGCCTTATGCGTTCGGGATTTCTGGCTGACGCTCATCACGTACCTGCTATGTAAGTAAGTGCTCACTCACATAATAGCAGGTGCGCCACGTGATATCTAGCCTGAAATGCGACAACCTCGAGAGGCTGGTCGCACCAGTCTGGCTGGAAAGGGCGTGGGCGGGTTAAGAGACTTCACTAAGAATGCTACGCGCCTAGCCTAGAAAACCCAGGAGATAGTTTCAGACGCTTAGCAGGATTTTTGAACAGAGGGGACGAAGCTAGGAGCTTCTGATCGCTCGCTCCTACGCGCGAGAAGTTATCCTGCAAAACTGACGTCCTCATGGAAAACTAGGCCAGCGAGAAGCGGAGTAATCAGCTGCCCTAGGGAGCCGGATGGAGGGAGGACGTCCGCTGCGCACGTCCAGCCCGCAGACGCTCGAACCAGAGCCGCAGGCGGTCGAGGTAGAGGTACACCACCGGGGTCGTGTAGAGCGTGAGCATCTGGCTGACGATCAGGCCGCCGACGATGGCAATGCCCAGCGGGCGGCGCAGCTCGGAGCCCAGGCCGGTCCCGAGCGCCAGCGGCATGGCCCCTAGCAGCGCCGCCATCGTCGTCATCATGATCGGCCGAAAGCGCATTAGACAAGCCTCATAGATCGCCTCGGTGGGGCCTTTCCCCTCCTTGCGCTCCGCCTCCAGCGCGAAGTCGATCATCATGATCGCGTTCTTCTTCACGATGCCGATCAGCA
>CAZSUT010000025.1:0-31648 GCA_964610095.1 uncultured Nitrospirales bacterium | reverse complement strand
GTTGGTGATGGCCTTGACCTTGGCGCGCGAGAGCTGGCGCTGGAAGGCCTTGTCGCTGCGTTCGATCCTGGCGATGAACTGGGCGATCTCATCGTCTTCCGCGATCTCGGCCGGCGCGATCTGCTCGCCTTCGCCGTAGAACCGGCTGACGAACCGGACCTTCCGGATCAGATCCTCCGCCGGATAGGAGACGAAGTAGAAGACGCCGTCCTTCTGACGGACCCGCGTAGCAAGCATAACTCGTGCTCCTCCTGATTTCGCTAGGCGATCTGGCCGTCCACCATGCGGATGATACGGTCGGCCTGTCTGGAGAGTGCCTCGTTGTGGGTCACGATCACGAACGTGATCCCCTTGGCGCGGTTCAGGTCCCGCAGCAGCTTAAAGACTTCTTCGCCAGTGTGCGTGTCCAGGTTGCCGGTCGGCTCGTCGGCCAGCACCAGGTCCGGATGCAGGACCAGGGCGCGCGCGACCGCGACGCGTTGCTGCTCGCCGCCTGAGAGTTCCCCGATCCGGTGCTCCAGCCGATGCGCCAGGCCCACTTCCTTCAGCACGGCCTCCGCGGCGGCGCGCGCCTCTGCCTCGGATTGCCGGCGGATCAGGGCCGGCAGCATCACGTTCTCCAGCGCCGTGAACTCAGGCAGCAGATGGTGGAACTGGAAGACGAACCCGATCTTGCGATTGCGGAACTCCGCCAGTGCCTGGTCGTCCATGGCGAATACATCGTTCCCGTCGAAGCGCACGGCGCCGCTGGTCGGCCGATCCAACGTTCCCAAAACGTGCAGGAGGGTCGTCTTGCCGACTCCGGACGCGCCGACGATCGCCACCAGCTCGCCGCGCTTGATCTCCAGGCTCACGCCCTTCAGCACGTGGACCTCGGTCTGGTCCAGCTTGAAGGATTTGCGGAGGTCGAGCGCTTGGATCATATTTTTATTCGTACCGGATCGCTTCAGCCGGATCGAGGCGAGCCGCCTGCCGGCAGGGGTGGATCGTGGCCAGGAACGTGATGGTGATCGCCGACACGGCGACCGTCACGACGTCCATGATCTTGATGTTCACCGGGATGCGGCTCAGGTAGTAGACGTCCCCCGGCAGGGTGTAGAAGGTCTGGATCGCCCAGCAGAAGCTGTAGCCCAGTGGAATGCCGATCACCGTCCCGACGACGCCGATCACGAGCCCGTTCAGCATGAAGATGCGCGTCACGGCCTGGCCGGTCGCGCCCATCGCCTTCAGGATGGCGATCTCCCGGTGCTTTTCCACGACGATCATGGTGAGCGTGCTCACGATGTTGAAGGAGGCCACGATCACGACCAGCACCAGCAGGATGAACATCATGAACTTCTCCAGCTTGAGCGCCGAGAACAGGTTCTTGTTGAGCTTCATCCAGTCTCGCGCCCAGTAGGGGAAGCCGATCGTGTGCTCGATCGCCTGGGCGATGCGGTCCGCCGCGAAGATGTCCGCGACCTTTACCTCGACGCCGGTCACCGTGTCGCCCATGTTGAAGAACTCCTGCGCCTGCTTGATCGACACGTAGACCAGCGACGAGTCGTACTCGTACATCCCGGACTCGAACACGCCGACCACGCGGTGGCCCCGCACCTTCGGGATCATGCCCAGGGCGCTGATGGGGCCCACCGGGGAGACGACGTTCAGCCGATCGCCCATGAAGACGCCCAGCCGCAACGCCAGCTCCTTGCCGATGATGATGCCGGGGAGCAGAGGCGGGGAGGCGGCCGGCCCGGCCAGGTCCAGCTCTTCCAGCTTGCCGGCGCGGAGGTTCTTCGCGATCTCCGTGACCGTCGGCTCGCGCCGCACGTCGACACCGCGCAGCACGACGCCGTGCGAGCCGCTCTCCGACGTGAGCAGGACCTGCTTGAAGATGAACGGGGTGGCGGCGACCACCTCAGGGACGGCGGCCACTTTGTCCGTCAGCGCGGCGTAGTCCTTGATCGTCTCGCCGGTACGGGTGGTGACGATGATGTGCGAGTTCGTGCCGAGGATCTTGGACTGCAGGTCCTCCTTGAAGCCCGTCATGATGCCCAGCGTGGCGATCAGGGCCGCCACGCCGATGGTCACGCCGAGGATGGAGATGAGCGTGTTGAACGAGATGGTGCGGTTGCGGCGCTTGGCCCGGAGGTACCGGAGACCGATGAAGGCTTCGTACGGAAGGTTCACGGACTATTTTTCCGGGCGCATTTCCGGACGCAGTTGCGGGAAGAGGATCACGTCGCGAATGGACGTCTGGTTGGTCAGCAACATGACGAGCCGGTCAATGCCGATCCCTTCCCCGGCCGTCGGCGGCATGCCATGCTCGAGCGCGCGCAGGAAGTCTTCATCCAGGCGCTGGGCTTCCAGATCGCCCTTGGCCCGCTCGGCCATCTGCGCCTCGAAGCGCTTGCGCTGGTCCATGGGGTCGTTCAGTTCCGAGAAGGCGTTGGCGATCTCGCGGGTGGCGATGTAGAGCTCAAAGCGGTCGGTGAGCTCCGGGTCGAGTGCCTTGCGTTTGGCCAGGGGAGAGATCTCGACCGGGAAGTCAGTGATGAACGTCGGCTGGATCAGCGTGGGCTCGACCACCTGCCCGAACAGCAGGACCATCAACTGCCAGTACGATTCGCCGCCCTTGAGCTCGCACCGGTGCTCCTTGGCCTGGCTCAGGACGTACGCGGGGTCGGTGATCTGCTGACGTGTCGCGCCGAGCCGATCGGCGATCGCGGCCCGGTAGCTGACGCGTTTCCAGGGGCGGGCGAAGGAGAGCGTGGTTGTTGTGTCGTCGGTCGGGTGCAGGCGGTAGGGAATAGTCTGCGCCCCCTTGCCGTGGACGGTCTCGACGAGTTCCACGATCAGTTCCTCGGTCAGGGGTATCAGGTCCGTGTAGTCCGCGTACGTCATGTAGAACTCGAGCATCGTGAACTCAGGGTTGTGAATGGTCGAGACGCCCTCGTTCCGGAAGTTGCGGTTGATCTCGTAGACCCGGTTCAGCCCGCCGACGATCAGGCGCTTCAGGTAGAGCTCCGGGGCGACGCGCAGGTACAGGTCGATTCCGAGCGTGTTGTGATGCGTGACGAACGGGCGGGCCGTGGCGCCGCCGGGGATCTGGTGCATCATCGGCGTCTCCACTTCCAGGAAGCCCTTGCCGACGAGGAAGGTGCGGATGGCCTGGATGATCCGGCCGCGCGTGATGAAGATGCGCTTGACCTCCGGGTTCGCGATCAGGTCCACGTAGCGCTGGCGGTACCGCGTCTCGACGTCAGTCAGGCCGTGCCATTTTTCCGGGAGCGGGCGGAGGGCCTTGCAGAGCAAGGTGAGTTGCTTGGCTTCGACCGTCAGCTCGTTCGTCTTGGTCCGAAAGAGCGGGCCGCTGACGCCGATCCAGTCGCCGATGTCGAGCAGTTCCGCCAGGGCAAAGCTCTGCTCACCCAGGATGTCTTTTTTCAAGTACACCTGCATGGCATCCATGCCGTCCTGAAGCGAGGCGAAGGCAGCCTTGCCGAACCAACGCAAGGCCGTCACCCGGCCGGCGATCGTGGTCGTGACGGACTTGCGCTCGAGCTCTTCCTTGGTCGCCGTGCCGTAGCGCGCTATCAGATTGCCGGCGCGGTCTTTGACGTCAAACTTCCCGCCGAACGGATCAATCCCCAGTTTTCGAAGCTGGTCCATCTTCTTGAGCCGCTGGGCGATCTGGTCGTTCAAGTCTTCCATAAAGTTAGCGCATGATAGTCGGCGGGGGGAGGCAAGTCAATTTACGGAGCCTACTTGTCCTGCTTCACCGATTGCAGCAGGTATGCCTCGATGAATGGGTCGAGGTCGCCGTCCATGACGGCCGTGATGTTACCCACCTCCACGTTGGTCCGGTGGTCCTTGACGAGCTGGTAGGGCTGAAAGACATAGGAGCGGATCTGGCTGCCGAAGCCGATCTCCTTTTTCTCCCCGACGAAGGCGTTGAACTCCTCCTCCTTTTTCTTCTGTTCCACCTCGTAGAGGCGCGCCCGCAGCACCTTCATCGCCCCCGACTTGTTTTTCAGTTGGGAGCGCTCGTTCTGGCACTGCACGACGATGCCGGTGGGGAGGTGCGTGATGCGGATGGCGGTTTCGACCTTGTTGACGTTCTGGCCGCCGGCCCCGCCTGAGCGGAAGGTGTCGATCTTCAGGTCTTTTTCCTCGAGGGTCACCTCCACGTCGTCCTCGATCTCGGGATAGACGAAGACGGAGGCGAAGGAGGTGTGCCGCCGCTTGTTGGCGTCGTATGGGGAGATGCGCACCAGGCGGTGGACGCCGGCCTCAGCTTTGAGGTAGCCGTAGGCGTTCTCGCCGGCGATGCCCAGCGTCACGCTCTTGATGCCGGCTTGCTCCCCGGGAAGATAGTCCAGCGTCTCGACCTTGTAGCCTCGTTTCTCCGCCCAGCGCACGTACATGCGCATGAGCATCTCGGCCCAGTCCTGAGACTCCGTCCCCCCGGCGCCCGGATGGATCGAGAGGATCGCGTGGTTCGCGTCCATCTCGCCGCGCAGCAGAAGGTTGACCCGAAGCTTATTCAAGACCTGCTCGGCTTGGGTCAATTCGCCGCGCATGCCTAGCAGCGCCTGCTCCATCTCGGACATCTTCGCCATCTCGTGGAGGTCGTCGAGCCGGCGCTCCATGTCCTCCCAGCTCTTGAGCTTCTGTTCGAGGAGGTTTTTCTGCCGGATGGTGCTCTGGGCCGCGCGACGGTCCCCCCAGAAGTCGGGGGCGGCCATGCGCGCGTCCAATGTCTGGATCTGGGATTTCAGAGAGGCGAGGTCAAAGATGCCCCCGCAGTTCGTCAAAACGGGTACTCAGGTTCGCGAGACGGGCTTTCAGGTCGTCGAGCATGGTCTCCCCTCACTATGCCTTGGCGCCACGTCCGGATCGCCGCGAGCAGCAACAGTATAGCACAGCCCAACGTGAAGAGGTCCCCGTACGCCGTGTAGATGGTGCGCGTACCGCCGATCCGGACCTCGCCGCTCAGCGCGCCCTCGACGAAGAGCTCCGTGGTGCGCAGGATGTGCCCCTCGGCATCGATGAAGCCCGATATGCCGGTGTTGGCGGCGCGCGCGAACGGCACCCGGTTCTCGACGGCGCGGAACACGACCATGGCGAAGTGTTGGTACGGCGCGCTGGTGCGGCCGAACCAGGAGTCGTTGGTGATCGTCACCATGTAGTCCGCGCCCTGGTCCACGAACTGGCGCACGAGGTCCGGGAAGATGACCTCGAAACAGATCACCAGGCCCAGATGGCCGCTGGGCCCGCTCATCACGCGGGGACCCAACCCCGGCACGAAGTCCCCGATGCCCACGACCAGCTTGTTCAGGAAGAAGAGAATCGGCTTGAGCGGGACGTACTCGCCGAACGGCACCAGGTGGACCTTGTCGTACCGGTCCAGCACCATGCCAGTGCCGCTGACCAGGTACGCGCTGTTGAGCAGGCGCCGACCGCCGTCTGTTTTGCTGTCCACGGCCGGGGAGCCGAAGAGCAGCGGGACGCCGCGCTCCCGCACGAACCGCAGCAGCTCGTCGCGGTATTCGGTCTCCACGTCGAAGAAGAATGGGGTCGCCGCTTCCGGCCAGACCACCAGATCGACTTCCTGCACGACCTGGGCCGTCAATTTCTTGTAGCGGTCGATTGTCTGCCGGCGGAAGGCGACGTCCCACTTCTGCGCCTGCTCGACGTTGGGCTGGACGAGGCCGATGTGAAGAGAGTGCTCGTTCGCCGGGTTGTTGCGCGGGTCCAGGCGCCAGTGCCCGTAATCCACGACGAAGGCGAAGAGCGCAGCAGCCACCACGATGGTCATCCAGGGAACGGGGACTGGCTTGGCGTCGAGCCCGACCCGCGATCCGAGCACCTCGGCGAGGCGGGCCACCAGCGCGTTCACGAGCACGAGGAGGAACGAGATGCCGTAGACGCCGGTCACGTCCGCGATCTGAATGACCGACAGGGCGTGGTATTGGCTATAGCCGAGCAGCGCCCAAGGGAAGCCGGAGAAGAGGTGGCCGCGCAGCCATTCCAGCGTGACCCACAGGGCCGCGGCGGTCCAGGGCCGGAGCAAGCCGCGGGCGTCCTTGAGCGCGACCAGGATGGCGGCGAACAGCGCGACGAACAGGGCGCAGTACGCGGCCAGGAGCAGCATGATGAGGAAGCTGACAGGGAGGGGGATCTGCCCGTACTGGTGCATGGCGTTGATCACCCACGACAGGGTCCCGACGAAGAACACGAAGCCCGCCAGCCAGCCCTGTCCGAATGCCGTCTTCCAGGGCTTCTCCCGGATGGCGATCAGGAGGGGGACCAGGGCGATCCAGGCCAGGAAATCCAGGTCGTATGTCGGAAAGCTCAGGACAAGCAGCGTTCCGGACACGACAGGGAGGAGCAGCAGGTGTATGAACTGATGCAGCATGCAGGTCCGTGTACCATAGCCCATTCCGGGGCGGCGAAACAACTGGGCAGGCCCCCGGAACGAAAATGATTATCCGGTTGTGATGTTTCGCGAACGATGGTAGAATCCCGGCTCCCAAAGGAGATTACTTCCAGCAGTTCGGCGAGGAGGCAATTGCATGGCAGGTGCGCGCGTACTGGTCACCCCTCGGGCGTTCTTGGATCTCGAGGGTGAGCATCTGACCATTCTGAAGCAGGCAGGGTACGAAATCGTCGCAAACCCCCGGCCCCGGACCCTGACAGAAGACGAAATGGCGGCCTATATAGTCGGCATTGATGCCGTCATCGTCGGGGATGATCCGGTAACGCACCGGGTGCTTGATCGGGCAACCGGGCTCAAAGTCATCTCCAAGTTCGGCACCCACGTGGACAACATCGACGTGGACGTGGCCGCCGCGCGGCACATCCCCGTGGCCTTCACGCCGGGCGTCACCCATGCGGCGGTGGCCGAGCTGACGCTCGGCCTCATGTTCGCGCTGCTGCGCGGCATTCCGCAGATGGACCGTGACATCCGCAACGGCAAGTGGTCGTCCGTCGCGGGGGTCGAGCTCATGGGAAAGACCCTGGGCGTCGTCGGGCTGGGCGGGATCGGCAAGGAGGTCGCCAAGCGCGCGCTGGCCCTGGGAATGAACGTCCTGGGGTTCGACATGCATCCGGACGTGTCCTTCGCCGAGCATCACGGGATCGAGTATGTGCCGGCCGACGAGCTCCTCAAGAATTCAGAGATTGTCACCATGCACCTGGGCCTCAATCCCGAGACGCGGGGCTGGCTCTCCAAGATACGGGTCGGACGGATCCGCCCGGGATCGTACCTGATCAATACGGGCCGACCGGAACTCATCGACGAGGGGGCCGTCCTGGACGCGCTGCGCGGACAGCGCCTGCGCGGGGCGGCTTTCGACCTGCCGAGCGAGGAGAACATGTTCACGGTGCCGCTCCTGGCCCAGGAAAACGTGCTGGTGTCCTGCCATGCGGGCTCCAATACGGAGGAGTCGGTCCGTCGTCAGGCCGTCATGGCGGCGGAGAACGTCGTGGCCGTGCTGAGCGGCCAACCGAAGCTCGCGGCTCTCGCCACCGCTAGCTGACGCGGATGCCGCGGGACATCCCTCTCGGCAACGGCAAGCTCCTCATCACCTTCGACCGCTACTATCAAATCCGGGACATCTATTTCCCCCACGTCGGCAAGGAAAACCAGACAGTCGGCCATCCGTCCCGTTTCGGCGTGTGGGTGGACGGGAAACTCTCCTGGTTGGGGCCCGACTGGCAGATCTCCCTCAAGTACCAGGAAGGGACGATGGTCTCGCAGGTCGAGGCCTCTCATCCCGGCTTGCAGGTCCGGCTCGTCTGCACGGACGCCGTGGACTTCTATGAGCCGGTCTACGTCCGGAGGATCATCGTCAGGAACCTGGCCGATCGGGAGCGCGACATCCGCCTGTTCCTCCACCAGGACTTCCATCTCTACGAATCCGACGTCGGCGACACGGCGGCCTACGAGCCCAAGCACAGGACCGTCACCCACTACAAGATGCGGCGGTATTTCCTGACGAACTACATGGCGAACGGGACGATCGGCGTCCAGAACTTCGCCACCGGCCGCAAGGAGGTGCAGGGGGCGGAAGGAACCTGGCGGGACGCCGAGGACGGCCGTCTGGAGGCCGGCCCGATCACGCAAGGCTCGGTGGACTCCACGCTGGGCATCTTCCTCAAGGTGCCGGCGCAGGGGTCGCAGGAGGCGTGGTACTGGATCGTCGCGGGGGAAGACTGGTTCAACGTCAACAACATCAACAAACGGGTCGAGGAGCGGCTACCGGAGTATTATCTGCAGCGGACGGAGAAGTACTGGCGCTACTGGCTCAATCAGGACTGCATCAACTTCGGCGATCTCTCAAGCAAGGTCATGGACCTCTATTACCGGAGCCTGCTGGTCATCCGGACCCAGGTGGACGACAGCGGCGCGATCATCGCGGCGAACGACTCGGACATCGCGACCGAGGCGCGGGACACCTATTCCTACCTGTGGCCGCGGGACGGCGCGCTGGTCGCGCACGCGCTGGACGTCGCGGGCTACCCGCAGCTCACCCGGCGGTTCTTCCGCCTCTCCTCGCAGTTGCTGACGCCGGAGGGCTATTTCCTCCACAAGTACAACCCGGACGGGACGCTGGCGTCCTCCTGGCTCCCCTGGGTCAAGGGCGGCGAGCCCCAACTGCCGATCCAGGAAGACGAGACGGCGCTCGTGATCTGGGCCCTGTGGCATCACTTCGAGCGTTACCGGGACGTCGAGTTCATCACGCCGCTCTATGCGCCGCTGGTCAAGCGGGCCGCCAACTGGATGGCCGCCTACCGGGACCCGGTCACCGGCCTGCCGCGCGCCTCGTACGATCTGTGGGAAGAGCGCCACGGGGTGATGGCCTTCACCTGCGCGGCGGTCTACGCCGGTCTGATGGCCGCGTCGAACTTCACCGAGGGGTTCGGCCAGGTCGGCCTGACCGGCACCTATCGCCGCGCCGCGGCCGAAGTGAAGGCCGGCATGGATCGTTATTTGTACCGCCAGGAGCTTAACCGCTTCGCCCGCATGGTCACCTTCAAGAAGAACGGAACGCTGGACAACGTGGATCCGACGATCGACGCGAGTCTGTACGCGGTCGGCTACTTCGGGATCTACGATCCCGCGGATGAACGGGTGATGCGGACCATGCAGACCATCCGCGACCGGCTGTGGTGCAAGACGTCGGTGGGCGGGATCGCGCGCTACGAGAACGACTACTATCATCAAGTGAGCCAGGACCTCGCCAACGTGCCCGGCAACCCCTGGTTCGTCTGCACGCTGTGGGTCGCCCAATGGCTGATCAAGAAGGCGACGACCGTGGACCAGCTCAAGGAGGCAGTGCCGCTGCTGGAGTGGGTGGCCGATCGGGCGCTGGCCTCCGGCGTCCTGGCCGAGCAGGTCCATCCCTACACGAACGAGCCGCTGTCCGTGTCGCCGCTCACGTGGTCGCACGCCACGTACGTGCAGACCGTCCTGGACTATCTGGAGAAGCGTAGCTCGCTGGAGCTCTGCCCTACCTGCCACAACCCCATTCGCCCCTTCCGGACACGGAAGACGAGCCTGTAAGACGGGGACAGGCAACTTTTCTGTGCCTATCCCTTTCTCGCTGCTTGAAGGCGGGGAGTGCGGGTGTTAGGATGTGGGCACGGGAGGGGCGCAACAGCGGGGCCCCCTCCCGCTTTGGTGGATCATGGCGAACGTCACATTACTCTATTCGACGACTTGTGGCGCGTGCCCGGCTGCCAAGGACCTCTGGAAGGGGCTGCGCGTGAAGCACAGCTTCAGCTATCGGGAGGTGGACATCCTCAGCCCTGACGGACAGGAGCTGGCGGACCGGCACGCGATCCGCGCCACACCGGCCACGATCATCGACGGCAAACTGAAATTCATCGGCGTGCCTTCCCGCGAGAGCGCGGAAAAAGCGTTGGGCGTCAGGCCGCCGGACCGGTAGGAGATCTGGTGGCCGACGAATCCGGTAACGAGCTGGACCTCGACGCCTTGCGCGCCCTGCCGCGAGAAAAACCGCCGAACTGTCCGGTCTGCGACGAGCCGATGATGTTCAATGACGGCGCTTGGTTTTGTGGTCCCTGCAACGGCACGGACTGCGGCCCCGAGACCGGCTAGCCCCCCCACTCCGGGTAGATGGAGACATCCGAGCAGTTCCTCGACCGCGCGATGAAATTGCTTCAGCGGTCGGACCCCATTCCCAAGCTGCTCCCGCAAGTCCGGCTCGGGCGGATGCCCAAGGATTCGCCGGCCCTGACCGCCATCCTGGATTCCTGGCTGGAGGCCTTCATTCAAGTATTGAAGGACGCGCAGGCCGTGCTGGACCTCGGCGGCGTGAAGCGGCTGGATCCCAATCCGCGGATCGCGGTGCTGGTCGAAGCGGGCGTGCTGTCCGACGACCACCCGCACGTCAAGACTCTCCGGGACGCCTGGTCCGAGGCGTTGGAGTCAGCCCAAAAAAGAAAATAAAAGCGGGTGGCGCCGAGTCGGGTGCCAGGATCGAGCGCGGCGCGTACAGCCGGGTCTGCGGGGCCTCGACGGCGAAACGCGCAGCTCGGCTGGGCTGCTCGGCGACAGGCCCCGCGCCCCGCCCTTTTAACCTTTCCGTTATCCCGGTGTCTCAAGGGATATGAGCGATCGGCAGCGAGAGAGCACAGCCAAGTTTCTTTACGATATGGCGAAAGGCATCGGGCTGATTGCCGTGGTTGGAGGACTGGTTAGTGGACAGGCCAATTGGTGGGGTGCGATAATGGGCTTGGTCGGGACGGTCACCTTTTTCCTGATCGCCTATTGGCTGGAAGGACGGAGAGACAACGATGCCACAACTCACATTCTTTGACCAGCTCATGACCGTTATTGCGTTCGTGGGGGTAGTCGGGGCTATCTGGACATACTTCTACACCCACCCTCGCAAGAAGACCAAGTAAGCCGCGCCTGTCGTCCTTTCTCATTTCCCGATTTCACGGGTGCCGTCCCCCTTCTTAACCCCCAGCGAACCCCAATCCTGCGCCGCCGCGTAGCGCTTCCTCTTCGCTTATAAATCGTTCTCATTGAGAGAACGCCCAAGTCCCTCTTGTTCGGCATAGAAGTATGCATAGTGCATGGCCGCGAGATTCGCGACGCGTTCTTCCGCCTCATCACGGGTATCTGCAAAAATAACCTGGATCCCATATTTCAGAGTGATGGCATCCAGGAAATCCATCACGCCGTTTTTGAGATATTCGCTTAAACGCCCTCTTCCCTGGACCTGGTCGATCCGGCCTTCGATCATCAGAAACCGATGAGGGAACGGGAGGAGTCGTTCGAGGTCGCGCAGAAATCGTGCGCGGTTATCGGATGAAGTCGAGGTCGACGCATACAGCTCTGCCACGGGCTTGCGCTCCACGCAAAACAGTCCTGGGGCTTCAGCGATGGCATAGTCACCGGCGGGAAGTGTTTGTCGAATGGTCCCGGCGATTCGAACGAGACGGCGAAAGTCGTAGGGGCTGTGCTCATTGCTGTCGACGAGCATTTGAATCGCGGGCACCGGGATTTTAGGTTGACCTGGCCGAGAGAGGATGATGAGTGATTGGGGCCCTCTTAATTTCTGGCTGGGTCGAGGGGTTGGTTGAGGGGGTGGTGGAGGCGATGGGCGCGAGGTTGGCTTGGACGCGGCAGCTTTCCGTGTGATGGCATCATAACGTGCGCGTGCCAAGGGGTCGCTGAGGGTTTGGTAGGCCTGGTTGATCATTTGTGTTCGGGCTTCGGCTTTACGGTGCAGGTTGGATGAATGGTGAAAGCGATCGGGATGCCAGACCTGCACCATTTCAAGCCAGGCTTTTTTGATCTCAGCGCTCGATGCGGAGGGTCGGAGCTCGAGCACCTCATAATAGTAAGGTATGCGTCCTTCCCGCATGGGTGTCTCCGGTTATGGCAAGGAAGTGTAGCAGAACTGTATCTCGCCGGATACGCCGCCGCCCCCCCGCCGGTCGCCTTCCTCGTTCCCCTCCCCCCATTGCGGGGGAGGGTGCGGGTGGGGGGCGTGCTGTCCGTGACAATTCAGAAGGGGAGGGCTATACTGCGCGGCTGATACTGAGGCAGCTTCAAGGGGGCCAAGCGATGAAGTTGCACTACTATCCTGAGACCGATTCTCTCTACATCGACCTTTCTGAGAAGGTCAGCGTGGAGTCGCGCGAGGCAGCCCCCGGCGTCGTGCTCGACTTTAATGCCGATGGCCATGTGGTCGGCATCGATATCGACCATGCCAGCAAGATCGTCGATCTTTCGAAGCTGGAAGCTGAAGCCCTCCCGAATCGCTAGCCTCCTTTTCCTCCCCCTCTTTCCACTGCCGGCGTCGCGCCTAAACCTCTTGCGGGTGACACCGCGGCGTCTCGACCTACGCTTCGCTCCTTCCATAAACCGACTTCCGCGGCTATCTCCCCCTTTTGCGGGCGGCGCTGTGTGGGACCCGGGCGGAGCAGAAGGGCCTACAGGCGAGTCCGCGGGGCTGCGACGCCGAAAGGGACCCGCTCCAATCTCCGACGCCGAAGCCGCCTCCCACCCCCTGTATCTTTTTCGATTCGCGCACGGCCGATTCCTCTTCCCCCTGCATGACTTTACGGAGGAGGAGTGGTAGGATTCGGGGCCGATGCTGAACAATTTCGGAGAAAAGGTCAGCTTCATTTGGGGTGTGGCGGACCTGATCCGCGACACGGTCAAGCGAGGAAAGTACCAAGACGTCATCCTGCCGTTTACGGTGCTACGCCGCATCGACTGTGTGCTCGCGCCGACCAAAGAGAAAGTCCTGACGGTCAACGCCAAACTGAAGGGTAAGCTGGAGAACGTCGCGCTGCAGCTCACCAAAGCTTCTGGCTACGCCTTCTACAACACCTCGAAGTACGACTTCGAAAGCCTCCTGGGCGACCATACCCACCTGGCGCTGATCCCGGTGCGGCCAAGCACAACGCGGAAGGAATTGAGCACTACAACCTGGGCCACTGGGACGTAGCCAAGGAACACTTTGAGGCGGCGGTGAAAGCTGACCCGAAGTTAGCCGAGGCTCGTTTCAACCTAGCCCTGGCCTTCCACAAACTTGGCGCACACGCTGAAGCCACCGCCCATTTCAAGAAAGCCGCTGAGTTGGCCCCAAGCAATACCGCGATCACAGACTCAAGCGCCTACCGGAGCCATGTAAGGACTTCAGGCGACTATGGAGGCGGGTACGGTGGCTATGGCGGGATGTCAGGGTATTGACAGAATCCGCCATGCAACATAAATAGGGTCAGACTCCATTTCCCTCCGCTTCCTCCCGCCTCGCTATTTAGATCATGAAGTAACGAGATCGCAAACGGGGACAAGGACAGAAAAAGTTGACTTTTCACTCGGATTGACGCAATCTCGCGCTGGCGGTACCCGTCCCCCGCGGGGACATTGCACCTAACTCTAGTGAGAGGAGAGAGAGCCGATGGCTAAGAAGAAGAGGAAGCCGAGCGCCGCATTCATGAAACCGATGAAACCCAGCGCCGCTCTCGGCGCCGTGATCGGCAACAAAGCCATGCCGCGCACCCAAGTGGCCAAGAGGCTCTGGGCCTACATCAAGCGCAAGAAGCTGCAGGACCGCAAGAACCGACGCATGATCAACGCTGACGCGGCGCTCAAGGCGGTTTTCCGCGGCAAGAAAAAGGTGTCGATGTTCGAGATGACGAAACTTGTCAGCAAGCACCTGAAGTAATCCGACAAGCACTCCACGGGGCGCCTGCTGCAGGCGCCCCGTGCCTTTGCTCTCAGTTTCCCCCCTGAAGGGAAATTGGGGTCCGCTTCCATTTCCCCCTCCGCTCGCAATGACAAAGGCCCGCTTTAGTTTCCTCTGCGTTTTCTGCTAGGATGCGGTCCCTCCATTCTTGACGAATGTCCCAATGGCCAGAAACGCCGTTCGCATCAGCCTAGTCCCGCTGATCTCGGCCGCACTGCTGCTCGTCTGGTCCGTCCCCTGCCTGGCGCTGACCGAGCCGCGTCCCTCCGAGGTCCGGCGCTGGGCCGATGCCCAGGCCGTGCACCATGATGCCCTTCGGGAGAAACTCCGCGAGATCGACGACGGCTACGAAGTCCTCTTCATCCCGGGCTTCATGGGTTCCAGGCTCGAATTTCCGGGCTTCACCTACGGCGTGGACGCCATCCAGCCGGACTCGCTCATGGGAAACCGTCGCCCGGACAAGGTCGGGATCCTTTTGGACTTCAACGCGGGCGGGCGCATCCGTGGTGTCCCGGTATTCCGCACGAAGGAGCAGGTCTACGGGCCTGGCGTCAAGTTGCTCGAAGCGGCGGTGGGCGGCCGGCCAGCATACGATTTTGCGTACGACTGGCGGCAGGACATCGCGCTCTCGGCGGAGAAGCTGCAGGAATACGCTGTGAAAAACCTGCGCGGAAAGCGCGTCGTGATTGTGGCGCACAGCATGGGCGGCGTCCTCGCCTGGCACTGGAAGAATTTGCACGTGGAGGACCGGCCGTTTTCGCTCATTGCGCTGGTGCTGCTGGGCTCGCCGCTCGATGGAAGCTGCGAGCTGGCCGACATGCTGATCGAGGGCTATCGCCCGTCGGGCGATCCGAACTGGTTCATGGAGGTCGCGTACCGGCTCGTGTTCGGTGAGGCCCAACCGGCCGTGTTCACGTTTCCGAGCGTGTTCGAGCTGTTGTCCCGTGACGGCACCTGCCTGCGCCTGCTCGCCGGAGACCGGGCCTATCCGCAGAATCACTTCGATGCCGGCTTCTGGCAGAAACAGATGGCGGAGACCCTGAAGGGCTACGCGGAGAAAGCCGGGATGAGGGGCAAAGAGCCGGAGTACCTGGCGCTCGTCGCGGCGGCCATCGATACGGCCAACCGGTTCAACGCCAAGCTGGACCTCAAGGAGCATCGCGACCTCGTGTATTACCTGTATTCGGAGGACCGGCCGATGCATGCGTCGTATACCGTGCGGGCTGACTCGGGGACGCTGTCCGTCGTTAAGACGGACAAGCCCGACGCCTACGGGGATGGCCGGGTGCTGGCGGCGAGCGCCACCAACGACCGGTTCAGGGTGCCGGGACAGGGCCGCACCTGGCCGCTGCGAGAAGAGCACGGCAATCTGCTGGCGGACCCGCGCTTCGGCCATTTCGTGCAGAAGGAGCTGAAGCCCCTGGTGGAGCTGGAGAAATCGCGGGAGATCATCCGGTTCGCTGCACACGATGGGAAGCTCCGGGACAAGATCGTCGCCATGGAATGGGTTGTGCCGCCGGGCGTCCGGCCGGATGGCATCAAAGAGTCTCTCACGGGGACCGAGACTGAGATCGCGCGGCTGAATCTCGAGACGGCGGCGAAGGCGGCGTCAGCGGCGCCAGCGGCGCGGCCCGGCGTCAAGAACCTCGGGCGGGCGCTCGAAGAGGATCAGCCGGACGTTGCCGCGGCGCTGTATAAGTCCGCCTGGCTGGTCAATCCCGATGAGATGGACGCTCGCACCTTGAACCGCCTCGGTCGTATCAAACTGCAGCAAGGGAGGGTGGACGAAGCTGCGGCCATATTGGAGCGAGCCGCGGAAATCGCCGAAACCGGCGAGGACCCGCATCTGGACCGCGAACTCAAAGGCTATATCTACAGCAATCTCGGGGCCGCCTACGAGAAGGCGAACTTTCCTCAGAAGGCGCTCGCGGCCTATACCAAGGCGGCCGGGCTCAACAACGCCGCCGCCGCGAAGAATCTTCGCGCGCTCAAAAGCAGGCTCGGGCTGGCGAAGAAAAGTCGCTAGCCTGAATTGACTTGTTGCTTGACAGGCGCCTTGCTAAAACCATAAAATTTCGCTTGACCAGAATTCTGGTCAATTAGGAGAAGTCACAGATGTCCAAGACCTTGCCGATAACGGAAGTCAAAGCCCGCTTGCCTGAACTGGTGACCGGGGTCGAGGATCGGGAAGAAGAAGTCGTCGTCACGCGCAATGGGAAGCCTGCGGCGGTGCTCGTCAATTATGCCGAATATGAGCGGTTGAAGGAAACCCTCGATGTCCTGAGCGATCCCGAGATGATGCAGCAGATCCGCGAGAGCGAGCGGTACTTCGCAAAAGGTGGAAAGGGATTGTCCTTCGAGGAAGTGTTCGGCGAGCCGGCCCAGCCTGTCAAGAAACGTAAACGGTAGTGGCCCAGTTCAGGGCGGCTATCCCGCCACGGGTGGCGGAAGTCATCCGTCATCTCCCTCCGGATCTGAAACGCAGCGTCAGGCAGGCTGTTCGAGCCCTTCGTGACGATCCAGCCTGCGGCGAACCCCTGCAAAAGGAACTTGAGGGCTACTGGAAGTACCGAGTGCGGCGGTTCCGCATTGTCTACAGCATTGATCGAACCAAGCGGGCCATCAGGATCGTCGCCGTCGGTCCTCGGCGCACGATCTACGAACAGGCGGCGGAACAACTTCGAGAACGATCCTGACCGCTTCCTCGCGCCTCACGCTTCAGAACCCTTTCTCCCACATTCGGCGATGACGCGGAATCAGGCGGCGGGCGGCGCGTTCACGTATGGTAATAGACGACGACCGCGGCCTTGCCGCACTTGCTGCAGGTCCCGTGTTTGGTCATGGGAACTTGCCCGGCTCTCTCCGCCGCTTTGACCTGCGCATCCTCCGTCCGTGCGGTCTTGTTGTAGCAGTCGCTGCAATAGACTGATGTCTCTCCCATGGCCCCTCCTCAATCTCCTCCTTTGGGCGTGTCCGCATCGTAGTCCGCCTCTTCGTCGTCACTTAGGCCCAGGCCCGCGCGGAAGGACCGCCGCAGTTCTCTGATCTGTTCGGCTTGAAGCGTATCGTGCCCGCGGGCGAGCCGGCTCAAGTACCGGTCGCACAGCGCCGCCCCTTTTTGAAAGTGCGCCGGGATGGTTTCCTCGGTGACCTGCTGCCACGTGATGTAGATGAGGAATTCCTGGAACGCGATGGCGTCCGGGTGCCGCCCGCCGAGATCAAGCAGCGTGTAATACGCGGCCGTGGCCTCGCGGCCGGCGCTTGCCGAGAAGATCGCTTCCGCCTCTCTGGCCTGCTCCAGATCCGGGCCCAGTTCGCCGGAGTTTTGTGCGCGCGTGAAGGAGGCCTGCGCGGCGATGGCTGGATCAAACTGCACGAGAGTGGGGCGGGCCGGGCTACTTCTTCTTGAAGAGGTTGTCAAAAACGCGTCGAGCGTCTTCAGGGCGTGCAGACCCCGACGATGTCTCGCGCTCCACCGTGACATGCAGCGAAAAGAACGTGCACGCATTGCGAGCACTCTTGTCGGAGATGCGCTCCGGCACAGGCTGAGTGCACTCAAAATGCTGGCCAGGATCGAAGTGGGCGCACTGCCGGCAGGCATGGAGTTCTGACTTGCACTTGGGACACTGGCCGAGCGTATCGGTCAGGGGCGGAAGTGGTGTTCCGCATTCCACGCAGCGGGAGACGGTCCGAGTTGGAGGCATCGCAGGCGCGTCCGATCGGGAAGGCTCCTTGGGCTTTCCTGGACGCTCTTTCTCGTATTCCCGATAGCCCCGCTGGCCGTATCTTCTGTCACCCATGCCGCTCGGCCCTAGTTCTGTCTCTTCTGTTCGAGGTTCTCGATGTGCTTCGAAAGAGTAGGCCGAACTGTTTTCCTTGTCAATGAGACACGGCAGCGTGCAAAAGGTGACATCCGTTCTTGTGCCCCTCCCGGTTTTCCGTTAGGCTACTTCCGTCATGCTCTCGATCGTCACCGGTCCGTTCCATCCCGATCTCGAAACCGCTCTCGTTGCTGAAGTCCACTTGCTCAAGCAGGACGATCCGCTCCGCCCGCTTGCCATCGTCGTCCCGTCGCACCGACTCGCGCGGCGCGTGAAATGGCTCCTGTCCGTGGAACAGGGGCGTGCGCTCCTTGAGCTCCACGTGCTGACTTTCCATCAACTGGCCATGGCCCTGATCCGGGAGACGGCTGGAGAATCCCGGCCAGCCCTGGTGAATGGCTTCTTCCGCGAAGAACTGTTGCGCTATCTCGTGGGTCGCGGCGTGCCCGGCGCGGAGGCATTCGGCGACCGACGGGGAATGCAGGGGCTCTGGACCGGACTCTGGGCGACGGTCCAGGACCTGAAGGAAGCGCGGGTGGACCCGTCCGCCGTGCTACAGGCGCTGGACGAGGGGCGGTTCAGGACCGAAGATCCGGCGCGCCTCGCCGCGCTGGTGCGCCTGTACGCGGCCGTCCTCGAGGTGGACCGGGCGTTGCGCCTCGCCGATCCGGACGATCTGGCCGCGCAGGCCATGGAGCGCGTGGCGCACTCCGCGTTCCTGAAGCGCATGGCCCGCATCTGCTACTACGGCTTTTACGACTTGACCCAGGGCCAACTGGATTTTTTCAAGACCGTCGCGGGCGTGTACCCCACCACGCTCTGCTTCCCCTTGCGACCGGCATCCTCGGCCTACCGGTTCGCGCAGCGGTTCTTTGAGACGTACATCCAAGGGTTGGCCATTAGAGTGGGAGGGGGCCCCGCTGAAAGCGCCCCTCCCACACCCACATCATCTTCCCTGGCCGACGAGATGGCCCCGTCTGTCCGTGGTACGTGCCGCATCATCAGCGCCATCGGCGTCGAGGATGAGATTGCGGCAGCGGCCAAGGAAATTCTCCGCCTGACCGAGGACTGCCACTGCGATCCGTTGGAGATCGGCGTCGTGGCACGGACGCTCGATCCCTATCTGCCGACCCTGCGCCGCATCTTTGATGACAACCGGATTCCCTTCGCCTGTCCGGTGGGCGAGCCCCTGATCCACGAGCCGCTGGTCAAGACGATCATCCGGTTTCTCCGTCTCCCGGTGGAAGCCTTCCCGCGGGCTTCCGTGCTTGAGGTTTTGACTTCCCCCGCCTTCCGAGTTGCGGAAATCCTCGTGGGAGGAGGCGACGAAGGTTATACACCCCGTCCTGATTTGTGGGATTGGGCGACCCGCCGCCTGGGCATCGTCCGGGGCAATCCGGAAGACGGAAGCCTGGGCGATTGGCTGCGCCTCGAGCGGGCCGCGAAGACTGGTATCGCCGTGCCCGCCGACGATGATGCGGAGCAACCGCGGCCGGCCATCGCCGCCGAGCAAGTGGCGCTGCTGTTTGACCTGGTCGCGCGGCTGCACCGGGTCCTCTCAGCGCTGCCCGATACAGAGGGATGGGCCGCCTACACCGAGGCGTTTCGACTGCTGCTGCCGGAATACTTCCACCTGCCGGCCTGGGGGACCGGCGCGTCGGACACGCACGCAGACCGCGTGCAGACGGCCATCAAGGCGTGTCTGGAGTCCGTCGCGTCGCTGGAGCAGTTGAGCGAGGACATCACCCTGGCGGACTGGGTGGAGCATGTCGTCCGCGTGTTGGAGCGTGCCCGCGTGCCGTCCGAGGCGGGTGATCGCCACGGAGTCCAGGTTCTGGATGCGATGGATGCCCGCGGCGTGCCGTTCCGCGCCCTCTTCGTGCTGGGGCTCAATGAGAAGGTCTTCCCGCGCTCCGTCCAGGAGGACCCGTTCCTGCGCGATGCCGATCGGGCCGTGCTGGCGCGCGATCTCGGCTTCAAGATCCCGTGCAAGCTGGAGGGGTTCGACGAAGAGCGCCTGCTCTTCGCGCTCCTGCTCCGCTCGGCCCGTGAGAGGGTCGTTCTCAGCTATCAGCGTGCCGACCGCGATGGCCGCGCGATGGTCCCCTCCGGCTACCTGGCGGAGCTGAAGCCGCACGTCGGCGAGAGCGAGCTCCGTATCACGCGTCGCCCGACGGGACGGTGGACGGAGCCGCCGTTTGCCCAGCGACCGTCCGACTGCGCCGTCCTGACGCCGCGCGAGGCGGGCCTGCTGATGATCCTGCAAGGGGGTGTGTCGTCCAGCCTCACTTCGGTGTTGCGACTGCATCAGCCGCCGGAGCTGTTCGCGCACGGGCTGGCGGCGGTCGCCGCCCTTGACTCGATGAAGCCGGCGCTGACGCCCCATGACGGCATGGTCGGAGTCGCCCGCGCCCACTGGCGGATGTTGGAGCGGCACGGAGTCTCGCCCACGGCCCTGGAACGCTACGCGCAGTGTCCCTTCAAGTATTTCGCCGACAAAGTCCTGCGGCTCGAGCCGCTGGAGACGCCCGAATCCGTCCTCGTGCCGGACGCGCGGGCCCGCGGCACCCTGTGCCACGCCATCCTCCGCCGGTTCTACCAGCAACTCACTGAACACAAAGTTGCTCTGGACCAAGTGACCTCCTCCGACATCGACGCCTGCCTGGCGGCGGCTGCCGAAGAAGCCTTCACCCATTTCGAAGCCACCGAACCCATCGGCTACCCCTTGCTCTGGTCCCTGGTCAAGGAAGACCTCACCCGCCTCGTCCGGACGTTCATCGAGAACGACCTCCAGGAGCTGCGGGCGTCCGGCTACCGTCCGATTTTGTTCGAGGTGGCCGTGACCGGCTCGTTCGGTGCGACACTGCCGGACACGTTGAGCCACGTGCCTATCCGCGGCCGCCTCGATCGGGTGGATGTGCGGCGGGACAACGGGCAGGCCCATGTCCGCATCGTGGACTATAAGTACACGGAGTCGCGCGGGCCCAAACTGGAAGACCGCGATCTGGCCACGGCGGCTCTCAGAGGGAAACGCCTGCAGCCCCCGCTGTACTTGCTGGCTGCCACCGGCGTCTTAAAGGAGGAGCCGGCCGTGGCGGACGAGGCGGCGTTCTATTTCCTTGCCCCGTACTGGCCGCACGGGCCGGTGGTGCGGACGGGGCTCGCGGCGGTCTGCGGGGAGGGGACCGTACGCGTGATCCTCGAAGGGGTGCGGCACGGTCGTTTCTTCATCCTGCCCGGCGAATACTGCGACTATTGTGAGTTTTCCTCGGCCTGCCGCCGGACCCATCATCCGACCAAGTGGCGGCTGCGGGACAACGCAGAGAAACGAATCTTGGAAGACCTGCGGCAGCAAAAAGCCGGTGGAGGGACATGACGCCATGATCGTGGTGCGGGACGAGCAGGTGCGGGTCCTCGCCGCCACGACCTTCGATCGGAACGTGGTGGTGACGGCCAGCGCGGGCACCGGCAAGACGACCTTGCTGATCACGCGCCTGATGCATCTGCTCGTCAAATCGCCCGAGGCGGTGCCGCTGTCACAGGTCGTCGCGCTCACGTTCATGAACAAGGCCGCCAACGAGATCAAGATCCGCCTGCGGGAATGCTTGGAAAGTGTCCTGGCGCCGGACGACTCCCCGGCGTCCCGCGAGCTCTGGGATCGCTACCGCCTGTCCGCCGCCGACTTGCGCATGCGCTATCGCTTCTCCACCGACGAGCTGCGGGGCCGGGTCGAGGCGGCGCTGGGCGAGCTCGAGAACAGCCAGATCGGGACCATTCACAGTTTCGCCGCGCACCTGCTGCGCCTCTATCCCCTGGAAGCGGGCGTGGATCCTCGGTTCACGCCTGATGAGGAGTTCGTCTTCGACGACTTCTTCACGCGCGAGTGGCGTGAGTGGCTGGACGGCGAGCTCGGCGGCACCAGTCCCAGGCAGGAGAGATGGAAACGGGTGCTGCGCGGCACGGACCTGGCCGGGCTGGAGCTGTTCGCCAAGGCCCTGGTCAATGATCTCATACCGCTCGATTCGCTCAAGGACCAGGTCGGCGGCGGGCTCGCGCCGACGCTCCGCTCCTGGCTTGAGCGGAAGCAGCAGCGGGCAGGGGAGCTCTTGTCGGCTTCCCGCGAGGGAGGGAAGAAGCCGCGTCAAATCGAAGCGCTGCTGGCTGCCGCAGACTGTCTGTTCGGCCACGTGCTCAGCGACGGGCCTGCCGGCCTTGGCGAAGTGAATGCGGAGCTGCGGACGCTGTTGGAGCAGAAAGATGGAGGCGCGAAGCCTCCGGCCGGCTGGAGCGAGGAAGAGTTTGCGGAAGCGTCCAATCTGGTCAGGACCGCCAAGGCGGTGCTTGCGAGCGATCACGCCTTCTTCCATGACCTGCTCGAACTGCTGGAGCCGTTCGCCGCGAAGTGCCGGCAACGGTTCCTCGATGCTGGCTACGTCCGCTTCGACGGTCTCCTGGCCCGCGCCCGCGACTTGCTGAAGTCGCACCCGCACGTCCGGGCGCGGCTGAAGCGCCAGTTCAAGGCCATCCTCGTGGATGAGTTTCAGGACACCGATCCGGTTCAGTACGAGATCCTCCTCTTCCTGGCCGAGCACGAGGACAGACTGGCCGAGGCCTGGCCGCAAGTCTGCCCGCATCCCGGCAAGCTGTTCATCGTCGGCGATCCCAAGCAATCGATCTTCGCGTTCCGGCGCGCCGACATCGAGGCGTTCCAGCGCGTCCGCCAGATGGTGGAGGACCAGGACGGCCTGCCGCTGACCCTTACCAGGAATTTCCGCAGCCATGGCACGATCCTCACGGCCGTCAACCAGGTCTTCGACCGTTTGATCCGCGAGCGCCCTGGCCTCCAGCCGCGATACGACCCCCTGGAGCCAGACCCTGACCGCAAGACCGGCGCCCAGACACAGGGCGTCGAGCTTCGACTGGTGGCGCCCGCGTCACGCGATGAGGAGGGGGCTTCGCTGAGCGCCGAGGAAGGCGTCGAGGCCGAAGCGGAAGCGGTCGCGCAGTGGCTGAAGCATGAGGTCATCGGGCAGGAAGTGCTGATCGAGCGGGACGGGCGGCGCCGTCCGGTAGAGCCGGGGGATGTGGCGCTGTTGTTCCGGACATTCACACAAAGCTGGGAGTATCTGGGCGCCTTGCGCCGGCACGGGTTGCCGTACGTGGCGGAGGGGGAGAGACATTTCTACCAGCGGCAGGAAGTGATTGACCTCGTCAACCTCGTGTGCTGCGTCCAGAATCCGCATGACCAGGTCGCGCTGTTGGGGCTTCTGCGCTCGGCGGTGGGCGCGCTGACGGATCGGGAGGTCATGGAACTCGTCGCGCTGGGGCCGCTGGACTATCGCGGCACCGGGCCGTCCGGTCTGGACTCGCATCCCCAGGAAAGTCATCTGAAGTCGCTGTACGCGGCGCTCGCGTCCCTGCATCGGGACTGCCCGCTGCGCCCGCTGCCGGATGCGCTGGACTTGATCTTCGAACGGCTGCCATTGCTGGAGCTGGCGGCGGCGTCCTCGCACGGCGAACAGGCGGTCGCGAACCTCTGGAAGGTGCGGGCGCTGGCCGACGATCTCGTGGATCAGCCGGGCATGACGCTTGCCGGCTTCGTGGAGCTGCTGAAAGCGCGTCTCGCCGACCCTCCGGACGAGTCCGAGAGCGGACTGGCGGAGGAGGCATCCCGCGAGGCGGTGCGGATCATGAGCGTCCACAAGGCCAAAGGGCTGGAGTTCCCGATCGTCATTCTGGTCGGATTGCAGGCCGGCACCAAGCCTCCCTACGAGCCGATCCAGGTCCAGCAGGATTGGTCCACGGGAGTCTTGGGCCTGCGGCTGGGCGACCGCTGCACGCTGGGCGGGGTGTACGTGGCGGAGAAGCTGGAGGCACGTCTCGAGGCCGAGCGGCGGCGCTTGCTGTACGTGGGGATGACACGCGCGAAGGAGCGGCTCGTTCTCTCGGGCGCGCTGACGCGACGGCAGAGCCCTGGCAATTTCCTGGCCTTGCTCACGGAAGGGAGCGACGGCTTCATCACGAAGACAGTCATTCCCGCCGGCGTCGGCAAGCGAGCCGGAGGAGGACGGAAGAAGAAGGACGCCGCGCCGCGTCGTGATCTCAAGGGGTTTGAGGCCCGCTGGCGCGCCCGCGAAGACCGGTGGACACAGTGCCGCCAGCGATCCCTCTCCCTGACGCCGTCACAATTAGAGTGGGAGGGGGCCCCGCGAAACGCGCCCCTCCCACACCCACTCGAAGGCGCTCCGCAAGGCCTCACCCGGATGACCTCCCCTGCGCTGGCTTCGGCCATTGGCAGCCTTGTCCATAAGGCGCTTGAAGACTGGAGTTATCGCGATGCAGTTCAAGTGATGCTTGAACAATTAGACCGGCACACCGCACACTGGCTCCCTGACGAGTTCAAAGGGAATCGTGACGAGATTCTCACAGAGGCTCGTGAGGTGTTGCAGGTCTTTGCGCGCTCCGACGCCTACGCCGAATTGAGCGAGGCCACGATTCTCGGTCGCGAAGTCCCGTTCCTGATGCCCTGGCCGGGGCCCCCTCCCGCGATGGTGGGCACGGGAGGGGCGCGTTTCGCCGGGCCACCTCCCGCATCAACCCCTCCCACTCTAATGGAAGGGCGCATCGACCTCATTTATAAGAGTGGCGGCACGGTGTGGCTGGCGGACTACAAGACGGACCGCGTTACCGAGGCTGACGCGACGGAACGGGCCGAGGCCTACCGGGAACAAGCCCGGATCTACACCGAGGCTGTCCGCCACGCGTTGGGTCACCGTCCCGCCGGGTTCAAGATCCTCTTCCTCCGCCTGGGGAAGGCGGTGCCTGTCGTTCTGTAAGGAAGGTTCGGTGCACCTACGGCGCGCCGGTTAGGTAGATGCTGCCGGTCGGCTGCGGGAGGCCGCCTTCCGGTTCGAGGCTCACCGCGAATTTCTTGATGCGGCGCACGGCGGGAAGGTCGCGGATCAGGAGGCGGCCCTTGTGCCCGCGATCGATCGAGAACATGCCGGCGCTGACCGGTTTGTCGGTGATCACCCAGAGCTGGTAGGTCTTGCCGGCTGGGAGAGACGGGAGATTGTTGGCGTAGAAGAACCCGCGCCGTGTCTCCGGTTCCACAAACACCAGGGCATACGCGTCCTTGGCCGCGTCGGTCCCGTGCAGATCCGCCATCTTGGCGGTGGGGGAGGACAGGATGCGCAGGAGATCCTCCCCTCCGGCCACCAGCACCTCGGCGCCCTTGCGGCCTTTGAGGCCGCGCCCCGTTTTGAGTTGCGTCTGCAACACTCCAATCTGTTCCTGGTGCCGAGCGAGTAGCTCGCGCGTGGTCCCCAGAGATTCGACGGCGTGTTTCAGCTCGTCCGTCGCTTTGGTGAGCGCGGCTTGCTTGTCCTCCAACTGGTGTTTGAGATCGGCGGTCTCCAGCTTCGATTTGGCCGCCTCTGCTCTGTCCCGTGCTGTCGCCGTTCGTTCCGCTTCAAACGTGTTGTACTGGTGAACGGCGTAGCCTGCCAGGCCGAGCAGCAGGACTCCAAGTATGGCGGCCAGGGCAGGGGACGCTGTCTTCAACTGCTCCTGCCCCGTGAGAAACTCATTGCGGGGCAGGAGGCGCTTCAGCAGGGCTTCAAGCACATTGGCCAAGGCAGGGGACGTCGCTCTCAACTGCTCCTGCCCCGTGAGAGACTCACTGCGGCTCGGTATGGGCTGCGGGGCCGGCGTCTCGGGCAGGTCCAGTGGGATTCTGGAGAAGGCGCGCGGCGAGACCAGATCCGGCGGCGCAGTCGGGATAGGCACCGGGGACGCGGGCTTGTCCGCTCTCGCGCTGGTGGTGGAGGCGGCGGGTCCGGAGAGCGCTGTCATAATCCTGGACTTGAGTGCGGGCGGGGGCGTCTGGGACGGCAGTGCGTAGGGGAGCGTGGTCACGGCGGTCTGGTATTGCCGGAGCAGGGTGCTGCACTCCGGGCATCCGGCCGCCAGGTGCTGTTCCATCTCGCGGACCGAGTCCGGGTCCAGGGCGCCCAGCGCGTACAGGCTCAGGTTCTCTTCAAGTTGCTCGTGGTCCACCTGATCGCCTAGTCGGGAATCCCCAACTCCTCCTCCCAGAGAGGCTGCAGACCGTCCCGGAGTTTTTCCATCGCCAGACGGATTCTCGTCTTGATCGTTCCCAAGGGCACATTCAAGCGTTCGGAGATCTCCGTATGCGTCAATCCCTCATAGAAGGCAAGCTCGATCACTTGCTGCTGCACCGGAGGCAGGGACTTGAGGGAAGCCCGGACCAGGGCCTGGCGCTCGTTGGCCGCGCGGATGTCCAGGGCGTCCGCGTTCTGGGCGACGAGGTCCGAGGCGGGCGTGTCGTCGAGGGAGCCGGTCACACCCTTGCCGCGGGCGGCCAGCGCGCGGACCCAATCAATGGCGCGGCTTCTCGCCAGCGTCACCAGCCAGGCCATCGGAGCGCCTCGAGCGGTGTCGTAGTTCGAGGCCTTGCGCCAAGCTTCCAGGTACACCTCCTGCAAGAGGTCCGCCGCGTCGGCCGGCTTCCCCACGATCCGCAACACGAGGGTGTAGAGCAGCGAACTGGTCTGCTCGTAGAGCCGCTCGAACGCCTCCTCATCCCCTTTGGCGACCCGCGCCAGGAGCGTGTAATCGACGGTGGATGGGTTTTTCGGGCTCAACGCGTCCATGCGCCGTGAATCGTCCTTAAAGGGAACCTCACGGGCGCATCATAGCATTTACGGTCAGAGACGGCAAAAAGTTGTCTCGGAGAGAGGAAAAAATTTCGACGCTGCCTTTCCTGGTGAATTGAAATCGGGCTGATGGTGGAGTACGATGCCTTGAGCGCCCGGCGGAGGCTGCTCCCTCCGTCCGGGCATGCGCGCAAGGGGTCTCGATGCTCACTCCGACGCAATGGACCCAGTTCACTTCCTGGTGGCGGCAGACGGCCAAACGGCTGGGCGTGGATGCCCAGTGCGAGAGCTTTCTGGCGCCGGAGTCCGGGGGCATGGAAGCCCTCATGAAGGTGCACGTCGCCCAGGGTGACCTCGATTATGTCCTCTTCGTCTTGATCCGTTACTGGGTGCCGCCCATCCTGCCTCCCGCCGGCAAGGAGCGGACGGTGAAGAGCGACCTCGACTATTGGATCGAATCCGAACGGCTTCTCAAGCAGGCTGTGAAGCGCCTGCGTGAGCTGCGTCCATTCCTGCAGATGCTGACGGAGTCCCATCCCGGCCCGAACCCGCAGTCGCATAGCCCGCAGGCGCAGGAGGGCAGTTCCTCGACGCCGGAGCTGGACCTCTCGGCGCTGCTCGAGGGCATCGCCGGGGCCGCCGGGCGGCTCGGCGGGCCGGACTACACGTCCGTGATCAAGAGCCTGAACTCCACGCCGTTCCGCCAGGTCGTCCACTTTCGCCACAACAAGAAGCACAGCACCGAGGTGTGGGTGGTCTTTCTGCTCAAGGAGCACTTGCGCTCGGTGGGGCTGGGAAAGGACCGGGCCTGGCCGATCGTGCGCGACGTGATCACGGCGGCGGGCGTTCGCAACGCGGACGGCGATCCGTACCTGCCGGACGAGCTCAAATCCTGGTGGACCAAGCAATGGCCGCGGTCCTACGCCTTGCTCACGGCCAAGGACGCCGCCGTCCTGCCCACCGAGTTCGCCTACCAGAGCGACTACCAGTGGTTCCAGACCTGGATGAGCCACCAGATGGAGTCGCAGCGCTGACGCCTCGTTTCTCCCGGACGGTTTTCTGGGCGATCATTGCGACAGGCTTCGTCTGGCCGTGGATGCTCGTGGTCGCCGTGGATCGCTACCTCGAGGCCGGTCGGCTGCAGGGATTCTTGGCCATCTACACCGACACCCCGAGACTCTACCTGCTCCTGTTTCTCTCGCAGGCGCTCTGGTCTGCCGTACCGTTTGTCGCCTTTGCGGTGCTGGCGCAAAAGATCTTCGACGCGTCGGCCGGCGAAGAAGCGACGATCTTCATTCCACGGAGGACCGGTGTAATCGTCGCCGGATGCGGGTCGCTCGTCGTGTTGTGCTGGGTTCAGGTCGTCGCCTGGAGCGAGTACTTTACGTCGTCAAGCGGGTCCCTCGGCATCGCCGTTGCGTTGGGGCTTCCCCCGCTCGTGGCGCTTGTAGTGATGCCGATCCTGTACGCGTTGGGATGGATGGTGGGGGAGGGGATCGCCGTGAGCAAAGCGCAGTGAACCTCAGTCATCCCGGATCACTAACGGTTCCACATTGAACTGGGTCGCCAGAAGCTCGGCCAGCTTCTCAGCCTGTTGCTCTGAGGCGAATTGTCCGACTTGCACCCTGTAGCGCCTCCCTGACGAGAGCTCAACGGTCACGATTCGCACGTCAGGGTACGTTCCTTTGAGTTTCCGCGCCAGCGCCTGAGCATTGGCCTGCTCGGCAAACGAGGCGACTTGGACCCTGAGAGAACCCAATACGCCTGGGCGCCCGCTGTACGCAACGACCCGCAGTTCGACCTGATCGGTTCCCGGCCCGGCCATCGCCAGGACTTGGGCCGCCGCCAACGACAGATCAATGATTCGACCCTTGACAAAGGGACCACGGTCGTTAATGCGCACCGTGACCAGACGCCCATTGGTGAGTGATCGCACCTGCACCACGGTGCCCAGTGGGAGGGTCCGGTGGGCTGCCGTTAACCGATGGCTGTCGTACACTTCGCCGCTGGCGGTCTTATTCCCATGGAACCCTGGACCGTACCAGGAGGCATATCCTCGCTCGACGTACCCGACAGGATAGCCGGCGGAGGTGGTGGCATACTTCGGCGGACGACCCGCACACCCGCTCAACCCGTAAACAATCAGTAGCAGAAGACAAGCGAGACGAAGGGGAATGAAGGAGAATGAAGGGGAATGAGGACACACTCCTCACCCCTTCGCCAGCATCAAGCCGACCTGGATCGCCACCGCCAATCGTTCAGGATCAACAGGCTTCCCCAAAATGTCGACAGACCCCATGTCGATTGCCAGATTCAACAAAGTTTCATCTTCAGCGCTGCACAACATGATGATTCCGCCAGTGTATTTCTTGGCCCGCAATTCCCGCATGACTGCTAGTCCCCCCATCCCTGTAAGGTCCATGTTCAGGACAATGAGCCGCGGCATTGCCTTGTTCAAGAATTGCAAGGCTGCAGAGCCATCGCGGGCTGTTTCAATGTGAAACCCTCGCTTGGTCAAGAATTGTTTGAGGTAATTGCTGGCATCGGCGTTGCTCTCTATGAGCAAAATACGATCGGTCTCTGGGACTTTGGACGGGGCGCTCTTTTCCTTCGGTTTCTCGACAGGTGGTGAGGGAGACGTCGCCTGATCTGACGGAGCGTTCCTTTCCTTCAGCTTCTCGACAGGTGATGATGGCGGCTTCCCCGCCTCAGTTGTCGGTGGGAGAAACCGCTCCATGGAAGCAACGACAGTGTCGAGCGCGAGCGTTTTGCTCAGAAAATCGGTCACGCCCAGCTGGCGGGCCTGCTTTTCTAGATCATCCGACCCCCATGCGGTCAGAATCATCACAGCGGCGCTGGCATCGATGGTGCGAATCTGGCGCAGCACTTCAATCCCGTTCATCTCCGGCATGCGGAGGTCCAGCAAGGTGAACTGCGGGCGGTGCTGGGTAAACAAGTCGAGCGCCTCACGCCCGCTGTACGCCGTAAAGACTTCATGGCCGTGACTGCCCAGCACCGTCTTCAGCAGATCGCAAAAGACACGTTCGTCGTCTACGACTAGGATCGTTGCCAAACCCGCCTCCGTTGAGGGAGCCATAGAAACACTGGGATCAAAGAGGGCGCCGCCTGTGCAATGTCATTTGATCGAGAGAAACGTAGCAAGGCTAGGCCACCCTGTGGGACCTGTCAAGTCAGCTCGCACTCCCACACTTTGGGGCGCTTCCGATAACAGTCCGGCGCCACCCTTGCGGCCAATCAACTGACAATTTTGCCGACAGGGTGAAAAATCTAACGACTAAGTTATCGGCATAGTCCTTGCATTAGACTGTGATTCTTGTATTAAACTGGGAGCAGCATGACAGACTTGCTCTCCACGCTGATCATCCCCGAGGAAGTTCGCAGTTATCTGGCGGTTCTTGGGCTGCTCCTGTGCTGGAAACTGCATGCCCATGCCATGGAGGTTCGACGCAGCCGAGCGTTCACGTCACGGCTCTACATCTGTCTCTCGGAGAACGACCCGCAAACGTGTACGCAATGTCGCATGGCCCACTTGCACGTGTACTCAGAACGTATGCCCCGGGAGGTCGGTCTCCGCATTCGCTGCTCGAATCGCCTCGGCTGCCGCTGCGCGCTCATCCCGATTACAAGGCAGTGGCCCGTGGCAAAGAGGCTGCGGAGGCAGATAAAAAGAGGTAAGAGAGGGTCGCATCAGTTGTCGGACCAGGATCTTCATGCCCTGCTTGACGGGGGTGAGGGCCTGAGCGATCACGATCGACTCGCACAGACCCTGCTGCGCGCGATGCTGGCCGAAGAGACGAAGCCCGAAGCGGCGATCCAGACCTATCGCCAAGTCATAGCGCAGGCCCCTGAAACGATCATAGCCATGCAGCAGGCTGCGGCTTACATGCGCTTGGCCAGAATCCTCGAACGATCCGGAGATTTCAGGGAAGCGCTCCAGGTGACCCGAGCCTGCGTAAAGGAATTTTCTGAAAAAGAGCGGTACGTTCTCCTGACCAAGCCTCAGTACAATGGAATGGTAGCCCGCCAAAGCAGACTGATTCGTCAGCACCTGCGATGAGCATGCCGTGGCCTTCCCTCGATGCATCGTCCTGGCCTTCCTTCACAATCTGCGCTAGACTTATCCCACAACTCGATGGATGATCGCCATGCGGACACGTGCGATGGGCCTCCCTGCCCACGGTGTGAGTCGTTAACTGTTCGCCGGTCTAAGCGCCACGGTGCGCGGGAGTACCTTGCGAGCAGTGTCGGAATCTATCCGTTTCGCTGCGGAAACTGCACTCACCGATTTCTTGGCCTCTTCCTGGGGAGGCACTACTGGGCTTGGAGTGTCAAACCGTTCCTCGAGGGTCTGCGCAAGGAATGGGCGCAGGATCGCACGTTGTACTTGATTGTGACCATCCTCTGTGTGGGAGCCTTCTTGAGCTTCTATGGCGCCCATTGGCTGGTGGAGCATCCTGCGGCCCTGGAATTTGTTAAGAAGATAGTGCGGGGATTCTCAACCGATCTCAGCCGTTGATTTTTCCCACACTGTTGCTTCGATGACACGTTGGGCCGTGTCAAGATTTTCAGCCCAGTCTCCTCAAACCGCTTGAATCACAATGGGTATTTGATTTGGCACGCATGATGCTCATTCTTCTCCTGAGCTCAGGTGAGGGCCCTTTTTCGAGGAACCAAACATAGAAGCAAGGAGGAGGTGTGCCCATGGAAGAGAATAGCACGTCGTCAGTCAAGACAATCACGCTTCTGTTCATAAGCGGGGCAGTGCTCGGCACCGTGGCCGGGGTCCTGTTTGCGCCGAAGCCTGGCAAGGAGACGCGCAAGGAGATCAAGCACTACGCGATGAAGGTGAAAAAGGACGTGGCCAGCACCGCGCTGCGGACCAAGGCCGGCATCGAGGCGGCCCTTGAAAAAGGACGCGCGCTGCTCGCAGAGTCCACGGCTGCGTAGTACGCGTCACGGGCGGGTCCGGGCTCTGCCGGACCCGCTCCGCCCGCTCCGGCGAAACCCCGCCTCCTCAATAGACACCCTATCTGGTCGCCTCGGTCTTGACGCCGACGCGCTGATCCTCTATAGTACCTTCTCAATCGGCCGAGGCCCTTCCTACCCGTTCATCGCCCCGTAATCCCGGCCCCACGCTCAAACCGTGCCCGTGGCTCCTGCAGGGAACGATAGAGGAAGCGCAGTCGTGTCGGTAGTCGATCTTAAGCAGTCAGCGGAGCGGATATGCCCCGATCACACGAACTGAAGAAAATTCGGAACATCGGCATCATGGCGCACATCGATGCCGGCAAGACCACGACCACCGAGCGCATCCTGTTCTACACCGGCGTCTCGCACAAGATGGGCGAGGTCCACGAAGGCACCGCCGTCATGGACTGGATGGAGCAGGAGCAGGAGCGCGGCA
>CAZSUT010000024.1:0-32460 GCA_964610095.1 uncultured Nitrospirales bacterium | reverse complement strand
GGGGGGAGGGGTTTCAAGGAACGGAACCCGAAGGTCAAGGCAATCGCGGTGGGGCCGGCCGGCTCGTCCGTTTTGTCGGGGGGCGACCCGGGCCCGCACCGGATCCAGGGGATCGGCGCGGGGTTCATCCCTAAGGTCCTGAATCGCTCAATCCTGGATGGCGTGCTTACCGTGACGGACGACGAGGCGTATCAGATGTCCAAGCTGCTGGCGAAGAAGGAAGGGCTCCTGGTCGGCATCTCGTCAGGGGCCAACGTCGCAGCCGCCCAGAAGGTCGCGGCGGAGCTCGGGCCAGGCAAGAACGTGGTCACGGTGCTCTGCGATACGGGCGAGCGCTACATTAGTATTGAGAAATACTTTAACATTTAACCATGCCATTCATTCCAGATTCCGAAGAGCAGGTCACCCGCTACAGCCGGCACATCCTCCTGCCGGAGGTCGGCGGCAAGGGCCAGCAGAAGATCGGGCAGGCCAAGGTCCTCATCGTAGGCGCCGGTGGCTTGGGGTCTCCCGCCGCATTCTACTTAGCCGCGGCGGGCGTAGGCACGATCGGCCTGATCGACAGCGACGCCGTGGACCTCTCCAACCTCCAGCGCCAGATCATCCATCAGACGTCCGACATCGGCCGGCCCAAGGTGGCCTCCGCCAAGGCCAAAATCCTCGCTCTCAACCCTGGCGTCGCGGTCGAGACCTTTGACATGCGCCTGACGGCGGAGAATGCCCTGGACCTCATCGGCAGGTACGATATCGTCGTGGACGGCGTGGACACCTTCCCCGCCAAGTTCCTGATCAACGACGCCTGCTTCTTTGCACGCAAGCCGCTGGTGCACGGGGGGATCCTCCGGTTCGACGGGCGGGTGTTCACCATTCTGCCGAGGCAGAGCGCCTGCTTACGCTGTATCTTCAAGCAACCGCCGCCGCCCGGCGCGGTGGCCAGTTGTCAGGAAGCCGGCGTGATCGGCGCGCTGGCCGGCGTGATGGGGACCATCCAGGCGACCGAAGTCCTCAAGCTGATCCTGGGCAAGGGCCGTCTCCTCACCAACCGGCTGCTGGATTACGACGCGCGCGCGACCCGGTTCCGCGAAATCAAGGTGGCCAAGAACCCGCGGTGCCCGCTCTGCGGTGAGCACCCGGAGATCACCCGACTCGTCGAGCACGACCCGGAGGTCTGCGCCGTCAGGACGGCGTGAGCATGGCAACACCCACCCCCATGGACACCGACAAGATCAAAGGCTTGGTCTGCCGCGAGTGCGGCAAGGAGTATCCGGCCGTGTCGCTCCATGTCTGCGACATGTGCTTCGGCCCCTTGGAAGTCCAGTACAACTATAAGGCGATCAAGTCGCGCCTCACCCGCAAAGCGATCGAGGCAGGCCCCAAGAGCCTCTGGCGGTACGTGGATCTCCTCCCCATCGTGGGGGACCCCACCATCGGCCTGGCCGCTGGCTTCACCCCACTTGTGCGGGCCAAGAACATCGGCGACGAACTGGGGCTGGACAAGCTCTACATCAAGAACGACACGGTCAATCACCCGACCCTGTCGTTCAAGGACCGGGTCGTCTCGGTGGCGCTAACCCGCGCTCGCGAGCTTGGCTATGACACGGTCGCCTGCGCGTCCACCGGCAACCTGGCCAACTCGGTCGCCGCCCACGCCGCGGCGGCCAAGATGCAGTGCTACGTGTTCATCCCTCACGACCTGGAAGCCTCCAAAGTGCTTGGGAATCTCGTCTACCGACCCAACGTCGTCGAAGTCGAGGGCAATTACGACGACGTGAACCGCCTGTGCAGCGAGATTGCTGGTGAGCACAAGTGGGCCTTCGTCAACGTCAACATCCGCCCCTACTACGCCGAAGGGTCTAAGACCTTGGCCTATGAAGTCGTGGAGCAACTCGGCTGGGACGCCCCGGACCACATCGTCGTGCCCATGGCCTCCGGCTCGCTGCTCACGAAGATCTGGAAAGGCCTGAACGAGTTCCACAAGCTCGGGCTGATCGACCGAATGGCCACCAAGGTGGACGGGGCGCAGGCGGATGGCTGCGCCCCCATCGCTACAGCTCACAAGTTAGGCCGGGACTTTTTCAAGCCGGTTAAACCCACCACCATCGCCAAGTCGCTGGCAATCGGCAACCCCGCCGACGGCTACTATGCGTTAAAGGCCACGGCCGAGAGCGGCGGAGCCATGGACACGGTGACGGACGAGGAGATCATCGAGGGCATGACGCTGCTCGCGCAGACCGAAGGAATCTTTGCCGAGACCGCCGGTGGCGTGACGATCGGCGTCCTCAAAAAGCTGGTCAAGCAGGGCATCATCAAGCGGACCGACACGACCGTGGCGTTGATTACCGGCAACGGGTTAAAGACCCAGGAGGCCGTCATGAACGCTGTCGGCCGGCCGACGCGGATCTCCCCGAGTCTGGTTCACTTCCAGAAGACGTTCGGCCTGGGCAACTATGAGAGGTAAAGATCCATGGTCAAGGTGCGTATTCCCACGCCCCTGCGGACACTGACGGGGGGCAAAAGTGAGGTCGAGGCCCCCGCCTCGGACATTCAGTCTCTGATCGAGTCGTTGAACGGCCAGTTTCCCGGCCTCAAGGACCGGGTCTGTGACGACAAAGGCGAGATCCGGCGCTTCGTGAACATTTATCTCAACGAAGAGGACATCCGCTTTCTGAAAGGCAAGCACACGCCCGTCAAGAATGGCGACGAGGTCTCCATCGTACCGGCCATTGCGGGCGGGGCTCCCGGGCAAGGGCCGCGTCTTGGCGCGAGGGGTACCCCTTGCTCTGTGAATGCACGGGGGCGATCGGGCGGGTGCGAACAAGGCGCGTGACGATGGCGCACCTCCGTTTTCATCTCCGGTTTCCGGAGGACAAAATCAAGGAGCCTGTCCTCTGCCAGATCAACCGCGCTTTCCCGAAGGTGGATACGAACATCCGTAGGGCGGACGTGCGGGAGAAGACCGGATGGATGGACGTGGAATTCTCCGGGAATCCCGCCGAGATCGAACGGGCCATCGAAGGCATCCGGCAGAAGGGCGTCATCGTGGACCCCATTGAGTTGAACGTCGTCGAGTAGCCGTGAGCGCTATGGACTTTACCGAGCAGCAAATCGAACGCTACAGCCGGCATATCATCCTGCCGGACGTGGGTGGGAAGGGCCAGAAGAAGCTGGCCGCGGCCCGAGTGCTGGTCATCGGCGCGGGCGGCCTCGGCTCCCCGGCAGCGCTCTATTTAGCCGCGGCGGGAGTCGGGACGATCGGCTTGGTGGATGGCGACGTGGTGGATCTGTCGAATCTTCAGCGCCAAATCCTCCACACGACCGCTAACGTCGGCAAGCCGAAGGTCGAGTCCGGGCGCGAGATGCTCGCCGCGATCAATCCGGACGTCGCGATCAAGGCGTACCAGACCAACATCAACGCTGAGAACATCCTTGGCATCCTCACCGAATACGATCTCGTCCTAGACGGCTCGGACACCTTCACCACCCGTTATCTAGTCAACGACGCCTGTTTCTTCGCCAAGAAGTCCCTGCTCTCCGGCAGCATTTTCCGGTTCGAAGGACAGCTCACCACCCTCAAACCGCACGACGGTTTTCCCTGCTACCGGTGCCTGTACGCAGAGCCGCCGCCGGCTGGCCTGGTCCCGAATTGCCAGGAAGCCGGGGTGCTCGGCGTCTTGGCCGGCACGATCGGCGTCCTCCAAGCCGCTGAGGCGATCAAGGAGATCGTCGGATTCGGCACGTCGCTTGCCGGCTCGATGCTGATCTACGACGCGCTCGAGATGAGCTTCCGCAAGACCCGCATCCCAAAAGACCCCGATTGTCTCCTCTGCGGCGCGTGCCCCCGCATCGCGGACCTGTCCGGCGACTACACGGTCTCGTGCGCGATCTGAGCATCCCCCGACGCATCCTCGATGAAATGATCGCCCATGCGCGTGAACTGGCCCCGCACGAGTGCTGCGGCATGCTGGCCGGGAAGGACGGCAGGATCACCAATCAGTACAGAATTAGGAACGTTGTGGCGGCGAACGATACAGGCGTCAGACAGCTTTTCGATGATGCGAAGGTAACGACTTTGGAGCAAATGACTCCTGAAGAAAGGGCTGACGTTGCCTTCTGGATGGACACTAAAGATATGCTTGCAGCGCAAAAAGATATGCGCGCTAAAGGCATTGACTTGCTGGCCAGTTATCATTCACACCCGGTTTCTCCGGCTCGTCCATCTCCTACCGACATCAAGGCATTGGCGCTGTATCCTGATATCTTTCACATCATCATTTCGCTTCAAGACCAAACCAACCCGGAGGCCAACGCGTTCCGCATCATCAATGGGACCGTGACACGGGTTTCATATCAGACCGCCTAACCGGAACGGGCTGTATGCCCCCTTCATCTGCGCCGCCCTGCAAACGGGTGGAGGACCTCGCCGCCAACCTGGGGCTCCTCGACGAGGAACTGATCCCCTACGGCCGCTACAAGGGCAAGATCGCACTGGCTGCGCTCGATCGGCTCCGTGACCGGCCACTCGGCCGCTATGTACTGGTCACTGCCATCAACCCTACGCCGCTGGGCGAAGGGAAGACCGTCACCGCGATCGGGCTGGCCATGAGCCTGTGTCGGCTGAGACACCGTGCCCTCGTGACGCTGCGCCAGCCCAGTCTCGGTCCTGTGTTCGGCATCAAGGGGGGCGGTTCCGGCGGCGGGCTCGCGCAAGTTATCCCGCAGGAAGAGGTGAATCTACATCTGACCGGAGATGCACACGCGGTGGCCGCGGCGCATAACCTGCTGGCCGCGTTCGTTGGCAACCATCTGTTGCACGGCAACTCGCTTCAACTCGATCCCAACGCGATCAGTTGGCCGCGGGTCATGGGGCTGAACGACCGGGAGCTGCGCCAGGTGACTTTGCAGGGCGGCCAGCGCAGCCAATTCGTGATCACCGAAGCCTCTGAGGTGATGGCGATTCTCGCGTTGGCCGCCGATCTGAAAGACTTGCGGCGGCGGCTCGGGCGGATTCTCGTGGGGATGACGCAGGACGGACGGCCGGTGCGCGCCGAGGACCTGCGGTGCGCTGGAGCCATGGCCGCCCTCCTTCGGGACGCCATGAACCCCAACCTCGTGCAGACCACGGAGGGCACGCCTGCGCTCATCCACGCCGGTCCCTTCGGCAACATCGCGCACGGCTGCGGCTCGATTGTCGCCGACGCGCTCGCTCTCCGCCTTGCCGATTACGTCGTCACCGAAGCGGGCTTCGGCAGCGATCTGGGCGCGGAGAAGTTCTTCAACATCAAGTGTCGGGTGTCCGGCCTGCGTCCGGCGGCCGCCGTGATCGTGGCCACCCTGCGGGCGTTGAAGCTGCACGGCGGCGCCGGCACAGCCAAGCCGGGCTTGCCGCTGCCGGCTGCCCTGACCGGTCCCAACCGGGAAGCTCTGGCCCACGGCTGCGCCAACCTCCACCAGCACATCACTAACGTTCGCACGTTCGGCGTCCCTGCCGTCGTAGCCGTGAACGCGTTTGCAGACGATCCGAAAGAAGAGCTGGAGTATGTGAAGGCCCAGGCGGTCGAAGGAGGAGCCGTGGCCGCCGCGGTGTCCACGCCCTGGTCAGACGGCGGAGCCGGTGCTGAAGCACTGGCCGACGCCGTCGTGCGGGCCTGCGAGCAGCCATCGAGCTATCGGCTTCTGTACGAGGATGCCGACTCGATCGAGCAGAAACTCGACACGATCGCTCGCCGGATCTACGGTGCGGATGGCGTGACCTGCGCGCCCACTGCCGGAGTTCAGATCGAAACAGCCGCCAGACTGGGGTACGGGCACTTTCCGATCTGCATGGCCAAGACCCAGTACTCGCTATCACACGACCCTCAGCTCCTCGGTCGGCCGAGCGGCTTTACCCTCCCAATCCGAGAGGTACGAATCCTCGCGGGCGCCGAGTTCCTGACAGCAGTGTGCGGCAGCATGCAGTTGATGCCCGGGCTGCCCAACCGTCCCGCAGGCGAGCGTGTGGATGTCAACCCCGAGACCGGCCGCATCATAGGACTGACCTGAATACGGAAGTGTGACAGGGAGCGGAAAAACGGATTCTGACCGAAGGAGAGAGCGGTCGCTAGCGCGAAGGGATGGTGCGGATCGACTGACCGGTTGCCGCTTGGTAGGCTGCACCGAGCGTGCTGACCTCAGTGATCTTGATATCACCCCCCATTCCCTTCAACGCAAGGTCCATGGAGGTCTGCCCTAACGGCACGACCATCTCCCGATAGTTGAGCTGCCGGCATCCCTTGATTTTTTCCTCTAGCCCTCCGACAGACCCCACCTCCTGGTTCTCATTGATCGTGCCCGACATGCAGACATCGGGGCGGATCGGATCACCGAGCAAGGCCGACGTCACACTGACCGCCAGAATGGCGCCCGCGCTCGGGCCGTCAATATACAGCCCGTTCTGGAGGATGGAGGCGCGTACGGAGAGCCGAACCCGCAGGAACCGGGGATCGTACCCCACGCTCTTCGCAGCCGCCGCGACGGCTGTCCGCAGGGACACGTCGAGATGCCCGCCGAAATGCGAATCCGTCACCACTTCCGGACCTGTCCCTGCAGACACGTAACTGACGGTCATATCCGCAAACACAACTTCACCGAGATTGGCCGCGTACGCCACGGACTGGTCCTGCTTGGCAGAGTATTGGTTCACCATGAGGACCGGAACCCGTAGGCTGGTGGCCGGGAACGGCTGCGGCGCCTTGAGCGGTTGGATCTGCACGTCAGGCCGAGGGCTCTCGGCTGTCGCCAACGGAGCTGTGGGCACGGCAGAAGCATTCGACTCTGCAGGAGCCGATACAGCAGAAGCTTCGGACGCCACAGGTGCTTGGTGGGGTCCTCTCATCACCGGAATAAAGCTTTCTTTGACTATGTTCTTATCCTTCTTGACGAGGCGACAGTCCGGGCCGCCACCCCGGTCGCTATAGAGGTTCGTTCCATTCGGTAGCATGCACAGCCAGACATCGGCAAACGCCAAAGGTACAGTGAAACCGAGGCCGAGAACGAGACATATGAGCGAGGAAGTAATTTTCTGTCGCATGATGATCAGGAAATGCAGCAATTTCAGTGCCTTCCTACATTTATAGGCCGGTTCGTGCCCCCTGATCGTAACCCATTAATTCATTGAGCAAAGCATTCATCTGAGCAAACACGAGAGGGAGGGAGCCCAATGGGATTGGAGGAAACTCTTATCTGCTTGGATAGTGCGCGTATCTCTTCAGATAGGCCACGCCCGGCTTCCGTTGCCCTATTGGCTCCCCATCTGGATTTCCGGCTGGCCCGTCTTTATCCTTCGGTCATGTCTGAATCTGCCAAACACAAGGCGCAGATTTTCCTCCACCGCGGCAACCTTTCGCAGGCACGCATCTGGTACGAGCAGGCTGTGCGGGTTGACCGGGAAAACGGAACAAGTCAAGCTCTTTCGGATTCGTTGGGGAATCTCGGTAACGTCTGCGCGATGATGGGCGATTATGAGAATGCCGCGCGCTGCTACCGAGAAGTGCTCGAGCTTCAGCGCGACCAGCCGAACTGGAACGCCATAGGCCAGACGCTGGTCAACATCGGGAACGTGCACGCCGAGGCCGGCCAGCCTGACAAAGCCTGCCCCTATTACCTGGAAGCGCTTGACATCCTGGAACCACTCCAGGATCGCCGAGCGCTCGGCATCCTTTATTCCAACCTAGCGCTCCAGGACGTCGCGCTGGGACGCCCGGACGAGGCCATCGCCTATTTCAAGAAGGCCCTGGAGTTCCACCGGGCCGTCGGGGACGAGGACGGCTTGGCCGTCACATACAGTCAGCTTGGGAAGACCTATCTCCAGAGCGGGGACCCGCGCCGGGCTGAGAAATGCCTGAACAACGCCACCGAGCACTTCATCAAGCTGGGCAACGAGCCGGGAGAAGCCGCCGGGCTCCGTCTCCTGGCCGAGCTCCACGAGCGTGTGGGCAACGAAGAATCCGCAATCCGGTGCCTGGAGCGGGTCGTGCTACTGGATAGCCGGTCTCAACTTCCCCAGGCCCATCAGGACACGGAGCGCTTAACTCGCCTGCTGCAGCAACGACGGCACAACGCGTGACGCCGGCGCCTCGAATGACATCAGTTCGTCACCGCTCCCTCGGAAGCTGAAGAGACATGTCGGGCGTATTTGGCCATGACGCCGATGGTGTAGCGAGGCACTGGCGGTTTCCACTTGCTGAGCCGAGTTTTGATTTCTTTCTGCGTCAGTTCGACGTTCAGCGTACGAGCAGGCACATCGAAGACGATGATGTCACCGGTTTTGAGCGCCGCGATGGGGCCTTTCTTCGCCGCTTCCGGCGCGACGTGGCCGGCCATCAGACCGTGCGTGGCACCCGAGAAGCGACCGTCGGTGAGCAGGGCGACGGACTCCCCCAAACCGGCGCCGACGATCGCGGCCGTCACGCCCAACATCTCGCGCATGCCTGGGCCGCCCGCCGGCCCTTCATAGCGGATCACGACCACATGGCCTGCCTTGATCTGCCCAGCCTTGACGGCAGCGAAGGCGTCCTCCTCACGGTCGAAGACCCTGGCCGAGCCTCTGAACGACGTCATCGAGTGCCCTGCCACTTTCACGACGCAGCCCTCCGGCGCCACGTTTCCTTTAAGAATGACCAGCCCCCCCGTCGGCTTAATCGGATTGGACAGCGGCCGGACGACATGCTGTCCCGGCGTCTCGCTCGCCTGTCGGGCTTCCTCGCCAATCGTCCGACCAGTGACCGCGAGCTGATCGGCATGCAACAGGCCGGCGTCCAGCAGCCGCTTGGCGACCAACGTCGCGCCCCCCGCCGCATAGAGATCGGCTGCCATGAAGCGGCCCCCCGGCTTCAGATCAGCCAGCAAGGGAACCTTTCGGTTGATCTTGTCGAAGTCGTCGATAGTCAATCGCACGCTGGCTTCCCGCGCGACGGCCAGCAGATGCAGCACGGCATTCGTGGAGCCGCCAGTGGTGGCGACAGCGGCGATGGCATTGTCCAGAGCCTTGCGCGTGATGATCTGGCGCGGGCGCAAGTCCTTCCGCAGCAGCTCCATCACCAGCTGGCCGCAGCGGAACGCGACTTCATCCTTACGCGGGTCCATCGCGGGCACGCCGTTGAAGCCCATCGGGGAGATGCCCAGGAACTCGAACGCGATCGCCATCGTATTCGCAGTGAACTGGCCGCCGCAGGCGCCGGCCCCTGGGCAGGCGTGGTTCTCCAGATCGCGCAGTTCCGCCTCCGTCATCTTGCCAGCCGCGTGCTTCCCGACCGCCTCGAAGACATCCTGGATCGTGACGTCGTGCCCTTGGAACTTGCCGGGCATGATCGAGCCGCCATACAGCATCAGCGATGGGAGGTTCAGCCGGGCCAGCGCCATCACCGTCCCCGGGATCGTCTTGTCGCAGCCGGAGAGCGCCACAACCGCGTCGAACAGGTGCCCGCGCGCGACCAACTCGATGGAGTCTGCGATCACTTCGCGGCTGATCAGTGAGGCCTTCATGCCTTCCGTGCCCATTGCGATGCCATCGGAGACCGCAATCGTGTTGTACTCGATGGGGGTCCCTCCCGCCGCGCGAATACCTGCCTTCACCTTCTCGGAGAGGCGCCGGAGATGGTAGTTGCAGGGCATGACCTCGATCCAAGTGTTGGCCACCCCCACCAGCGGGCGGGACAGATCGTCATCGGTGAACCCGACGGCCTTGAGCATGGCGCGGGCGGGCGCTCGGCTCGGCCCATCTACAAGGTCATGGCTTCTGCGTTTCGGCGGACTCGTCATGTGGTCTCCCTCTCCAAGCGGTCCACGTCGGCAGCGGCTCAATCCGAATCCATAGTTATAGCATTCACACCCTACAGTCCAGAAGCACGCTAGGTTGGCAGCTTCGACCGGAGCCAGCGAACGTAGCCCATTGCCAGGATCACCGGAACGACAAACAGCACAATCAGGCTGAGCGCCAGGCCCGAAGGATGGTCAGGAGGTCCCTGTGGGGACGACCGAGAATCAGTTCGCCATCCAATGTGTGCGCTAGACATTTGAAACTCTATTGATTTCAAGGCATTACAATAATGCTAGGTATCTGGGTTATACTGGAAGTAAAGAAGGGGACAAAAGCCCCCAAAGGAGAAGGTGGAGAAATGCCGCGTCTTACCATTCCTAAGCGGGTTCAATTGCCTTTCGGCTATGTCGTGACGATCAGGCAAGTTTCGGACAGCGAAATGGAGGAGATCGTCGAAGACGGAACCGGCGAGTCGGTGGATGGGTACTGGGATCCTGACGAGCGCGTTTTATACATCCGAAAGTCCCTGCCGATCCGCCGACGTCGCTATATCCTCGCCCACGAACTCGGTCACGCCTGGAACGATTGGCAGCACCACGCGATGGATAATGGGATTGCCTCTAACTATTGACGGTCCCGCTTAATCAAAAGAATAGATACCGTCAACGACGCAGTTTCCACCACTCCCGCGGCCCGCTGGTATCACACCGACCCAAAGTCCTCGTTTCACGGCCCGTGCGTCCCATTCTCAGAGATCGGTCTTGGGGTCCGTGGTTACCACATGAAACTCAGCGACTCTAGGGCGAGACAGACTGGCAAAGTCCTGGTAGCGGAGCTTCACAGCCTCATGGCGCGTCCCGGCCTGAAAGACAATCTTTTCGTCCGTTGTAAGGGACTGGTCCACGTACACCTCTAGGCTGTAAAGATTGCCGAAAGGCGGCATGGCACCGAGTTCGCAATCGGGGAACAATTCCGTGAACTCTGCTTCGGTAGCCAACCGCACGTGGTTGGTCCGAAAAATATCCTTGAGTCTTTTGAGATCCACCTTTCGGTTAGCCGAGAGCACCGTCACCACGAAACGCTCGTCCGCTTTCACCATGACCACCTTGGCCAGTTCTTTCCCTGGCACATGGAGGGCTTGGGCCAGCTCCGGCGCTGTAAAAGTTTCCCTGTGGGTCAAGACCTCGTATGGAACCTTCTCGCGATCCAAATAGTCTTTCAGCCTTTTCAGGATACTCATGACCGACCCCTTTCATTCGGAAGGTTCACCATAGTCTGGTCAGGACGGAGGGCTGAACTATCGTCAGTGATCAAGCCCCGCATGTGAGCGCGCTTGTTTAATCGTCGAGGCTGCGCGGGGCCATCCGGTCCTTCTGGAACGCGAACATGCCGTCTAGGAGTATGAACATCGCAATCAGAGTGAGCAGGATACCGCCTTCAAACCATCCTTCCGGTTCCAACTTCCACGTATGGTTCGTCAGGCCCGCCAGGAGACCCAGCACCCCACATACAAAGCCAATCGCAGCACCGATGCGGGCAATCCTCGTACGCTTATATCCTACATTTCTCATCGCACACACTCCTTTTTGTGTTGCTCGTGATACGCGTCACTTCCCCTGCGGCAGGATACCCTTCGGCTCGATCTGAACAGCGCAGCATTGGCAAGGCAAGGCTAGGCTAACCTTGGAGGCCTGTCAAGCGCAGTTTCGGTCACACGCGCGAGGAATCTGGAGAAAGAAGGATGGTTGCGGGGAAGGGATTCGAACCCTTGACCTTCGGGTTATGAGCCCGACGAGCTACCGGACTGCTCCACCCCGCAGGCGGATGGTACCAACTTGACGTGATACTGTCAAGGCGACCGAAATGCGGTATCATGACACATATGCTCAAACTTTCCTGCCTGAATTTCCTGACGCTCCTTGCGTTTTGACACCATGTCGATGCCGTTGCGGATCGTGTTCATGGGGACCCCGGAGTTTGCTGTGCCTTCCTTGCAGGCGCTTCTGGAAGCCGACCCTGAAAAGCTCGGCCGCGTGGTCGGAGTGGTCACCCAGCCCGATCGTCCGAAGGGCCGCGGGCAACAACTTACCCCGCCCCCGGTCAAGGTGCTGGCCCAGCAGGCCGGGCTGCCGATCCTCCAGCCACTCAAGATGAAAGACCCGGCATTCATAGAGACCCTGAAAAGCTGGGTGCCTGATCTGATCGCCGTCACGGCCTTCGGCCGGATTCTGCCCCCCGTCGTCCTGGACCTGCCGCTGAAGGGATGCGTCAACGTGCACGGCTCGCTGCTTCCCAAGTACCGAGGCGCTGCCCCGATCCAGTGGGCGATCATCAACGGCGAGACCGAGACCGGCATTACCACGATGTTGATGGATCCGGGCATGGACACGGGCCCCGTGTTGCTGCAGGAGACGGTCCCGATCTTGCCGATGGAGACGGCAGGAGAGCTGGCGGCCCGCCTGGCGCCCATCGGCGGACGGCTGCTCGTGAAGACCATCAACAGGCTGAAAGACGGCACCCTCACCCCGATCCCGCAGGACCACAGCCGCGCCACGCTCGCGCCGTTGCTGAAGAAGGAGGATGGAATGCTGCGCTGGGACGATGAGGAGACGGTGCTGGCCAACCGGATCCGCGGGCTGACGCCTTGGCCGGGCGCCCATACCTACTATGGCGATGAGCGCTGGCAGATCTGGAGGGCCGAGCCCACGAATCCCGGGTGCGCCATGGCGGAGCCAGGGGTCATCCTCGAAGTGACGAAAGAGGCGATCCGAGTCGCGGCCGGGAAAGGCGCGCTTCTGATCCGCGAACTACAGCCCGCATCGGGCAAGCGCCTGAGCATAAAGCAATACCTGGCGGGCCATCCGGTCAAGGCAGGCAGCAGACTCGGCTCCGGCCCTTGCGACCATTCACCCGATGCTCTATAGTTGACCTCTGATTGTCTGGAGGCGCTCCTATGCCCAAGGTGCGAATCGCGCCGTCCATTCTGTCCTCAGACTTCGCGCATTTGGCTGACGAGATCGCCGCCGTCGAGCAAGCCGGCGCGGATCTGGTGCACGTGGATGTCATGGATGGACACTTTGTCCCGAACCTGACCATCGGACCGTCCATCGTCGAAGCTCTCCACAAGGTCACATCCCTGCCTCTCGACGTCCACTTGATGATGACGAACCCGGACGCATTCATCAGGGAGTTCGCCGAAGCGGGCGCGACCTATCTCACGGTCCATGTCGAAGCCTGTCCGCACCTGCACCGCACGGTCCAGTCCATCAAGGAGAAAGGAGTTAAGGCGGGCGTCACCTTAAATCCCGCCACCCCGTTGACCAGCGTCGAGGAGATTCTGCCGGACGTAGATCTATTGTTGATCATGTCGGTCAATCCCGGCTTCGGCGGCCAGCGATTCATCTCCCGCATCCTGGACAAGATCAAGCAGGCGCGCGCGATGATCAACCGCACCGGCCGCTCGGTGCTGCTCGAGGTGGACGGCGGCGTGAAAGTAGACAACGCCGCAGCGATCGTGGCCGCCGGCGCCGACATTCTGGTGGCGGGTTCCGCCATCTTCGAAGCTCCCGGACGTGACTATCGCACTGTTATCGCGCGCCTGCGTGCGGCAGGTTCCACCAGCGGCGCCGGTCAGTCCATGACCAAGCTGGCCCCTGCTTCCTCTCGTAAACAGCAATGAGCGACCAGTTCTACTCCTCGGACCAGCCCGATCCAGCGATCTTTACCATTCCATTGCTCGCGGAGAGCCTCCATCCCCACGAAGCCAAGGTCGTGTCTGCGCTCAAGGCCTCCGTGCAGAAAGAGGGCCTGACTGAAGAGGACCTGGCCAGGGCCACCGGCCTGGAGGTCGCCCAGGTCAGCGCCGCCCTCGGCCGCTTGCAGGTCAAGGGACTAGTCGCCGTTCTCTCCGAGACGACCCGTCCGATCGTCTCCCTCACGGAAACGGGCAACAAATATTTCCAGCACTATGCCCCGATGGTCCGCGTCATGTCGGCCTTGCGCAGGGCCGCCGAGACCGGCGGACAGTTGACGATCAAGGACATCCAGACACGCGAAGGGTTGGACTCGGGCGAGATCAGCACCGCAATCGGCGAGTTGAAGCGGGATGGCGTCCTCACCATCGGCGCCGGCGGCGTGGTCCAAACCACGAGCGCCGTCTCCGTCACAGCCGACTCGCTCCAGCGATTGATCCGGTTCGTCCACGAAGGACCCAAGCCGCTCTCCGAGTTTCCCCCGCCCGATCAGGCCCTGATCGAAAAGTTCGCCCAGAAGCGCGGCAACCCGAAGGAGCCGTTCCGCGTGGACGATCGAGTCATCCGCACCTACGGCCTCCAGGTGCGCGGATCCGACGTAGCGCTCCACATCCAGAAGGAAGGCGCGCGGGAAGAAGCCACCCGCCTGACTCCCGAGATGCTGAAGGACGGGAGCTGGCGCAAGGTGCGCTTCCGCAAGTACACGATCGCCCTCAAACCGGCCCGCATCGCGGCTGGCAAGAAACATCCCTACCGGGAGTTCCTGGATCTGGTCAAAGCCAAGCTCGTCACCATGGGGTTCGAAGAGATGCGCGGCGGGCTGATCGAGAACGAGTTCTGGAACATGGACGCCCTCTTCATGCCGCAGTTCCACCCGGCTCGCGAAACCCACGATGTGTACTTCGTCAAAGAACCGCGCCTCTCCGCACCGATTCCCGAGCCGTTCCTGTCGCAGGTCGCGGGCGCGCATGAACACGGTGGCCGCACGGGATCGAGCGGTTGGGGCTACACCTTCGACCGCATGAGGACGCGCCGCTTGGTGCTCCGTAGCCAGGGCACGGCCGTCTCCGCCCGCACGCTGGCGGCGACGCCACACGTGCCGGGCAAGTACTTTTCGATCGCGCGGTGCTTCCGCTACGACCAGGTGGACGCCACGCACGCTCCCGACTTCTTCCAGATCGAGGGCATCGTCCTGGGGCCGGACATCAATTTCCGGACCCTGCTCGGGCTGCTCACCCTCTTTGCGCGCGAAGTGGCCCAGGCGCAGGAGATCCGCTTCGCCCCGGCCTACTTCCCCTTCACTGAGCCGTCGGTCGAAGTGCACGTGCGCCATCCCCGCCTGGGCTGGATCGAGCTAGGCGGCGCCGGTCTCTTCCGCCCGGAGGTCCGGCTCCCGCTGGGCGTGGAGGACCCCGTGATCGCCTGGGGCCTGGGCCTCGACCGCATGGCGATGGTCGCGCTGGACATCCACGACATCCGCGATCTCTTCTCCGCCGATCTGGAGATGCTCCGCTCCAAACGGGTGCAGTACTGAACCGACGCCATGCCGACCATCTCTGTCAATCGCAAGGACCTCGACAAGCTCCTGGGGCGGCCCGCAACGGACAAGGAACTCGAAGCCTGGCTACCGCTGGTGAAAGGCGAGATCAAAGAGGTCGACACCGCCACCGGCGAGCTCCGGTTCGAGCTGCAGGACTCCAACCGTCCGGACCTCTGGTGCGCCGAAGGCATCGCGCGTCAGATCCGGATCAAGCTGAACGGCCAGCCGGACTCCTACCCATATTTGCGTGCTGCAAAGAGCCGGCTCGATCAGATTCTTGTCGAGCAGGGCCTTGAGCGTGTGCGTCCGTTCATCGGCGGGTGCAAAGTGCGCGGCTACAAGGTCGCTGCGGAAGGCTTGGCCCAGCTCATCCAGACACAGGAAAAACTCGCCGACATTTTTGGCCGGAAACGCCGCACGGTCTCCATTGGGCTCTATCGGCTGCCCTCAATCAAGTTTCCCGTCACCTACGCCTTGGCGGACCCCGACCGGACCAGATTCCGCCCGCTCGGTTATACCGAGCCGATGAACCTGCGGGAGATCCTGGAGATCCATCCCAAGGGGCAAGAGTACGGGGGGCTCCTGTCAGGACACGACCTGGTGCCGCTGCTCTGTGACGCCAAGGGAGACATGCTTTCGTTCCCGCCCATCATCAACAGCCGGGACGTCGGCGAAGTGCGGGCGGGCGACGCGGACCTGTTCATCGAAGTTACGGGAACGGACCTTCGCATGGTCATGCTCGCCGTGAACATCTTGGCCGCCAACCTGCACGACCGCGGGGCATCGATCGAGCCGGTGGAGGTCGTCTATCCCTATAAAACGGCATTGGGGCGCAGGGCGCGGATGCCGCAGGCTTTCAGCAAGCCCCGTGCGATCAAACTCAGCGATATCAGCAAGGCCCTTGGCGATGCGCTCTCCCTCAAGGACGTCCGGGCCAGCCTCGCCTCGTACGGCTACACGGTGACCGGCATCGGCTCGCGGCTCCTTGTCAGCCTCCCGTCGTATCGTAGCGATCTCATGCACACGGTGGACATCATCGAGGATGTGGCCATCAGCCGCGGGTACAACACGTTTGGTCCGATCATGCCCGCGACCTTTACCGTTGGGGGGCTGTCCCGGATCGAGCAGCTCTCGGATAAGGTGCGCGAGCTGATGCTCGGCTTCGGCTTCCAGGAGATCGTCTCGAACATCTTGGGCGCCCGCGTCGACCTGATCCACCGGATGCGCCTGCCCGACGAACATCCAGAAGCCCGCTGTGTCGAAATCGAAAACGTCATGTCCCAGAGTTACGAGTGCCTGCGCCAGTGGGTCCTGCCGTCGCTGCTGCGCGTCGAGACCGCCTCTTCCCGGAGCTTCTACCCGCATTTCCTGTTTGAGTTGGGCGAGGTCGTCGTTCCGGATCCGCAGGCCGAGACCGGCACGCGGAGCGAAGTTCGTCTGGGAGCCCTGCTGGCCCACGCCAACGCGAACTTCTCCGAGGCCCATTCGTTCCTGGACTTGTTATGCTTCTATCTGGGCTGGGCCTACACGCTGACGCCGACCGACCACCAGTCGTTCCTGGAGGGACGGGTCGGGCGGGTCGAGCGAGACGGCAACGCGGTGGGCCTGATCGGCGAGCTTCACCCCGAAGTGCTGGAACGCTGGCAAATCACCATGCCGTGCAGCGTCTTCGAACTGGTGATCGACCTCCCGGGCAAGCCTCAGTCGTAACCAAGGACCCTACCGAGGAGTCACGGGCGGCAAGACCTGCTTGAAGTACTGCTCCTGGATTTTGCGGGTGGAATTGGCCACCACGATCTTCCCGGGCTCGCTGGTCGGAGTCGGCACGTGCCCCCCGAGCCGCACGATCGAGTCCCGGATATCCGCCAGGGTCAGGAGGGCTTTCCCTTCAACCTGCACCCCGGGTCGATTATAGCCAGCTTCCAACGCTATCCACGCCTTTCTGTATGCGATAGCCGCCGGTTGCGCGTAGGCCGCTTGGTCCAGCGCGCTCGCCAAGTCCAGATAGATCTCTCCGGCCAGACCGGGAGCTGTATCCACGGCGCTCAGGAAGTGAAAAATACTTTCGGTGATCTTGCCCCTTTCGATGGCTTTTTTACCGGCCTTGCGCAAGTTTTTAACGCACTTGGTCTCGGCCGGCGTGAGCAAACGATCAGGATCCGAACCAGGTACCGGGCCTTCTTCAATGAGCAGAAAAGGTGCCCGCATAGGATCTTCGCGATACGGGCGCATGCGGCAACCCGACAACGACGGTGCCTTGCCCGTCCCCCGCACGCTGGAAGAAGCCATCCCCTGCTCCGATGGAATCGTCGACAGGGTTGCAGGAGTCCCCAGTGCGACCGCCGCGCCCGCGTCAGAAAGGACGGCGACCATAATCCAGACCGTGATCCCGAACCTCATTCGAGGCGGCGCTCTAGTTGAATGCGCTCAATCTGCGCCTTGGCCGTGTCCACGAGCTTCGTGAAACCGCCCGGGTCTTGGATGGCCATGTCCGAGAGGACTTTGCGATCCAGCGCGATGCCCGCCTTCTTGAGCGCATAGATGAACTGGGAATAGAGCAGGCCGTGGGACCGGCAGGCAGCGGTGATGCGCGCGATCCAGAGTCGCCGGAAGTCGCGCTTCCGGTTGCGGCGGTCGCGATAGGCGTACTGCTGGGCCCGGTCCACCGCTTCGGTCGCCGTGCGGAACAGTCGGCTCTTGGCCCCATAGTAGCCTTTGGCCAGCTTGAGTCGCTTCTTATGACGTGCGCGGGTCTTGGTCCCGCCTTTAGCCCGTGGCATGGTGCGGTCCTCTCCTTCCTTGAGCGGTGCTCATCAGTTTATCCGTGAGGAAGGAGCGCGGCAATCCGGTAGACATCCCCCGGCGCCACAGGCGTCGGCGCGCTGAGCCTGCGCTTGCGGTTCCGCCTCTTACTGGTCAGAATGTGCCGCTTGTAGGCGGGATAGTGCATGAGCTTCCCTGTCCCTGTCTTCCGGAACCGCTTCTTCACCCCTTTGTGCGTCTTCAGTTTCTGCCCGGCCATGTCCGTTTTCCTTCCTGCGTTCGCCGCCCTTCCGGCTATTTTCTCTGAGGCGCCAGTACCATTGAGAGAAACCGCCCTTCCTGCCGCGGGGGCTGCTCGATCTGCGCGCCGCTCCCCACCAGGGCCAGCACTTTATCCAGCATCGCCCTACCCATCTGCTGGTACGCCATTTCGCGGCCCCGGAACATCACGGTGACCTTGGTCTTGTTCCCGTCGGCTAGGAACTCCTTCATCTGGCGCACCTTCGTCTCCAAATCGTGTTGATCAGTCCGTGGTCTCAGCTTGATCTCCTTGAGCTGCGTCCCTTTCTGATGCTGCTTGGCGGTGTGGGCCTTCTTGTTGAGTTCATATTTGTACTTGCCATAGTCCATGATCTTGCAGACCGGCGGCTGCGACATGGGCGCCACTTCGACAAGATCGTATCCCATCTCCTCCGCTTTCTTGAGCGCATCATTCGTCGTCATGATGCCGAGCTGCTCGCTCTCCGGACCGATGACACGTACTGGCGATACTCTGATCTCTCTATTGATCCTCAGTTTTGGAACGGCGATAGGGCACCTCTCTCCTTCAGGTTCATGCCTTGGGCACGGCGCTGGTCAGCGCCCGTCCCTCCACCTCCTTTTGTAAATGCGCCAGGAAGGCCGCGACCGTCATCGCGCCTGCGTTGCCCCCGCCGCGAGTCCGCACGGAGACCGTGCCGTCCTGCTTCTCGCGGTCGCCGGCGACGAGCATGTAGGGAATCTTGGCCCGCTCTGCCTCCCTGATCTTCAAGCCGATCTTCTCGTTGCGCAGGTCCGCTTCGACGCGAACCCCGGCCTCGGTCAGGCGACGCGTCACATCCCGGGCATAGTCTGCGTGCTTGTCCGTGATCGCGATCACGATGGCCTGCACCGGCGCCAGCCACGTGGGAAAGGCTCCCGCGTACTGCTCGATCAGGATGCCGAAAAACCGCTCGATCGACCCCATAAGCGCCCGGTGGATCATGATCGGCCGGTGGGGCTGGCCGTCCTCTCCCATGAACTCCAGCCCGAAGCGTTCGGGGTTGTTGAAGTCCACCTGGACCGTCGAGCACTGCCAGGACCGCCCAAGCACGTCCTTGATCTTGATGTCGATCTTGGGGCCGTAGAACACGCCCTGGCCAGGATCGATGCCGTACGCCACTCCCCGGCTCTTGAGCGCCGCCTCCAGCGCGGCGGTCGCCTGGGCCCATGCCGCCTCCGATCCCACGGCCTTCTCCGGCCGGGTGGAGACACACACCCGGTAATCGGCAAACCCGAAGGTCTTGAGCACGAAGAAGGTGAAGTCCAGCACCCGCGAGACTTCCTCTTCGATCTGGTCCGAACGGCAGAACAGGTGGGCGTCGTCCTGCGTGAACCCCCGCACGCGCAGCAGGCCGTGCAGGACCCCCGATCGTTCATAGCGATAGACCGTTCCCAGTTCGGCGTAACGCAGCGGCAGGTCACGGTAGCTCCGCAGGTGTGACTTGTACATCATGATGTGGAACGGGCAATTCATCGGCTTGAGCTGGTACTCGCTCGCCTCGACCTGCATCGGCGAGAACATGTTCTCGCGATAGTACTCGGTGTGGCCGCTCGTCTTCCAGAGGTCCAGGCGGGCGACGTGCGGCGAGTAGACTAGTGCGTAGCCGTGCTTCTGGTGCTGCTCGCGCCAGAAGTTCTCGATCTGCAATCGGATAGTGGACCCCTTGGGGAGCCACAAGATCAACCCGGGACCGACCTCGTCGCTGACCGCGATCAGGCCCAGCTCCCTGCCCAGCTTGCGGTGGTCCCGTTTCTTGATCTCCTCCAGTTTGTGCAGGTAGTCATCCAGCAACTCCTTGGTCGGGAACGAAGTGCCGTAGATCCGCTGGAGCATCGGATTGCGCTCGTCCCCGCGCCAATAGGCCCCCGCCGCGGTCAACAGCTTGATCGCATGGATGTGGCCCGTGGACGGCACGTGGGGCCCACGGCACAGGTCGATGAGCCCGCCCTGGTCATAGACGGATATGGCGTCGTCGGTGAACCCCTGGATCATCTCGCACTTGTAGTCCTCGCCTCGCTGCCGGAAAAACTCGATCGCCTCTTCCCGCTTCATCTCACGCCGCCGGAACGGCTGGTTCGCCCGGATGATTTCCTGGATGCGCGCCTCGATCTTTTCCAGATCCTCAGGGGTGAACGGCCGCTCGTACGCAAAATCGTAATAGAAGCCTTCTTCGATCGGCGGCCCGATGGTGAGCTTCGCGGTGGGAAAGAGGTCCTTGACCGCCTGCGCCATGATGTGGGCACTGCTGTGGCGATAGACTTCCTTACCCTCCGGCATCTCGAAGGTCACCGGACGAACTTCGGCGTCGGTCTCCAGCGGACGTGACAGATCCACAGGCTTGCCATCCACCAGCGCCGCGATCACGACATCGGGTAGCTTGCCAGTGGGCAGAGCGAGAACCTCTCCAGCCGTGATACCTTTCGGCGCCTTTCGGTTGGTACCGTCTGGAAACTTCACCACGACCGCCGCTGTCGGCACGCTAGACACGATAACCACCGGTTCTCCAAACAAAAAAGTCCCATATTGCTCGTGGGACGCCCAGGGTGGACGGAGGATTTGATGGTAGGCGCGGACGGTCTTGAACCGTCGACCTCTACCGTGTCAAGGTAGCGCTCTCCCCCTGAGCTACGCGCCTAACACGACGCGGCATGCTAATACGCGGGCCGCGGGCTTGTCAAGGCTCAACCCTGCGTCGATACAGGACAAAACCCTGATCGTGCCTAGGCCTTCTTGGCGATCGGGATCTTGAGGTCGCGGATCTTCTTGCGCAAGGTGTTGCGGTTCAGGCCGAGCAGCGCGGCGGCCTGATTCTGGTTGCCGTGGGTCTCTTCCAACACCAGCGTGATCAAGGGCTTTTCAACCGCCTTGACCAACAGCGAATGGAGGTCGGATCCCGCCCCCAGCTTCATGCGGCGCACGAAATCGCGAAGTTTCGCGCCGATGAATTCCTCCAGTCCCAGCTCATGATGGAGCTTCGTCGTGCCGCGAGGCGCCTTGTGACCGTTGCACAAGGCCTTCAGCGGTTCGGTGGCGCGACGGAGGAACGTGGTGCTCCCCACCAGCACCAACTGGGGAGTCCCCCCCAACGCCTCGTTCAACAATTTCATCTCGGTGGCCCAATCCTTGCGGGATTCGATGATCACGGCATCAAACCGGTGCTTTGGCGCTTTGCGGACCGCCGCTGCCGCGTCCTTGGCGATGGTGACGACGCACTCGGGGCAATCCTGGCGGTAGAGCTCGACGAGGTCCGGGTTGGCGGTCAGCAATAACAGATAGACGACTTCTCGGGCAGGCATGCACGCTCCCGACATTTTCGCTGGAGAGGAGCGTACTAGTAACAGCCTGACCGTAACCTGTCAAGGGGGAAAAGTGCAGTCGCCCGGAACTTATGTAAAATTTTCAGGACAGAAAGACCAGATGCCCGTCCTTCTCGTCCACTCGCACCGTCTGCCCTTCTTTGACGGTACCATCGAGGAGCTTGAGCGCGAGTGGATTGACGATCTCCCGCAGCAGCAGTCGCTTGAGGGGCCGGGCGCCGTACACGACATCGTAGCCGGCCCGCGCCAGGTGCTGCTTGGCGCGGCCAGTGAGGACCAGCGTGATGTGTTTGTCCTGCAACCGGCCACTCAGCTGCTTGACTTGTAATTCCACAATCGCCGCCAGTTGCTCGGGCGTCAACGGGTGGAAGACGACGATGTCGTCGATGCGGTTCAGGAACTCGGGACGGAAGTGACCACGCAGCACTTCCAGGGCGCGGCTCCGCATCTCCGCTTCGTTGCCATCCGCCGCTGCTTCCTGGATCTCCCGACTGCCGACGTTCGAGGTCATGATCACCACGGTGTTCTTGAAATCCACCGTCCGCCCCTTGCCGTCGGTCAGCCGGCCATCGTCCAGCAATTGCAGCAGCACGTTGAGGACATCAGGGTGCGCCTTCTCGATCTCATCCAGGAGGATGACCGTGTAGGGCCGCTGGCGCACGGCCTCCGTCAGCTGGCCGCCCTCATCGTAGCCCACGTACCCTGGCGGCGCCCCGATCAGCCGCGCGACCGCGTGCTTTTCCATGTATTCGGACATGTCGAGCCGGACCATCGCCTGCTCGTCGTCGAACAGGAACTCGGCCAGCGCTCGTGCCAGCTCGGTCTTCCCCACGCCCGTGGGCCCCAAGAAGATGAAGGACCCCATCGGCCGGTTGGGATCCTGGATGCCGGCCCGCGCCCGCCGGACCGCGTCCGACACCGCCACGATCGCCTCGTCCTGCCCGACGACCCGCTGCCGCAGCCGGTCTTCCATCTGCACGAGCTTCTTCGTCTCGGTTTCGATCAACCGCGTCACGGGGATGCCGGTCCACTTGGCGACGATCCGCGCGATGTCATCTTCGTCCACTTCTTCTTTGAGCAGTCGGGTCTCGCCATGCAGCTTCTGGAGGCGACCGTTCTCCGCCTTCAACTGCTTGCCCAGATCCAGGATCCGCCCGTAGCGCAGCTCCGCCGCCCGACCGAGATCGCCTTCGCGCTCCGCGCGATCCGCCTCCATGCGAGCCTGCTCCATCTTCTCCTTGATCTCGCGGATCTTCTTGATGGCGTCCTTCTCGGCCTGCCACTGCGTCGTGAGCGCGTCGGTCTCCTTGCGCAACTGGACGAGCTCCCGCTCGATTTTCTCCAGCCGCTCCTGCGACTGAGCATCCTTGTCCCGCCGGATGCCTTCCCGCTCGATCTCGAGCTGGCGGATCCGGCGCATGCGCTCATCCAGCGGCGTGGGCATGCTGTCAATCTCCATGCGCAGGCGGGACGCGGCTTCATCCACGAGGTCAATCGCCTTGTCCGGCAGGAACCGATCCCGGATGTACCGCTTGGACAAGGTCGCGGCGGCCACGAGCGCCGCGTCCTTGATCCGCACCCCGTGGTGGACCTCGTACCGTTCCTTGAGGCCGCGCAGAATCGAAACCGTGTCCTCCACGCTCGGCTCAGCCACGTACACAGGTTGGAACCGGCGTTCCAGAGCGGAGTCCTTCTCGATGCGTTTCCGGTACTCGTCGAGCGTGGTCGCCCCGATGCACCGCAGCTCGCCGCGCGCGAGCGCCGGTTTCAGCATATTGGAGGCGTCCATGGCGCCTTCGGCCGCCCCCGCGCCGACCAGAGTATGGATCTCATCGATAAAGAGGATGATCGAGCCGGCGCTCTCTTCGATCTCGCGCAGCACCGCCTTGAGCCGCTCTTCGAACTCCCCGCGGAACTTGCTGCCGGCGACCAAGGCGCCCATGTCCAGCGCGACCACGCGTCGCTCCTTGAGCCCTTCCGGTACGTCACCGTTCACAATCCGCTGCGCCAGCCCCTCCGCGATGGCCGTCTTGCCCACGCCCGGCTCGCCGATCAGGCACGGATTGTTCTTGGTGCGCCGGGAGAGGACCTGGATCACGCGGCGGATTTCTTCGTCCCGGCCGATGACGGGGTCCAGCTTGCCCTTGCGGGCCAGGTCGGTGAGATCACGGCTGTATTTCGCGAGGGCCTGGTATTTTCCCTCAGGCTCCTGGTCCGTGACGCGCTGGGTGCCTCGGATCGAGGTCAGCGCGGCGTAGAGCCGGTCTTTCGAGACGCCCTGCCGCTTAAACACGCCAGCAGCTGTACCGCCCGCATCCACGATGGCCAGCAACAAATGCTCGGTGCTGAGATATTCGTCCTTGAACCGTTCCGCCTCCTGCTCGGCGGCGGAGAACGCATCCCGGAGGCGTGGGGTGATGCCGGCTGCGCCGGTCGCGCCAGCCCCCGAGACCTGCGGGATCTTCTTGAGTTCCTGCTCGAGTTCACGCGCGAGGACGGCAGGTTCCGCGCCCAACTTATTCAACAGGTTTTGCGTCAGCCCTTCGCGCTGGCGTACCAAGGCCAGAGCCAAGTGCTCGGCATCGAGTTGCTGGTGGCCCGCCTTTTCGGCCAGTTTCTGGGCTTCAGCAAGGGCTTCCTGCGCCTTGATGGTCAGTCGGTCAAACCGGATCATGAGCTCTCCTTTCCAGGCCGCCGCAGTTCGCGTAGGCTGTTGATTAAGCGATAAGATGTAGAGGGGAAAAGTCAAACCTCCCGTTCGAATTTTTATTTTTTCGCCACCCTCTTGACAAACCAATGAATACCGCGATATAAGTCCCATAATCCTGTTTTCCTATCGGAGCAGTAGGAATTAACGCATGTACTTCTCAGCCAAAGGAGAATACGGCATCATGGCCGTCCTGGACCTGGCGCTGGCGAACGGGTCCGCTCCCGTACAGGCCAAGGCCATTGCGGATCGGCAAGGCATCCCCCTTCGCTTCTTGGAGCATATTCTGAGTGCGCTGAAACATGCCGGTCTCGTTGAGAGCGCTCGTGGCGCGCGCGGCGGCTATCGCTTGGCCAAGCCAGCGAGCGAGATTCGTATTGGAGACGTGATCCAGGCTGTGGATGGCCCTATTGCGATGCCGGCCCGGGCGCTGCCCCGTCTCCGGAATGGAAACGGGCACCGGACCTCGCATGGCTCCTTGGTTCAGGGAGTCTGGGATGAGGTCAAGGCGTCGGTTCTGGAAACCCTGAACCGCATCACGCTGGCCGACCTATGCCGCCGGGCTCGCGATCTCGAAGCACAACGAGTGTTGATGTATCATATCTGACTCTCAGCGTGAGGAGAGTACGTCCCATGAAGACGCCATCGACACAGACCGGGGCGACGACTTCGATCCTTCCCGACATTCTCCGGGAGATCGAGTCGTTCGAGGAAGAGGCCGCGAAGGTGCTCCGCGGCGAGCTGGCCCAAGACATGTTCCGGCCCTTCCGCCTCCAGCACGGGATCTACGGCCAGCGACAGCCCGGTGTGCAGATGGTCCGCATCAAGATTCCCTTCGGGGGCCTCAACTCCACGCAGCTCCGGGTCATCGCCGAGATGGCCGACCGCTATGCCACGGGCGTCGGCCACGTCACGACGCGCCAGGACATTCAACTGCACTTCGCCACGCTCGAGCACGTCGGGACGATCATGCGCCGACTGGCCGAAGTCGGGGTGACCACCCGCGAGGCCTGCGGCAACACTGTCCGGAACGTGACCGCGTGCCATCTGGCCGGCGTCTGCCAGGGGGAGATCTTCGACGTGACGCCCTACGCCAAGGCAGTCTCGGCGCACCTCCTGCGCAACCCGCTCAACCAGAGCCTGCCGCGCAAGTTCAAGATCGCCTTCTCTGGCTGCCAGCACGATTGCGCCCTGACGCCCATCCACGACCTCGGCTTCCTGGCGGTCAAGCAGGCTGACGGGACCATCGGCTTCCGCGTCACGGCGGGCGGCGGGCTGGGCTCGACGCCGCGCATCGCTCACATCCTCCACGAGTACCTGCCGATGGAGAATCTGCTGCCGCTGTGCGAGGCGATCCTGAAGGTCTTCGACAACCTCGGCAACCGAAAGAACCGCCACAAGGCACGGATGAAGTTCGTCATCGAAAAGCTGGGTTTCGAAGAGTTCAAGCGCCGCGTCGAAGTGGAATTCGCAGTCACTCGTAAGAGCCATGAGGGCTGCAGCCTGACCCTACCGACGGGCCTCGACATCCCGCCCCAATTGATTCAGCCGGTCCGCTCGAACGGCGGGAACGACGCGGCCAAAGGCAACGGGAGCGACGCCGACGCCGAGACGCCGTTTGACATGTGGAAGCGGACGAACGTCGTCCTGCAGCGGCAGCCGGGATTCTCGGCCGTCTTTATCCGGCTCGCCATGGGCGACATCACCTCCGCGCAGATGCTGGAAGTGGCCGACCTGATCGACGAATTCGCCAATGGGAACATCCGAACCACGATCCAGCAGAACCTGTGCATCCGCTGGGTCCCCACTGACAGGGTCAATGACCTCTACGAGCGCCTGGTTACGGTGGACTTGGGTGACCCTGGCGCCGAACTGGTCGAGGACATCATCGCCTGCCCCGGCACCGATACGTGTGGCCTGGGCATCACCTCCTCCAAAGGGCTGGCCCGCGCCCTCGCCGAGATCTTCCCGCCCGGACGGGTGCCGGAGGATTTGCACGACGTGTCCGTGAAGATCAGCGGGTGCCACAACTCGTGCGCCCAGCATCACATCGCCACCATCGGGCTGCACGGCGTCGGGAAACGGATGGGCGCGCATGTGGCGCCGCACTACGAGCTGCACCTCGGCGGACGGATCACTGGCAAGCCCAAGATCGGGCAGATGACGGTCAAGCTCCCGGCGAAGAACGTCCCCGCGGCGCTCTCGCACATCCTCGCCATCTGGCGTCGCGACCGCCAGGACGGTGGAAGCCTGCTGGGCTTCATCGACCGCACCGGCAAGGCCAAGCTGAAGGAGGAACTCATTCCATTTACCATCCTGCCGCCATTCGAGGAGGACTCCTCGTACTACTACGACTGGGAAGCCGACGAGGAGTTCATCATGGAGGACCTCGGTCCCGGCGAATGCGCCGGCGGCGCGCTGGAGATGATCGAGAACCGCATCCTCGAAGCCGAGCAGGAGATGTACGTTGCCCGGCTGCTTGCGGAGAAGGACCAGCATGCCACCGCCGTGAACAAGGCCTACCGGGCCGTCCTCGCCGCCGCTAAGGCGGTGCTGGTGCCGGAAGGGATCGACCCCAACACAGACGCTGAAACGTTCGTTGAGTTCGAACGCCGGTTCGGCGCGACGGCGATGATCGCCGCGGAATACACGACTCCTTCCGCCAAGATCGGCGACCTTGGTCCGAAGGAAACGACCGCCGCCTTCGCCGCCGAGAAACTCCGGTACGCCAAAGGCTTTGTGGAGGCTTGCAAGACCATGAGTGAGGAGCTCGGGCAGAAGCTCAAAGCTGACGCGACGAAACCCGATCAGGCAACGCAGGCGGCCGCGCCGGTCAGTCCTGCGGCTATCGCGAAGCCCGTGACGACGCTGGACTTGCGCGGCGTCATGTGCCCGATCAACTACGTCAAGACGAAGCTCAAGCTGGAGATGATGGAACCCGGCGAGGTCCTGGAAGTCTGGCTGGACGCGGGCGAGCCGATCAAGAACGTCCCGCAGTCCCTACGCAACGACGGGCAGAACGTGATCTCGGAAGTGCCGGCGGAGAGCTACTACAAGGTGACCGTGGAGAAGGTAGTCTGATGGCGACCACCTCTGCTGCCGATCTGCAGACGCTCCAGGTTTTGAATGAGGCGTTCGAGACCCAGACGCCGCAGGACGTCCTAGCCTACGCGATCGGCGCCTATTTTCCGGACATCGTGCTGGCCAGCAGCTTTGGCGTGGAGGATGTCGTCCTGATCGACATGGTCCACCGAATCAACCCCAAGACGCCGATTCTGTACTTGGACACTGACTTCCTTTTCAAGGAGACCTACGAGACCCGGGACCGGCTGATCAAGCAGTACGGGATCGCGCCGATCCAGGTGAAGTCCCTGCTCACGCCGGGGCAGCAGGCCGAAAAGTTCGGCGACAAGCTCTGGGAGCGCAGGCCAGACGAGTGCTGCAACCAGCGGAAGGTGGAGCCGCTGACACGCGCGTTGAAAGGCTACAAGGCCTGGATTACCGGCATCCGCCGCGAACAGTCACCCACGCGCGCGAACGCCAAGCTGGTCGAATGGGATCAGAAGTTCGGCCTGGTCAAGTTCAACCCGCTCGCCCGGTGGAAGACCGAGGACGTCTGGACCTACATCAAGCTGTACGAGGTTCCCTACAACCCGCTTCACGACAAGAACTATCCGAGCATCGGCTGCGCCTACTGCACCCGCCCGGTGCTGCCCGGCGAGGATCCGCGGGCCGGGCGCTGGGCCGGGTTCGCCAAGACCGAGTGCGGGCTGCACGTCAAATAGCGCTATGGACTCTCATCTCCGCCAGCTCGAAGACCAGAGCGTCTATATTCTTCGCGAGGCCTATAAGCACTTCGACCACCTCGCGATGCTGTGGTCCATGGGCAAGGACTCCACTGCCCTCCTGTGGCTGACCCGTAAGGCGTTCTTCGGCCATGTCCCCTTTCCGCTGATCCACATCGACACGAGCTACAAGATCCCGGCCATGATCGAGTACCGGGACCGGTTCGCCCGCGAGTGGCGGCTGAACCTAGTCATCGGCCAGAACAAGGACGCCCTGGCCAACGGCATGAACCATACGCTGGGCCGCGTCGAGTGCTGCACCGCCCTCAAGACCAACGGGCTCAAGAACCTCATCGCCGAGAAGGGCTACCAGGGCATCATCCTCGGCGTGCGGGCCGACGAGGAAGGGACGCGCGCCAAGGAACGCTACTTCTCGCCGCGCGACAAGCACGGCGACTGGGACTTTCGCGAGCAACCGCCGGAGCTGTGGGACCAGTTCAAGACGACGTTCCCCGAGGGCACGCACATCCGGATCCATCCCCTGCTGGACTGGACCGAGATCAACATCTGGGAATACATCCGGGCCGAGAGCATCCCGATCATCGACCTCTACTTCGACAATGGCGACGGGACCCGCTACCGCAGCCTCGGCTGCGCCCCCTGCACGTTTCCGATCAAGTCCACCGCCAAGACCGTGGACGAGATCATCGAGGAGCTGCGCAAAACGACCGTGGCCGAGCGGTCCGGCCGCGCTCAGGACGAAGGCCGTGGGATGGAACTCTTGCGCAAGGACGGGTATATGTAATGACCACCGCCATCGCCAAAGCCCAGGAACATCTCAATATCGTCATCGTCGGCCACGTGGACCACGGCAAGTCCACGCTGCTCGGCCGCCTCTACGCCGACACCGGCTCACTCTCCGACGGCAAGCTGGACAAGGTCAGGGACATCTGCCGCCGGCAGGGCAAGGAGTTCGAGTACGCCTTCCTCTTCGACGCTTTCCTGGAGGAACAGGAGCAGGGCATCACGATCGACACCGCCCGCACGTTCTTCAAGTGGGAGGGACGCCACTACATCATCATCGACGCCCCTGGCCACAAGGAGTTTCTGAAAAACATGGTCTCCGGCGCGGCGCGCGCGGAAGCGGCGCTCTTGGTGATCGACGCGCACGAAGGCGTGAGGGAGCAGTCCAAGAAACACGGCTACCTCCTCTCCCTGCTCGGCATCCGGCAGGTGGCCGTCATTGTCAACAAGATGGACCTGGTCGGTTACCGGCAGGACGTGTTCGAGGCGATCGAGAAGGAATACCGGGCCTTCCTGGCGCAGCTCAAGGTGACGCCGGAGCGGTTCGTGCCGGTCAGCGCCAAGCTGGGCGACAACATCGCGAAGCCAAGCGCGCATATGCCATGGTACTCCGGTCCGACGGTGTTGGAGACGCTCGGCCTTTTCCGGAAAGAAGCCTCGCGGGAGCGGCAACCCTTGCGTTTCCCTGTACAGGACGTCTACAAGTTCGACGCCCGGCGCATCATCGCCGGCCGCATCGCCAACGGCAAGGTTCGGGTCGGCGACCGGCTGGTGTTCTCCCCTTCCAACAAGTCCACCCTCGTCAAGGCGATCGAGGCCTTCAACATGGAGCCGGTGCCGACGGAAGCGACAGCCGGGCAGTCCACGGGGATCACGCTTGACGAGCAGATCTTCATCATGCGGGGCGAGATCGTCTCGCACGAAGATTCGGTCCCACTGGTTTCGACCACTTTCCGGTGCAATCTGTTTTGGATGGGCCGCCGCCCCCTGGAGGCGGGCCGAAAGTATCTACTCCGTCTTGCGACCCGCGAGGTGGAATGCGGGGTCTCGACCATCCACCGAATCATCGACACCGCCGATCTGGCCGCCCGCGAGACCAAGACGTCCGTCGGTCGGAACGAAGTCGCCGAGCTGACGATCCGCACGAAGGCGCCCATCGCGTTCGACCTGTACAGCGACTTCGAGGTCACCGGACGGTTCGTCCTGGTGGACCAATACGACGTGTCCGGCGGCGGCATCATCACCGAAGCGGTCAAGGATGAGCACACCGTGCTGCGCGAGGAGGCCAGGCGTCGGGACATCGCATGGGTCAAGGGCGATGTTGGCATCGAGGACCGGGCCAAGCACTTCGGCCATCGTGCCGCCCTGGTGCTCATCACCGGAGCACGCCACACCGGCAAGTCGCTGCTGGCCCGCCGCCTCGAAGTGCGGTTGGTGGCCGACGGCCGCCACACATATCTCCTGGACGCTGCCAACCTACGACGCGGTTTGGACGCGGACTTATCTGAAGAAGACACGGGCGAGATCGTCCGACGGTTCGGCGAAGTCGCGCGCCTGTTGATGGACACGGGCCTGATCGTCGTATCCACGACCAACGCGTTCGCCGGGGCCGATCATCAGGCGATCAGAACCTTGGTCCACCCGACGCCTCTCATCACCGTGCACATGTCGAAGGGCGCGGAGGCGCCCCCGCCCGATACCGATCTGGCCTTCGCCGGGCCAAAAGACTTCGAGGCCATTGCCGACCGGGTCATCGAGGAGCTAAAGGCCCGGGGCGTGCTGGCCCAGGCCATCGGCGCCAAACCCCAGTTCCACTACTCGATCTGACCCATGTCCAGCACCATGCAAACCCTGATCGCCAAGGTTGGGAAAGGCGAGAAGGGCGCCAAGGACCTCACCTATGCCGAGGCCCAGGAGGCCACGCATCTGTTACTGGAAGGCGTGGCCACGCCCGCGCAGGTCGGCTCGTTTCTCGTCGCCATGCGGATCAAGAGCGAGTCGGTCAGCGAGCTGGCGGCCTTCACCGCCACAGCGCGCGAGTACGCGCCGCCCCTGCCGGTCCCGCCCGACCTCGGGCTCGTGGACATCCCCACCTACGCCGGCAAGCAGGATAGCTGGCACGTCCTATTGCCTGCGGCCATCGTCGCTGCCGCCGCCGGAGTCCCGATCCTCCTCCACGGCTACGACGCCGTGCCGGGCCGCCTGGCCACCGCAACCGTCGCCGCACGGCTCGGTATTCCCGTTGATCTGGATGCCAAGCAGACAGCGGAGTCCATCATACAGAAAGGTCTCGCGTACCTCGACATTGGCCTCTACCATCCGCTCGTGTTCCGCTTTCTGGAACTACGGAAAGAGCTTGGCGTGCGGAGCTTCTTCCAGCCCGTCTCCCGCATGTTGAACCCCAGCCGGGCACAAGCGTCCATCATTGGCATGTCGCACCCGCCCTACTTCGAAAAGATCGCGGAAGCCTTGCGGATGCTAGGCACGCCGAGGGCGCTGGTCGTGCGCGGGCTCGAAGGCGAGCCGGAGCTCTCAGTCAGTTCCGTCACCAAGGCCATCGAGCTGCGCGACGACCGGATCGCACCGTTCTCTCTCCAGCCCAAAGACTTCGGCATGATGTTCGAGCGGATCGAGGACCTAGCGTCGCCGGGGGTGGACGGCGAGGCCGAGCTGATCGCGAAGATTCTCAGCAACGAGGTGAAGGGTTACCAACGGGACTGGGTGCTCATGAACGCGGCGATGATCCTCTACGCCGGCGGCAAGGCTACCTCGCTCCGCGCCGCCCTGCCCATTGCGCAGGAAACCCTCGCCGCCGGCGCAGCAAAGAAGAAGCTGGGCGAACTTCTTTCACGATGAAGCGCGTCTTGTTCGTCTGCGTGGAGAATTCGTGCCGGAGCCAGATCGCGGAGGCCTTCGTGCGCATACATGGGGCGGGCGCCATCGAGCCTTACAGCGCGGGCTCGAAGCCATCGGGACAGGTCAATCCAAAAGCTATTGAGTCCATGCGCGAAGTGGGCTACGACCTCAGCCGGCAAGTCTCCAAGTCGTTGTCCGAGATTCCCGCGGTCGAGTACGACGTGGCCGTCACTATGGGCTGCGGCGACGCCTGTCCGAACGTTCGTGCTAAACAGCGTGAGGAGTGGAACATCCCCGATCCGAAAGCGCTGCCGCCGGACGAGTTCCGGAAGGTACGGGACCAGATCGAGCAACGAGTCAAAGAACTTTTAATGCTGTTGGGCTAGTTGCGGGTGGCGCCGAACGGGCGCCCGGGCGGAGCGGAAGAGCCTATAGCCGAGTCTGCGGGGCTGCGACGGCGAAAGGATCTGAGCACGTCCGGGCTGTTCGGCGGCAGGACCCGCTCTGGCCGCGCAGGATAAATTGACACCATTTCAGGCCCCATGCTAGGTTTGAAGCAAATTTCGAGGGCTCCACGCGCATATGGCGACGAAAACCCTTAAAGACATCCTCGGCCGGCTGAAGTATGCCGACGACGCCAAGGTGGTCCAGCAGATCACCGAGCAGATGAAGGCCGTCACGGGCCGCATGGCGGCCGTCCGCCACAAGCTCGTGGTCATGAGCGGCAAGGGCGGCGTCGGCAAAAGCATGACCACGGTGAACCTGGCGTTGGCCCTCGCTCGGCAATGCCACAAGGTCGGCGTGCTGGACGTGGACCTGAACGGCCCCTGCGTGCCCAAGAT
>CAZSUT010000023.1:0-33415 GCA_964610095.1 uncultured Nitrospirales bacterium | reverse complement strand
CATGCCTGAACGCATTGTGACCACGCAGCCGAGCGACGACGAGAAGGCCGTCGAGGCGGCGTTACGCCCCCAGACGCTCGCGGAGTACGTCGGCCAGGCGCGCATGAAGGACGCGCTGCGCATCTGCATGGAAGCGGCCAAGCAGCGCAAGGAGGCGCTGGACCACTGCATCTTCTACGGCCCGCCGGGCGTCGGCAAAACCACGATCGCCCACATCATCGCCCGGGAGATGGGCGTTGCCATCCGCTCAACGTCCGGCACCGTGCTGAGCCACGCCGGTGACCTCGCCGCCATCCTCACCACGTTGCAGGAAGGCGATATCCTGTTCATCGACGAGATCCATCGCCTGCCGGCCCCTGTCGAGGAAGCGCTGTACCCGGCGATGGAGGACTTCCAACTCGACCTCATCATCGGGCAGGGCCCGTCCACCCGCACGATCAAGCTCGACCTGCCGAGGTTCACGCTGATCGGTGCGACCACGCGCGCCGGGTCGCTGACTTCACCGCTTCGGGAACGATTCGGCCTGGTCCAGCGGCTGGACTTCTACGCCCCTGACGAACTCGAGGCCATCGTCCTGCGGTCGGCCGGCATCCTGAAGATGACGATCGAGAAAGACGGCGCGGCCGAGATCGCGCGCCGTGCCCGCGGCACGCCTCGCATTGCCAACCGCCTGCTCCGCCGTGTGCGCGACTACGCGCAGATCAAATACGACGGGCGCGTGACCCGGGAAGTCGCCGACGCGGCTCTGGCCTGGATCGGCGTGGACTCGGCGGGCTTCGACGAGATGGATCGCAAGTTGCTGCTCACCATCATCGAGAAATTCACCGGGGGACCGGTGGGCGTGGACTCACTGGCCGCAGCCCTCGGCGAGGAACGCGAGACCGTGGAGGACGTGTACGAACCGTACCTGATCCAGGCCGGTTATCTGGAGCGGACTTCCCGCGGCCGCGTTGCCTCGCGCCTTGCTTTCCAACACTTTGGAAAACAAAAGGATCTTTTGGCCTAGCGCCACCTCAGCGCGACTCGCCCGAGTCAACCATCAAACGCACCTCATTGTAATTCCTTGCAAAATCGGCCTGCGTCCGGTATAGTCACCTTTCTCATTTAGGCGAAAAATTTGATGAAAGATCCCAAGTCGCTCCAGAGCTATCGCAAGGAAATCGACAAGATCGATGACGAGGTCATCCGCCTGTTGAACGAACGCGCCCGCCATGTCATCGCGATCGGGAAGCTGAAGAAGGCGCAGGATTCGCACGCCAACCTCCACACGCCGGCCCGCGAAGCCGAGATTCTGGATCGGATCTGCAAGAACAACCCCGGCCCCTTTCCCAGCGAGGCCCTGCGCGCCGTATACCGCGAGATCATGTCCGGCTCCCTGGCGCTGGAAGGGCCCATGAAAGTGGCCTACCTGGGTCCATCCGCCACGTTCACGCACCTCGCCTGCATCCAGAAATTTGGCTCGTCGGCCCAGTACGTCCCTCTGACTTCCATCAAGGAAGTCTTCAACGAGGTGGAGCGGGGCCGGGCTGACTTCGGCGTGGTCCCGATCGAGAACTCCACCGAAGGCGTGGTCAACCACACACTGGACATGTTCATCGACTCCAATCTCCTGATCTACGGCGAGGTGCAACAGGAAGTCTCCCACCACCTGCTGTCGAAGACCGACTCGTTGGGCGCCATCAAGAAGATCTACTCGCACCCGCACGCGATCGCCCAGTGCCGCAACTGGCTGGAGACGAACCTTTCGGGCGTGCCCGTGTCGGAAGTGCACAGCACGGCCCGCGCGGCCGAGATCGCTGCCGAAGATCCCACGACCGCGGCCATCGCGTCGGAGCTTGCGGGCCAGCTCTACGGGTTGAAGGTCCTGAAGGCCCGCATCGAGGACAACATCAACAACTACACGCGTTTCCTGGTGCTCTCGCAGAAGCCCGCGGAGCGGACCGGCAAGGACAAGACCTCCATCATGCTGTCGGTCAAGGACAAGGTCGGCGCCCTCTACGAACTGCTCCGGCCCTTCGCGTCCAGCGGCGTGAATCTCACAAAGATCGAGTCACGGCCGTCGCGGCGCAAGGCCTGGGAGTACATCTTCTTCATCGACTGCGAAGGGCACATGGACGAAGACCGCATCAAGAAGGCCTTGACCGAGCTCAAATCCCGTTGCCTGTTCCTCAAGATCCTCGGCTCCTATCCCGTACACAGTTAAGGACTGCCATGGCCATCCGCATCAGCCCCGACATCGCCGGCATCGTCCCCTACTCGCCGGGCAAGCCCATCGAGGAGGTGGAGCGTGAGCTCGGCATCACGGGCTCGATCAAGCTGGCCTCCAACGAGAACCCGCGCGGGCCGTCGCCCAAGGCGCTCGCTGTCCTGAGCGAGGCGGCGAAGACAGTGAACCGCTATCCCGATGGTGGGGGCTACTACCTGCGCGACGCCCTGGCGGAGCGGTGGAAGGTGGCGCCGGACCAGATCATCCTCGGCAACGGGTCTGACGAAGTTATCGTGCTGTTGACCAAGGCCTTCCTTGAACCGGGGGACGAGGCGATGATGGCCGATCCCAGTTTCGTCGTTTACAAGATCGACGTGACCGCCGTGCACGCCAAACCGGTTCTGGTACCGTTGAAGGATCACCGCCACGACCTGCCCGCCATGGCCAAAGCCCTCACTCCGAAGACGCGGCTGGCGTTCATCTGCAATCCGAACAATCCGACTGGCACGTACGTCACGGCCGCCGAGGTCACGGCGTTCATGCGGGCGATCCCGCCGGATGTGATCGTCGTCTTTGACGAAGCCTACTACGAATACGTGACGGCGGCCGACTATCCCGACACGCTGGCGCTGCTCAAGGCAGGCCGCAACGTCGTGCTGCTGCGAACCTTCTCGAAGATCTACGGGCTCGCGGGACTGCGGATCGGCTACGGCCTGACGACGTCTGAGATCGTGCAGCACCTGAACCGTATCCGGCCGCCGTTCAACACGAACAGTCTGGCGCAGAAGGCCGCGCTGGCCGCCCTCGCGGATGAAGAGCACGTCCGCGAGAGCCGCCGGCTGAACACCGAGGGGATGGCCTACATGGCGGAGCGGCTCAGGGCCCTGGGGCTCACCGTTGTCCCCAGCCAGGCCAATTTCCTGTACTTCGACGTGAAACAAGACGGCAAGGCCGTGTTCGGGGCCCTGCTCCGCCGTGGCGTCATCGTGCGGCACCTGGGTGGCCCGTTCCTCCGGGTCACGATCGGCTTGCCCCACGAGAATGAACGGTTTATCGCATCACTCCAGGCAGTGCTGCGATCGTAAGATTCGGAAAAGGAGCGCCTTTACATGATTATCGTGCTGAAGCCCGACGCCACGGAAAAAGAGATCGAGCACGTGATGGACCGCGTGCGGGAGCTCGGCCTCAGCCCCCACCTCTCGAAGGGGCAGGAGCGGACCATCATCGGCGTGATCGGCGATGACCGGCTGCTCGCCAACCACCCGCTCCGGGCCATCCCCGGGGTCGAAGAAGTGGTCCCGATTCTGGCGCCCTGGAAGCTCGCGGGACGCGAGTTCAAGAAAGACGACACGATCATCGACGTGAGCGGCGTGAAGGTTGGCAGCAGGAAGGTGGCGATTATGGCCGGACCCTGCGCCGTGGAGAAGAAGGAGCTGACGCTTGGGATCGCCCAGGAAGTGAAGGCCGCCGGGGCGAGCATCCTGCGCGGGGGCGCCTACAAGCCACGAACCTCGCCATACAGCTTCCAGGGGCTCGGCAACGAGGGGCTGGATTACCTGGCCGAGGCCAAGCGGCAGACAGGCCTGCCGGTCGTCAGCGAGATTCTGGACCCGCGCGACATCGAGTACTTCCTCGAGAAGACGGACATCATCCAGATCGGCGCCCGCAACATGCAGAACTTCGAGCTCCTGAAGGAGGTCGGCGCCTACGACAAGCCGGTGCTCCTCAAGCGCGGCCTCTCGGCGACCATCAAGGAGTGGCTGCTCTCCGCCGAATACATCATGTCGCGCGGCAACAAGAACGTGATGCTCTGCGAGCGCGGCATCCGCACCTTCGAGGCTCAGTACCGCAACACGCTGGACCTCTCGGCCGTCCCCGCGCTGAAAGCCCTCTCTCACCTGCCGATCATCGTGGATCCCAGTCATGCCACCGGCAAGTGGGAACTGGTGGCACCCATGGCCAAGGCCGCCATCGCGGCCGGCGCGGACGGCCTGCTGATCGAAGTGCACTCCAACCCGGAATGCGCCCTCTGCGACGGCGAAGAGTCGCTCAAGCCCGCCAAGTTCAAAGAGCTGATGAAGGACCTCAAGAAGATCGCGGAAGCCGTGGACCGCGAGATTTGATGGTGACCATGGCACCCACCAGCCCCAGCCCCAGCCGCGCCGAGACACGGCCCTTCCCGTTGTTCCAGCAGATGACCATCGTCGGCGTGGGCCTCATCGGGGGCTCGCTCGGGATGATCTGCAAGCAGCAGGGGCTCGTCAAAACCATCGTTGGCGGCGGCCGACGGGTCGAAAATCTCAAGAAGGCCGTCGAGCGGAAGGTCATCGATCGCTACGCCACGGACCTGGCAGAGGCGGCGGCAGGATCTGATCTATTCGTGCTCGCCACGCCGGTGGACACCTTCGAAGCCGCACTCCGTGCGTGCGCCCCGCGGCTCGCTCGTGGCGCCATCGTGACGGACGTGGGAAGTGTCAAAGGCCTGCTGGTCGAGCGCATGGAGGCGCTCGTGCCGGCTGGCATCCGGGTGGTCGGCGCGCACCCCATCGCCGGCAAGGAGAAGACCGGGGTGGAGGCAGCGAGCCTCGACTTGTTCCGCGACGCCCTCTGCATTCTGACGCCGACCTCGCAGACGGACCTCGACGCGCTGGCGAAGGTGCGCCGCCTCTGGGAAGCCTGCGGTGCGCGGGTCCGTGAGATGGACCCCATGCTGCACGACCTAGTCCTGGGCGCCGTCAGCCACTTGCCTCACGTGCTGGCCTTCGCGCTCGTGAACACCATCGCCACGCTCCAGGAACGGTACGCGCCCGGCCTCGACATCCAATCGTTCGCCGGCGGCGGGTACAAGGACACCACCCGCATCGCGGCCTCATCGCCCGAGATGTGGCGGGACATCTGTCTGGGGAACCGGGACAACCTCTTGCGCCAGATCGAACTCTATGAGGCCCGCCTCAATCACATCAAGGCGATCCTCAAAGCCGGCGATGCCGAGGGGCTTACCCGGGAGTTCACGCAGGCGAAGCAACTGCGGGAGAAGATCACCTGATGCCTTTGCGCGGTACCCTCACCGTCCCGGGAGACAAATCCATCACTCACCGCGCGATCGTTCTCAGCGCGCTGGCGGACGGCGAAGCCACAATCACCAACTACTGCCCCGGCGAGGACTGCCTGCACACGGCGGCGGCGTTCCAGGCAATGGGCGTGCCGATCGAGATCGCGCCCGACCGCCTGCGGGTGGCGGGCAAAGGCCTGTGGGGGCTGCGGGAGCCGGATTCGATCGTGGACTGCGGGAACTCCGGCACGGGCATCCGCCTGCTCGCCGGCGTGCTGGCCGGACAGGACTTTTTCTCTGTGCTGACCGGCGACGCCTCGATCCGGCGGCGGCCCATGGGCCGCGTCGTCGGGCCGCTCCGCGAGATGGGCGCGGTGATCGCCGGCCGCCGCGGTGGGGAACTTGCGCCGCTCGCCATCGCCGGTGCACGCCTGCGGGGAATCGCCTACAGTTCCCCGATCGCCAGCGCGCAGGTGAAGTCGTCCGTGCTGCTGGGCGGCCTCTTCGCCGAGGGGACCACGCGCGTGACCGAGCCGGCTCCATCGCGCGACCACACGGAGCGCCTATTCGACTACCTCGGCATCCCGATGACGCAGAACGGCCTCACAGTGAGCCTCACCGGCCAGCGTGCGTTCGCCGCCAAAGACATCGCCGTGGCGGGCGATCTCTCGTCGGCCGCCTTCTTTCTCGTGGCCGCTTCGCTGGTACCTGATTCGGACGTGACGATCACGGGGGTGGGCGTCAATCCCACACGGACAGGCATTCTCGAAGTCCTGCAGGAGATGGGCGCGCACATCGAGCTGCTGAATCCCCGCGTGCAGGCCGGGGAGCCGGTCGCAGACCTGCGCGTCCGCTCGGCGCCCCTGCGCGGGGTGACGATCGGGCCCGCGCGTATTCCCAAGACGATCGACGAATTTCCAATCCTCTGCGTGGCGGCGGCCTGCGCCCAGGGCGAGACCATCGTCAGCGGCGCGGAAGAACTGCGCGTGAAGGAAAGCGACCGGATCGCCACCATGGGGACGGAGTTGCGGCGCCTGGGTGCCGAGGTCGAGGAACGGCCGGACGGCCTGCGCATCGTGGGCGGCCGTCCCTTGAAAGGAACCGTCTGCCAGAGCCACGGGGACCATCGCGTTGCCATGGCCATGATGGTCGCAGGACTGGTGGCGCAGGGCGAGATACAGGTTGAGGACACCGCATGCGTGGCGACCTCATTCCCAGGATTTGATAAGAAATTGAGAGGGTTATTGACACATTCGTGGCAAGGGTGAATACAATACCGGCTTCGTGGGACACACAGCCCCCTACAGGGGCCAACAGAACCTCGGCGATGATCGTCGCCATCGACGGCCCGTCCGGGGTTGGCAAGAGTACCGTCGCCAAGCTGATCGCCGCACGACTCGGCTACACGTACCTGGATTCCGGCGCCCTTTATCGCGCCGTCGCGTGGAAGGCCTTGACCACTGGCACCGACCCAGCGGCTTCGGATGCGATACGCGGGCTCTGCGCGAGGACCACGTTGAAGGTGTCGTCCACCGTCGGTGGCGGGATGGTTGTCGAAGTCGACGGCCAAGTCCTGCAGGACGAGTTGAGGACGCCGGAGGTTAGCCGAGCGGCCTCCCAAGTGGCCGCCTTGCCCGATGTGCGGGCCTGGTTGCTGCCGGTCCAGCAGAACTTCGGACGCCAAGCGGGCGTCCGGGGCATCGTCGCGGAAGGCCGGGACATGGGGACTCGGGTCTTCCCTCAGGCGCCCGTGAAGTTCTTCCTGGAGGCTTCGCCAGCGGAGCGGGCACGGCGGCGTCACGCAGAGTTCGTAGGCGCGGGGCAGGCGGCGGACCTGGCGGATACTCAGCGTGAACTGGAAGCCCGCGACGGGCGCGATCGGACGCGGGAGAGCGCCCCTCTGGCGGCGGCTCCGGACGCGGTGATCATCGACACCAGCCGGCTCACGATCGAGGAAGTCGTCGAGCGCATGTTGCGCATGATCAAGCGCAAGGCGGCTGCCCTCCGGTAAATGGTGCTCTACTGGCTGACGTGGGTTGCAGTCTGGCTGCTGGCGACGGTGTTGTTCCGGTTCCGGGTCTCCGGCGCACACCACGTGCCAAAGACCGGCGGGGTGCTGATCGCCGCGAACCATGCCAGCTATCTGGACATCCCGATCCTGGGATGCGGGATGTTCCGGCGGGCATGGTTCATGGGCCGCACGGACCTCTTCGGCGGTCCGGCGGCTTGGTTGATGCGGCACATGGGCTGGATCCCGATCCGGAGAGAGCGCGTGGATCGCACTGCCTTTGAGGAGGCCATCCGCCGCGTGAAAGCCGGGCAGGCGGTAGTCATTTACCCGGAAGGAGGCCGCTCGGAGGACGGACGGCTCCAGCCCGGCAAGCCAGGCATCGGGATCATTGTGGCCGCGACGGGCTGCCCCGTAGTGCCCGCCTACCTGGCGGGCACGTACGACGTGCTCCCGCTGGGGGCCAAGTGGATCCGGCTGCGCCCGATCCGGGTGATCTACGGTGTGCCAGTGGATTTCTCGGCGATTATGAAGGAGCTGGACAGCGAGAGCAAGAAGAAAGAGTTGTATCAGCGGATCAGTCAGGAAATCATGGACCGCATCGCGAAACTCGGTGGGGTCCAGGCCCCTGCGCCACCGGCTGGTCCGCAAGCAGTTAACCTTTAACCCTGGGTGTCACATCAGGTCGTGTGTTGGGAGGCGTGATACGGCGAATGGAAACGCTTGAACAGTTGAAAACGGGATCACCGGAGAAGGCCGCGATGGCCTCGATGTACGAGCAGACCTTCCAGAACTTCGAGGAAGGATCGGTCATCGAAGGCACCGTCGTGGCGGTCAAGAAGGACGCGGTGATCGTGGACATCGGCTATAAGTCCGAGGGGATCATTTCCGCCGAGGAATTCACGCCCCAAGAGCTGGCCGCGCTCACGCCCGGCACTCGACTTCCGGTCTACATCGAGGAACGCGAGAATAGCGACGGTAACCTCATCCTGTCCAAGGAGAAAGCGGACAAGATGAAGGTCTGGGAAGACCTGGAGCGGAACTACAAAGAGGAGGCCATCGTTGAAGGCCGGATCATTAGCCGCATCAAGGGCGGGATGATGGTAGATATCGGCGTGAAAGCCTTCCTGCCAGGCTCCCAGATCGACCTGCATCCGGTGCGTGACCCCGAACAGCTCATCGGCAAGACCTTCCCCATGAAAATCATCAAGATCAACCAGCGGCGCGGCAACGTGGTCGTGTCTCGCCGTCTCCTGCTCGAGGAGTCGCGCGACCAGCGCCGACAGCGGACCCTGGCAAACCTCACCGAAGGCCAGCTTGTGAACGGCACCATCAAGAACATCACGGATTACGGCGCCTTCGTGGACCTCGGTGGGATCGACGGGCTCCTTCACATTACCGATATGTCGTGGGGCCGCATCGGCCATCCGTCGGAGATTTACATGGTCGGCGACCGCGTCGAGGTGATGATCCTCAAGTATGACCGCGAGACCGGCCGCGTCTCGCTCGGCCTGAAGCAGAAGAGCGCCGATCCCTGGATGGGCGTCGCCGCCAAGTACCCGGCCGGCACTCGGATCAAGGGCCGGGTCGTCAGCCTGACCGATTACGGCGCCTTCATCGAGTTGGAGCCAGGCGTGGAAGGCCTCGTCCACGTCTCTGAGATGAGCTGGTCGCACGAAGTCCGGCACCCGTCCAAGATCGTCTCCGTCGGCGCGCAGGTGGAAGCGCAGGTGCTCAATGTGGACGAATCCGCCCGCAAGATCTCCCTCGGGATGAAGCAGGTGGCGCCGAATCCCTGGGACCTCGTGGAGACGAAGTACCCGATCGGCACCAAGATCGAGGGCAAGGTCAAGAGCCTTACGGATTTTGGCGCGTTCGTCGGGCTGGATGAAGGCGTGGACGGCTTGATCCACATCTCCGACATGTCCTGGACCAAGCACGTGAAGCACCCCTCCGAGATCTTCAAGAAGGGCCAGAAGGTGGAAGCCGTGGTCCTCAAGATCGACAAGGAGAAGGAGCGGCTGTCGCTGGGGTACAAGCAGCTCACGCCCGATCCCTGGGAGCGCGAGATCCCCGAGAAGTACCAAGTCGGTAACCCCACGCGCGGCAAGGTCACGAAGCTGACCGACTTCGGCATCTTCGTGGAGCTGGACGGCGGCGTGGAGGGGCTCATCCACATCAGCGAGACTGGACTGGACGCCTCCAGCCGATTGGAGGACCGTTACAAGATTGGCGACGAGCTCGAAACCAAGATCATCAAAGTGGACTGCGAGGAGCGCAAGATCGCATTGAGCCTCAGGGAGCACCACCGCGACACCGAGCGCCAGCAGGTGCACGACTTTCACGCCAACCAGGGCAAAGTGGACCAGTCCCTGGGCCGCGCCGCCCGGAAGAACAAGCGGCGCGCAGGTGAGGAAGAGAACGGCCAGTAGCGTTCTACCCTATGGAGAGGAAGCGGACAGTCCGGACCGCGCTGGCCCTGCTGGGCCTTCTGGTCCTCGCCGTCATCGGCGTTTTCCTACTCACCTCGCTGGCGCTGGACAGCGGCTGGCTCGGTGGCGAGAGAGTCGCGGTCATCCGCATCGAAGGCGTGATCACGGATTCCCGGGAGACTATTGAGGAATTGCGCCGGTTCCGGGACAATCCCAGCATCAAGGCCGTGGTGCTGCGCATCGACAGTCCCGGCGGGGGCGTTGTGCCCTCCCAGGAGATCCACACGGAGGTGCTGAAGGCGCGCAAGGACGGGCGGCTCAAGGTGGTCGCCTCAATGGGCAACCTTGCCGCGTCAGGCGGGTACTACATCGCCGCGGCGACTGACAAGATCGTCGCCAACCCAGGCACGCTGACCGGCAGCATCGGCGTGATCATGGAACTGGCCAACGTGCAGGGCCTGCTGGAGAAAGTCGGCGTGCAGAGCGTCGTCATCAAGAGCGGGCGCTACAAGGACCTGGCTTCCCCATTCCGGGCCATGTCCAAAGAGGACCGGGCGCTCCTCCAGAGCGTCCTGGACGACGTGCACGACCAGTTCATCCAGGCTGTGGCCGCCGGACGCGCCTTGAAGGTCGAAGAAGTCCGCCCTCTGGCCGACGGACGGATCTTCACGGGACGGCAGGCCCGCACGGCCAAGCTCGTGGACGAGTTAGGCGATCTCCAGGACGCGATCAAACTGGCGGCGCGCCTGGTCGGGATTGAGGGAGAGCCGCGCGTGGTCGAGCCCCGGAAGCGGTTCTCGCTCCGCGACCTCCTCGAGAACTCGTTCCTCGGGAGGGTCGTCCCGGTCATGCCGTCAGGGATCAATCTCAAGTATCTGCTGGCATTCTAGGAGGGTCACCCATGACGAAAGTGCAGCTCATCGAGAAGTTATCCGAGCAGGTCCCGACCCTGACCAAGCGGCAGGCTGAAGTCGTGGTCAACACGATCTTCAACGGCATCCGCACGGCCCTGGCCAAAGGAGACAAGATCGAGATACGCGGCTTCGGCAGCTTTCGTCTGCGCAACCGCCGCATGAAGGAAGGGCGCAACCCGAAGACCGGCGCGACGGTCGCCGTGCCAGCCAAGCGCGTGCCCTTCTTCAAGGCAGGCAAGGAGCTCAAGGAAATCGTCAACAAATAGGACCACTGGTGGCGGAACCAGAGACCAAGACCCACGACGTGGCGGGCGCTTCCGAGATCGCGTGGACCGAGGGCGCGCGCAAGCGCATGGAGCGGGCCCCTGCTTTCCTGCGGGGCATGGTCAAGCGTCTGGCCGAGAAGAAGGCGCGTGAGCTGGGCTATCGCGAGATCACCGAGGACATTCTCACCCAATTCAAAAGCCAGATGATGGGGAAAATGGGCGGCGCGGCCGGAATGCAGGAGGCCGCGGGCGCCATGGCCGCCGGCCGCATCCCCTGGACAGCCGAAGCCAAGGCGCGGCTGGAGACCGTACCTGAATTCATGCGGCACATGATCCGGCAGATCGCCGAGGACGTGGCCCGCGAGCGCGGCCACATGGAGGTCAACGTCGAGCTCTTTCAGAAGGTGGAAGCGCTAGGCGACGAGAAATTCCAGGAGGCGGCTCCGCTGCCCTGGTCCGACGGCGCGCAGTCGCGGCTCCAGCAGAAGATCACGCAATCGCCAGCCATCGCCATGGACTTTGTGGCGGACATGGTGAAGCGTGACACGGAAGAGCGGGCCCGCGAGCTAGGGCTCACCGTCATCGACGAGGAGGCCCTGACCGCCATCTGGGACGCGCCGCTCTCGCCCGTCACGTGGAGCGACGAGGCCTGGAAGCGCCTGCTCACCTCGCCCGACTTCGTCCGCAGCGGCATCCGCAAGGCCGCCGAGCGCCGCGCCCGCAAGCTGGGACTCAAGGAGATCGACTCCGAGCACCTCACGGTATTCCGCAACGAGGCGATGATGAAGGCGGTCAAGCGCATCCGGTCGTTTGGCTACAACGAGCTCACCTTCGACGCCTTCGACACGGCCCTCGAGAAAACGAAGCGCCTTCAGGGCAATCCCCAGGCTGTGAAGCGCCTGGAGGAGATCCGCCAGCACTTCAAGGACCCCAATACGAAGAAGCCGGAAGGCGGCACGCTCGGCACCGAGCTAATGGACCGCTTTCGCAAGTACCTTAAGGGCGAAGGGAAGCTCTAATCTGCCGCTTGACGAGTCCTGGCGAAAGAGAAGCGCGGTGCTCTTCGCCGGACTGCTGACCGTTTTGCCGGCCGGCGCGCTCGGTGAAGACTTCTCCGGAACTCGCCTCCTTCTCGTCGCAGCCCCGCAGCACCTTCAGGCGCTCCTGCCGCTGGACACAACTCTTCTCCATGACCCCAGCACGATAGAAAAATTCCTTGCGGCGCTGGACAGTACCCCACCTGATTGGGGTACGCTCCATAGCGCGCATGGCGACCGGCACGATGAGTGGCTGTTTGCCCTGAACCGGGCGCGGGATGGACTGCGTGCAGGCCGTGAGGCACTCACGCAGCGGATCACCTTTCTATGGGATGGCGTGCTGTCCGGCTATGTCCCGGACAAAGGCGGGTTCCTGGTCGCGATCGGGCCGGAGTTGATCGTCACCAAGTGGGGGATCGTGCGGTTCAAGCCGGAGAGATTGCCTGCCGAACTCGTGGCGGTGCCGTCGGCAGATCTCAAGGGGTCACTGCTGGCCCGAGCAGCGCGGGGCGAGACCATTAGGGTGATCGTGGCGATGACTGGTCGGCTCGTCCAAGAGGAAGCGCTCATCTACGACTTCGCCCATGAAGATCCAGGCCAGGGGATGATCATGCCGATGGTACGGGTGGAACGGATCGACTACTTAGTGTCCCCGTGACAGCATCACGAGCACGGCCACGCTGCAGAATCCGATCCACAGCAGGATGCCGATCGTGATCGCCCACCACCATTTGTCTCCTGAAGCGTCGACCGGGGCTTTTTCCTTCGAGCTCTCTGTCTCTGCTGAGTTCTCTATCTCTGCCACGCCGTGTCCTCCCTGCTAAGAGACACCGTATTATGAACAATTCTCTGTGCGATTTAAATAGGATGGACCAAGAGCATGTACAAGTCGTTGACGTTCGTGCCGGTGAGGCCGGTCTTGATGTGGCCGCCGACTTTCTTAAAGAAGGAGTAGCTGTCGTGCTTGTGGAGACAGCGCGCCGCATCCATTCTCTTGCGCTTGCCGCTCGCGACGGTCTCGCCATCGGTGACCGCCCCGGCCGCATCGGTCGGCCCGTCGCGACCATCCGTGCCGAACCCTGCCACCCAGACACCCGGCGTGCCTTGGATCGCCAGCGCAGCCGCAAGCGCAAACTCCTGCGCCCGTCCGCCCTTCCCTGGGCCGCACGCAGTGACGGTCAACTCACCGCCTGCCAGCACGCACACCGGTCCAGGCAGCGTCGTCCGCCCGGCCAGCTCCTTCCCAAGCTCGCCCATCCACCGCCCGAACTGGCCGGCCTCTCCCGTCACGAACATGCCGAGGAGGACGCTTTCGTAGCCCTCCTTGAGTGCGGCCTTTGCCGCCGCCGCGACCGCCAACCGGTTGTTGCCGACGACGGCGTGCTGGACCCGCCGGAAAATCAGGCTTCGTGGTTTGGGCGTCTCGTCCCGCCATCCGGCCATCCCCTCCACCAGATGGATGCGCACCGCGACCGGAAGCCGCTCCCAGAGCCCGTAGCGGCGGACGATGCGCAACGCATCCAGGAACGTGGTCCGGTCTGGCGCGGTCGGACCGGACCCGATCACGCCGAGATCGTCCCCGCCGACATCGGAGAGGATAAGCGTGAGCACCGCGGCGGGGGTCGCCGCCGCCAGCCGGCCGCCCTTGATCGCGGAAAGGTGCTTGCGGACCGCATTGACCTCGGCGATCGTCGCGCCGGAGCTCAGGAGTAGCTGCGTCGTCCGCTGCTTATCCGTCAGCGTCAGCCCTGCAGCCGGCAAGGGCAGGAGACTGGAGGCGCCGCCGGACAGGAGCACGATCAAAAGGTCGTCCTTGCCGAGGGAGGAAGCAAGCTGCAGCACGTGACGCGCTGCGTGCATGCCCCTCAGATCCGGGATCGGATGGCCGGCTTCGACAACCGCAATCTCCGACTTCACCCGCCCGGGCACAGGCGACGGCGCCACGATGAACACGGAATCAAGCCGTCCGCGGAGGACCTCACACACGGCGCGCGCCATGGGGACGGAGGCCTTGCCCGCGCCGATGGCGACCACCTGTGCAATACGGCGCAAGTCATACAGGCGGCCGTCAACGCGCAGGGTCTGACGCCGAAGCGTCAACGCCCGCCGAACGGCGAGGGCGGGGGCGGCCGCGTCGAGCGCGGCCAGCAGGATGCGACGGAACGCTGCCCGGATGGGTGAGGACGGAAGGATCAGCGAGGCTCGTCAGCCTTGTCGCAAGGCATCGGACAGCCATTGTCAAGACGCCGCGGGATCTTGATCTGGTGTGTGCCGCGCGGCAGGTAGTCCTTGCGGATCTCGGGGTTGAGGAGCTTCAGCTCGAGGAAATAGGTGCCAAACTCCTCCGCCACGGCGGCCAGATGGCGCCGATCCTCCTTGACGTTGACCGTCACCACTTCCGTGTCCAGCGGCGGGTAGAGATCGGCCTTGGCCACGCCCAGGTACTTATCCGGCTGGGAGAAGATCTCCTTGCTCGCGATGATGCGGGGCACGTAGCGCATGGTCTCCGTGGCGTAGTGCAGCTTCCAGTAGTCGTCGACCCGCTGCTCGCGCATGGCCTTCCGGATGTGGACCTCGCCGGTGTTATAGGCCGCCATAGCCAGGAACCAGTCGCCGAAAATGTCGTGCAGCTTCTTCAGGTATTTGACGGCGGCCTCGGTCGAGAGCTCGAGGTTACGGCGGTCGTCCTTCCAGTGATTATTCTGCAGCGAGAAGAGCCGCCCGGTCGAGGGGACGAACTGCCAGGGCCCGGACGCTTTGGCCCGTGAATAGGCAGCCGAGATGCATTTGCTCTCGACGAGCAGGATGAACTTCAAATCGTCCGGCAGCCCGGCTTCGGCCAACTGGCGTTCGGCGGGCGGAAAGCAGCGGCCAGTGCGTTTCGCCAGGATGATGCTTTCCCCTTCGTCTTCCAGTAAGCGGTAGAACTCGTACTCGATCCGCTCTCGCACCTGCCAGACGTTGAGCGGCACCGTGGAGTCGGCGAACGTGATGGTGTCCGGCAGGCGGTAGGAGCTGAGGAACGGCTTCGACCGCGTCTCGCCGTAGCGCGCGAGCTCCGGCGGCAACGGCACCGGCGCCCCAGCCGCAGACGCGCCCTGGACCGTTTGGTCTTGATCGCTCATGGTATCAGTCGCCAACGGCACGGTCAGGAGCACGACGGCCACAAGCAGGGATCGAGATCGTGCGATCCATTCCCTTCGGCTCATACACGCCCTCCCATGGTACTATGGAATTCTAGCAAGGGTTTTCCTGTGCGGCAAGGTAAATCTGGTAAAATCTCGTGCATGTCCCGCCTAAGCGTCCTGCACGACGCAATCACCGCCTGCCGCCGATGCCCCCGCCTCGTGATGTACCGTGAGGAGATCGCAGATCGCAAAACACGTCGTTTCCACGACTGGACATATTGGGGAAAACCCGTCCCAGGATTCGGGGACGTCAAGGCCCGTCTGGCGATCGTGGGCCTCGCACCGGCGGCGCACGGTGGCAACCGCACGGGACGGATGTTCACCGGGGACCGCAGCGGAGACTGGCTCTATAGCGCCTTGCACCGGTTCGGCTTTGCCAGCCAGGCTGAGTCGGTTTCTCGGGACGACGGGATGCATCTGATTGACTGCTACATCACGGCCACCGTCCGCTGCGCGCCCCCGGGCAACAAACCGCTGCCAGAGGAATTCGACCGGTGCCGGCCCTTTCTCGTGGAGGAGCTGCAGCTGCTCACCCGCGTCCGCGTCGTGGTGGCCCTGGGCAAGATCGCGTTCGACGGCTATCTCAAGACCTGCCGCGAGCTCGGCCATGCATTGCCCCGCCCACTCCCTGACTTCGGACACGGGCGGGTCTACCGGCTCCCGTGGGGCGTCACGCTGATCGGGTCCTATCATCCGTCCCAGCAGAACACCTTTACGGGAAAACTGACGGGACTGATGTTCGCCTCGATATTCGCGACGGCCAGGAGGGTGCTGACGAAAACAACTGCAGGCGCTCGCTAACGACTCTGCGCACCTTCCAGTTCGTCGAGCGCCTGCTGGATGTGGCGGCGCTCGGCTACGAATTGGGGAGCGGTGAGCCGGGACAGCAGACCCTGGTAGTTGTGCCGGGCGGTGTCCCGCTCCCCGATCGCGACGAGCACCCTGTTGTATTCGAGTGAGCAGCTCCCCCACGCCCGTCCCGTTTCCAGGAAGGCGCGGTTGGCGTCGATGAGGTCCACAGAGTTGGTCCGCCGGGCCTCGCGCTCGTACCCGGCCGTCTTGATCAGCGCGTCGTTCAGATCTTTGAGTTTGCTGAGCACCTCCTGGCGCGCCTCTGTGGTCGGGGTGACGGTGAACTGTGCGACGGCTTGGTTACAGGCGGCGCCCAGGGAGTCCGCTTGTTTCGTGAAGGCGCGATAATTCGGCATGCAGGCGGTCGTTACCAACAGGAGGAATGCAAGCGCGATGAGGCGGGCAGCGGGGATTATTTTTTCTCGTCCCGTTCGAACGCTTTCTTGATCTTTTGCGCTATGACGCTGGCCCCTTCCGAGATTGCCTTCTCGATGTTCTCGCTGGCTTTCTTCAGCTCGCGCTTCGTCTCCTCGAAATTCTTCTTCGAGTCCCCCTTCTCCTCCTGTTTCTGCTCTGCAGCGTGGGACACCGAGTTGGGAGTCAGGGCAGGAAGGCAGACCAGCGGCGCCGCGATCACCACACCAAGGAACCGTACGACCAAGCTTCCCATGCCCGTATTATGCCACAACCTCTCACCGCCCTGCTTCCTTTTCGACGAGGTGTGCCACCAGATACCGCGCCTTCTGTAATGCAGGCGAGTCGGCTGTCAGCGGGGGATCAAATTCCAGCCCCGCGTTGTCTCCGCACTGCCAGATCTCCGTGGCGGCCAGATCCTCGACGACTTCCCTCCCGTCGAGACTCTGGTGATGGAAGCGGACTGTGACTCTCTGATGCGTCTTCAAATGATGCCGCACAGTGACCGCCACGCCGCTCCGGCTCAAGTTGCGCATGCTCCCCCAGTACGCGTCACCGCTGCCGGCCACCAAGATATCGATGCGCGTCAGGAGGTGGAAGCGCGGCATCCGCCGACGCTCTCCGACCACCGTCCCGACAGACTTAGGTGTTGGCTCCATTTCCTGCCTGCTCGTGAGTCACCTGGCGCTTACTCATCTTTTCGAGCGGAAATCGTGAGCCGCCTGCCGGTGAATTCGACGAAACGGGCCGGCGTTCTGGCGCCCCGCCGTCTCGCGCGCTCCCGCTCGCTGTTCAAGCGGAGAAGGAGGCCCACGAGAATCGAGACGATCAAGAATGCGCCTATCTCCTGCATGCAACGCCTCTACGCTTCCACATGCCCTTACGACTGGACCTCAGCCGGAATGTTGGATTCGCGATGGCCACCGCTCCCTCTTGTCAATCTCGATCCTCCGGTCGGCCATGTACAAGAAGACCGTGATGCCGATGGCGACCGCCACTAATGATGCTAGGATCGAGACGGTCACCGCCAAAAAGCCTACAAGCTGAAGTCCGTCACCGAAGAGTTCCATGGCCCCCACCTTTTCGTGACCCTCCTGTCGCTTTTTCTCCGTCAATTCTTACCAATCGGGGTGCCATACTCAAACCTGTCCATTTTTCGACCAAGGTGGGAACATTTGGCTTTGGCTTTCGCTCGGCTAGAGCGGGGCAAACGCTGTGAAAGTTGGGTAGGCGGACCATGGTAACCGTTCGAAAATGAACGGAAATGTCCCAGCTGAGGAAAGCCCGACTGAGGTTTCTTGAATGTTGGGACTTACGGTTTATTGGTCAGCGTGTTCAACTCAGCCTGGTAGGTGGCGGCGAGGGATTCCTGGCCGGCCGCCTTGACGACCCGGATCAGTCGGGTCAACACGTCGACGGCCTTCGGCACCTGATTGAGCACGCGGTAGCCTCGGTAGGCCCGGTCATAGTAGCTGATCGCTTCCTCCAGCCTGTGCTCCACCTCGGAGAGCTGCCCTAGATTCACAAGGTCGGCCTCAATCGCGGGTCGCTGTTCCGTCTCCTTGTCGAGGGCGAGCGCCTGTTCGTAGAGACTGCGCGCCTCAGCCCAGTGTCCGCGTTTCTCCGACAAGGTGCCGAGATTGCTCAGATTGCTCGCCATGGCCCGCCGCTCGCCCCGCTCGGTGTTGAGCGCGAGCGCCCGCCGGAAGCTCTGCTCCGCCTGGTCCGCCTCGCCTTTCGCCTGCTGGAGCAGCCCCAGGTTGTTCAGGACGACAGCCTCGCCCAGACGATCGTTGACCTCCCGGGCGAAAGCCAGCGCCTGAGCGTAGAAGGCGAGGGCGGCGGCGTGATCCCCCATCAGGTGTGCCGCCTGCCCTCGGTAGCTCAGGCTGTCGGCGATGAGCGCCCGATCGCCCAGTTCCAGCGCGATCCCGTGCGCCTGGCGATGGAATTCGGCGGCCTTGCCAGGGTCGCCCTGGAAACCAGCGACCGCGCCCAGGTCGTTCAGAGCGCCGGCCAGCCCTGGCCGGTCGTCGATGCTTTCGGCCAGGCGGCGCGCGTCGTCGAAGAACCGGCCGGCCCGCGCGACGTTGCCGCGAGACAGCGCGCTGTGCCCCCTGTTACGGAGGTCATGCACCTGGGCAGCTAACGGATAGGGTTCAGGCCCAACGGCTCCGCCGAAGCAGCCTCCGGCCACGAGCACCAACAGCAGGATGCTGAGGCGGGGGATGATCATTCCAGGACCAAGTCGTCGCGGCGCAGGCTCCTCGGGACGGGAACGGTCCGTTCCTCCGCACGGGCCGCTCGTCCCTTCGCTGCGAAGGTGCTGATCGGGAAGGTCTGTTTCGCCCCTGTCACGATCTCGTCCACGTCCTCCAGCGTCCCCTCCACCGACCGCAGGAGGGGCGGCACGTCCTCCGCGATGGCCTTCACGTTGTCCACGGCGCCCTGCAATGAGTCCACGACCCCAGGAAGCTTGCCGGTCGCCGCCTTCACATCCCGCATCGCGTCGGCGACGCGATCCACGCTGGCGCGGACGCTGGCCGTAATGGCGGGGAGCTGTTCAGTCGTAGAGAGCGTGGCCTCGCGGACTGCCGCCGTGGTCTCCTTGACGTTCTGCAAGATGGCCGGCAGCCGCGTCGAAGCTTCCCGCACATGATTGAGTGTCTCGTGGCCGGTCTGCACCGTCGCCTGCAGATCCTGCGTGATCGCCTCTACCCGGACCAATGTCTTCTTGACGGTCTCCACGAGGGGCCTGACCTCGGCGACCACATCCGTGATGTTGAAGGGCTCTTCCGACTCGATGTGACCGCCATCCGCGACCACGGGCCTGTTCCTATGACCCACGGTGATCTCGATCTGCGGCTCTCCTACGAGAGCGCCGGACTTACCGATCTTGGCGACTGAGTCTTGCCGGATCTTGTCCCGGTACTTCTTGAGAATCTCCATGGTCACCTTGGCGTCGTTCTGCTCGGTAACCTCGACCTTGGTGACCTCGCCGATCTGGATTCCCAAGAGCATCACCTGTTTGCCGGGCTTCAAGCCGTAGCCTTCACTGAACACCGAGGTGATGTGGTACTTCTCTTCAAACAGGTTCTCGCTTTGGGCCACCAGCACCAGAACACCGACGAGGACGAGGATCGGCACCAACACAAACCAGCCGACGATCTGGTGGAGACGGGTCTGCGACAGGCGGTGTGAGTAATGCATGGCTGTTTCTCCTTTACTGGGATCCAAAAAAATCTTGCACCATCGGATCATCCACCAGCGCAGCCTCGGCCGGCGGACAGGTGGCCACAAGGCGACCGTCCCGGAGCAGGACCAGGCGGTCCATCACGCGTAACAGACTGGTGGGCGCATTGACGGTGGCGACGATCGTCGGCCGGCCCGCCTGCCGGTACCGCTCCAGAATCTTCCGGAGCCGGACGAGTTCATCGGCGTCCAACCCGAGCAGCACCTCGTCCACGCACAGGATGTCCGGGTCCATCACCATGGCCCGTGCGATCGCCGCCTGGCGCGCATCCCCCAACGTCAGGTCGGCCGGCATCCGGTCGCGAAAAGCATCTACGCCGCATTCCGTCAGGCGTGCCAGCACCCGTTCCCCGATCTCGGCCTCAGGAAAGACGGTGTGATAGCGAAGCGGGAGCGCGACGTTGTTGAAGACGGTCATGTTGCTGATCAGGGCAGGTTTGGCGAAGACGAACCCCACCCGCTGGCGCAGCGCCAGGAGCTGCTCCTCCGTCGCGCGGGCCGGATCCGCGTCCAGCACCCGCACCGTCCCCGACGCAGGCGCCTCGAGTCCCGCGCAGAGCCTGAGCACGAGGCCCTTGCCGGACGCATTGGACCCCACCAGGGCAACGGCCTCGCCCCGGTGCACGGTGAAGCTGATGTCCTCGACGAGCGTCTGATCCCTTTCACGTGCCGAGACGTGGTCCAATGTGATCACAGCCTCCGACACGGTCAGAGGTAAAACCCAACCGACACGATAATGTCGAGGACCATGCAGGCCGTGACTGTGTTGAGCATCGCCCGCGTCGTCTGCTGGGGCACCTCGGTGGTGGCGCCCACGACGGAGAGCCCGTGATGGCAGCAGATGACGGCGATGGTGAATCCAAACAGAACGCTCTTGATAACCGTGATCAAGATGTCAGCGGCTGAGAGCGCTTCCTCGATCTCCTCTAGATAGACCTGGATGGGAATGGTGAGGTGGATCTTGGCCACCAGGAATCCGCCCACGATTGCGATAAAATCGAAGTAGATCGTCAAACAGATCATGGCCACTATCACCCCGGCCACGCGCGGCATCACCAGGAGGCGGACCAGGCTGATGCCCATCGCATCGAGCGCGGCGATTTCTTGGCCGACCTGCATGTTGCCCAACTCCGTGCAGATGGCGGTCCCCGACCGCCAGATCACGATGAAGGCCGTGAGGAGCGGGCCCAGCTCGCGGACCACCGTCAGCTCGATGATCTTGGCCAGAAAGGCGCCCGCACCGACCTGTGGCAGCGTGGTCCCTGCCTGGATGATGATGATGAGACCCAGCATCAACGCGATCGCCCCAACGACCGGAAGTGCGTCGACTCCGGTGAACAGGATCTGGCGGGTGATGACCCGGAAGACCTCTCCCCGTCCACGCCGTGCGGGTGTGAAGAGCTCTCGGAAAGCACGCAGACCAAGATCGAGGACCGCCGCCGCGAACTCGAGGCCCTCGACCGTCTTCCTGCCGGTCCAAGCAATCACATCGGGCGCGGAGAGGGCTTACCCTCTCGGGACGTTCTGCTTCTCCCAGTCTGCCAGGAATTTCTTCAAGCCGACGTCGGTCAGAGGATGCTGGACAAGCTGCTTGAAGACGGTAAACGGCATGGTGCAGATGTCCCCGCCGATCTTGGCGGCCTCCACCACGTGCTGAGGATGGCGCACGCTGGCCACCAGCACCTTCGTCTTGAAGTGGTAGTTCCGGTAGATGGTCACGATGTCCCGGATGAGCCCTATGCCGTCCTCGCTGATGTCGTCCAGCCGGCCAATGAAGGGACTGACGCACCAGGCGCCAGCCTTGGCCGCCAGGAGGGCCTGGCTCGGCGAGAAACACAGCGTGACGTTGACCTTGATCCCCTCCGAGGCCAGCGCCTTGCAGGCTTTCAAGCCTTCCGGAATCAGCGGGACCTTGACCACAATGTTCTTATGGATCTTGGCGAGGTCCTTGCCCTCTTTGATCATCGCGTCGGCTTCGACGCTGACGACCTCGGCGCTGACCGGGCCGTCCACAATCGAGCAGACCTCCAGAAGAAGGTCCTTGAAGCTGCGCCCTTCCTTGGCCACCAGCGATGGATTGGTGGTCACGCCGTCCAGGATGCCCCAGCTGGCCGCCTCCTTGATTTCTTTCGTATTGCCGGTATCCAAAAAGATCATCATAGGGAACCTCCAGGTGAAGGGAACCGGGTTTGCGCGGGTCTTGTATGGTATTCTAGGAGAACACCTCGGGCTTTGCAAACAAGAACCTGTTAGCTTCATCCTGAACCAAAGGGGGGCCATATGTCTCGGTCGGTGATCGTTTTGGTGAGTCTGTTGCTGCTCGCCGGATGCGCGAGCAATCCCTACCTGGAACAGTCGCTCAAGCCGGCGGCCCAGCGGCACGAGAGCAAGGACTGGTTCGAGAAGGAGTGGGGGAGGCCCTCCGGCATCTCGAAGCGCTTCTGGGGCGGCGAGACCTGGACCTACTACCGGATCGCCGGAGGCACGGCTCGCATCCTCGGCGGCATCAACCCCCACGAGTGCGAGATCGAGCTGAAATTCGATAAGGAAGGCAAACTGGACGACTACAGCTATTCGTCAGGCTGCTAAGACTGTGCCGCGCTCAGCTTTTTCTGGTAGCTGGCGCGGCAGGTCTCGCTGCAAAAGAAGACCCTCTGCCCACCCTGCTCGAGGAAGTACGATCCTTCCTTCGGGATGAACATCCCGCAGACGGGGTCCTGGACCATCTCGGAGGGCCTGCCTGACGTCCCGACGGATCGCGTCACTTCCTGGCCCTTGCCAAAGAGACCCTGCAGGGCGCTCTTCACCATGAAATACACGATGACGAGCAGAACCCCAAGGACAATGAAGCGCCATAACATGACGAGAGCGTATCAGAACCAAAGAAGAGGGGTCAAACGAGGTTTACCGCCCGCCTTCCGGTCCGCCGCGTTCCCGCAGCAGCCGCTCATGCATCTCCTTCTGAAACCTTACGGTGAAAAGGAGGAACTTTACTTGCTGCTCGGGCGTCAGCAAGTCTCGCGCCACCTGTAGGCGCTCCCGCCGCAAGCCCGTCATGGCGTCCTCCACCGCATAGACCCGTTCTAACGCCTGCCGCAACGCGCTGTTTTCGGCCGGGTTGCCTCCCGCAGGCGGTGTCCCTTCAGGGCCGCGCCCCCCGCCGTTGCGCTGCCCGCGCCGCATCTCCTTGCGCAGCCCCTTGGCTTGCTCACGCAAGGCCTGCACGGCTTCCTGCCGCTGGCGCCGCAAGTCTTGCGCTTTCTGGTCCAGTTGCGCCAGCCGCTGGGTAAGCCTGGTACGGGTGGCCTCGTCCAGTTGCAAGGCCTGCAGCAGTTTCTCCCTCCTCTTGGCTTCGAAGTGCCGGATGCGTTCCTCCATGTCCTTGCCGCCGCGTTCCGGCGTCGTCATGCGGTCAAGCTCTTCCATCGCCGGTGGCGCTGGCGATGAGCCACCCTGTTTGCCTGGCTCTTGGGCCACGGTCAATGACATCGGCGCCACCAGCACCAGGATTAAGGCTGAGACCGCTTGGATTCTACGCGTGATCGAGTTCATAGTGCTCCTTTTAAATGTCCGCAAGTAATCGATCCATGGTCTGGCGATCCAGTTGCGTCGCCATCTCGGCCAGGACCATGTCGGGATCATCCTCCCAGTATGCCTCCCAGGCCACATCGCCGAGACTCGGCAGGTCCGCAGCGTTAGGACCCTGCACCACAGATTGCCCGGGCGGCACCAGCCCTCTATCGAGCAGGCCTCTCAGGGACCAGACGCCGACGACGAGCAACAGCGACGCCGCGAGGGCTAGTGTCTGCTTCGCCGTGACAACTCCACTCCAGAACCGCTGATATCGAGATGGCCCTCCCAACGTCGTTGCGGTTCTCTGCAACTGTTCCAGCTCGCGACGGACCCTGTGCGGAAATTCTCTCCAGAACTGGTCGCCCGGGTCAGGCACCGCCATCCCCTTCACCCGGACGAGGACCTGGCGGACCGCCTCCATCTCGGCACGGCAGCCCGCGCACCCGTTCAGGTGGGTAGTGACGTCCCGGACGCGGGACGGCTCTAGGTCCAGTTCCAGGTACGGTACGGTCAATTCCTTGATCTCATTGCAGGTCATGTTCATCCCTCACCCGCCATCAGGACACGGCGGAGCTTGTCCACCGCATGATGGTAATTGGCCTTCGCGGTACCTTCGGAACAGCTCATGATCACCCCGATCTCCGCGAAGGCATGGTTGTGATACACGCGCAGCACCAGGGCCTCCCGTTGCCTAGCTGGCAGGGTCCGGATCGCCTGCCCCAGGCGGTCCTTCAGCTCGGACCTTGCGGCCTCCGCAAAGGTATCCTGCGGGGCCGCCAGCGCCAACTCTTCCACGTCCTCATGCCGCAGCCGGCCCCGATCGCGCAGCGCGTTGCGGCATTGGTTGAGGCAGACCTGGTAGAGCCAGGTCCGAAAGCTGGACTCGCGCTTGAAGGACCGATGATGGAGGAAGGCCTGCACGAACGTTTTCTGCGCTAGGTCGGCCGCGTCGGCATGGTTCTCCAGCATCCGGTACGCCAGGTCGTAGACGGTCTTCTGATGGCGCATGACCAGCTCCTCGAAGGCCGATTCGTCGCCGGCCGTGTAGCGGTCCAATAGTTGGTAGTCCGACGCCGCCATCCTGCCCGCTCCTACTTCCTACACTTTATGAGACACGCCATTTCGGCAAAGGTGACACGGGGAAACCAGGAAAAATTTTGGGAGGTTACCCCGATTGTCTTTCGGCTCGCGATCAGGCTATGATGCCCGGCACCCATGTTCAAGGAGGAGGGTTCTGCAAATCATGACTGTACGCCGGACCGCTAAAACGAAACACAAAGACCCCGCCCTAGGCATGAAGAACACACGCCGAGCGACCCCGCGCCTCACTCCGCGCGAACGTCAAGTGCTGAGCCTGGTGGCCCACGGGTACACCAGCAAGCAGATCGGCGAGAAGCTGGGCATCAGCCCGCGCACAGCCGAAACGCACCGCGTCAACATCGGGCGCCGACTCGGCATCCGAAACGTAGCGCAGATGGTACGCTACGCCATCGAAAACAAACTCTGAGAGAGCCGCAGGCGGCTACAGGGACACGCCCGCACGCGTGTCACACCCCGCGCAGAACACGCCCGGTGTGGGAAGCCTTCACGCCCGCGACCTCCTTGGGCGTGCCCGCGGCAACGACTTCTCCGCCGCGGTCTCCGCCTTCCGGCCCCAAGTCGATGATCCAGTCGGCGTTGCGGATGACGTCGAGGTTGTGCTCGATCACCACGACGGTGTTGCCGGACTCCACTAGGCGGTTAAGAACCTCGAGGAGCTTCTGAATATCGGCGAAGTGCAGGCCGGTGGTGGGCTCGTCTAAAATGTAGAGCGTGCGCCCGGTCGCCCGCTTGGAGAGCTCGCGGGAGAGCTTCACCCGCTGCGCTTCGCCGCCCGAGAGCGTCGTGGCCGACTGGCCGAGCTTGATGTACCCGAGCCCCACGTCGAAGAGCGTCTGCAGCTTGCGCTTGATGAGGGGCAGGTGCTGAAAGAACGCCAGGGCTTCCTCAACGGTCATGTCGAGGACGTCGGCGATGCTCTTCTCCTTGTGGCGGACCTCCAGGGTCTCCCGGTTGTAGCGCCGGCCCTTGCACACCTCGCAGGTCACATAGACGTCCGGCAGGAAATGCATCTCGATCTTAATGAGCCCGTCGCCCTGGCACGCCTCGCATCGCCCGCCCTTTACGTTGAACGAGTAACGGCCTGACTTGTACCCGCGCACCCGCGACTCGGGCAGGTTCGCGAAGAACTCCCGGATGTAGGTGAAGAGGCCGGTGTAAGTCGCCGGGTTGGATCGCGGCGTGCGTCCGATCGGTGACTGGTCGATGTTGACGATCTTGTCGATGTGCTCCACGCCCTTGATCTCGGCGCACCCGCTGATCCAGGGCCTCTTGAGAACCCCGCGTTCTCTTTCTCCATAGAGCAGTTGACGGAGGCTCCGGTACAGGACGTCGAAGAGCAGCGTGCTCTTGCCGGACCCCGACACGCCAGTCACACAGGTCAGCAGCCCCAGCGGGATCTTCACCGCGATGTTTTTCAGGTTGTGCTCCCGGGCTCCGATAACAGTGAGGTGGCGGCCCGCCTGCCGGGCCCGATGCGGCAGGGCAATGTTCATATCCCCGCGCAGGTACTGCCCGGTCAGCGATTCCTTGTTGGCCATGACTACGGCTGGTGAGCCCTGAGCGACAACTGCGCCCCCATGCACGCCTGGGCCAGGCCCTAGGTCCAGAATGTAGTCCGCGCACCGCATCGTCTCGGCGTCGTGCTCGACCACGATTACGGTGTTGCCGAGATCCCGGAGCCGGAGCAGCGTGTCCAGCAGCCGCTGGTTGTCCCGCTGGTGCAGGCCGATGGACGGCTCGTCCAGGATATACAGCACGCCGACCAGGCCTGAGCCGATCTGCGTCGCCAGACGGATGCGTTGGCCCTCCCCGCCGGAGAGCGTGGCCGCGGCCCGATCCAGTGTCAGGTAGTCCAGGCCGACGTTGATGAGGAAGCCCAGCCGCTCGCGGATCTCCTTCAGGATGCGATGCGCGATGAACTGTTCGCGCTCGGTGAGCTTCAACCGACGGAAGAACTCGGCAGCGTCACGGATCGAGAGGTGCGTGACCGTAGCGATGGACTTCCGGTCGATCAGGACCGAGAGGCTTTCGGGCTTCAACCGGTCGCCCTTGCAGATTGGGCACAGCGCCAGAGTTTCAAAGTCTTCTTCCTCATATTCATCGTCTTCGCTGAACACCGGGCAGCCCCTGGGCGGCTCGTGGCCCAGGCCGTCGCAGGCGGGGCACGCCCCGTGCGGGCTGTTAAAGGAGAAGAGCCGCGGTGTCAATTCCGAGTAGCTGAACCCGCACCGAACGCAGGCGAGCTTCTCGCTGTAAACGAGATCTTTCTTCCCATCCAGGTCGATCACGACCAGACCGTGCGCCTGCTTGAGCGCGATCTCCAGGGAGTCCGCCAGCCGCTGCATCGTCGGATCGTCGTGCTTGAGGACTACCCGGTCCACCACGATCTCGATGGTGTGCTTCTTCTGCTTGTCCAGCGCGATCTCGTCCGCGAGATCGTGCGGCTTGCCATCGATCCGCGCTCGGATGAACCCCGTCCGGCGTGAATCCTGAAGTTCTTTCCGGTACTCGCCCTTGCGGTCTCGGACGATAGGCGCCAGTACGGAGAGCTTCGCGCCCGCCGGCAGCGCCATGAGGGCGTCCACCATTTGCTGGACTGTCTGGGCAGTGATGGGATTGCCGCACTGCGGGCAGTGCGGGCGGCCGATCCGGGCGAAGAGCAACCGGAGGTAGTCATAGACCTCGGTGACGGTTCCGACGGTGGAGCGGGGGTTGCGCGACGTGGTCTTCTGCTCGATGGCAATGGCCGGAGACAGGCCTTCGATGGAGTCCACGTCCGGCTTGTCCATCTGTTCCAAGAACTGGCGTGCGTAAGCCGAGAGGGACTCCACGTAGCGGCGCTGGCCCTCGGCGTAGATCGTGTCGAAGGCCAGCGACGACTTGCCGGAGCCGGAAAGGCCGGTGATCACGACCAGCTTGTCGCGGGGGATCACCAGGTCTAGGTTCTTGAGGTTGTGCTCCCTGGCACCCTTGATGACGATGGAGCGAGGATCAGGCATAATGAGTCATTCTAAGCTGAGGCAACACAAGGCCACAAGCCCCAGACTGAGGCTCCGGAGGAGGCTATGAAACCACGGATTAAAGTCATCACATTAGGCGTCAACGATTTGGAAAAGTCTCTGGCTTTTTACCGCGACGGAATGGGTTTGGCGACGGAAGGGATCATCGGCACGGAGTTTGAGGACGGCGCCGTCGTCTTCTTTAACATGAACGACGATTTGATCCTGGCACTGTGGCCAAAAAAATCCTTGGCCAAGGACGCAAAGATAGCTGTGAGTCCGCCAAGCCCGACGGAATTCTCCATCGGCCACAACGTTACATCCAAACAGGAAGTCGATGCAGTGATGAAGCAGGCTGCAAAAGCTGGAGCCACAATCACCGATCCTGCGCACGACCGCTTTTGGGGAGGGTACGCCGGGTACTTCCAGGATTTGGACGGGCACCTCTGGGAAATCGCCTGGAATCCTCACTGGGAAGTCAAGGAGTAGGGTGCCCGTTGGGCTGCTTGCCCGGCGCTGCAAGCGGATGATACGATGCCTGCCCTATGGTGATGGTGGAAGAACAGACGCAGGGCGCGCCGGCGGTGGGGACCGGCCTCGAGAAGGAGCAGGCCGTCCAGCGGATGTTCTCCTCAATCGCCCGCTACTACGACCTGAACAACTCGCTGCTGAGCCTGGGGCTCCATCATTCCTGGAAGCGCCAAGCCGTGGCGTTCTTGGCTCTAGACACAAAACTCGTGTTAGATGTCGGAGCTGGAACTGCCGATCTGGCGCTGCTGGCAGCGCGGCACCTAGGTGAACACGCGCGAGTCGTAGCGGTGGACCTCAACGGCCCCATGCTGGCCATCGGTTTGCAGAAGGTGCGCACCGCCCGCTTACAGCGCCAGATCGTGTGCGTCCAGGCCAACGCGGAACACCTCTCGGCGCCGGACGCGACCTTCGATGCGGTGACGACCGGCTTTTGCCTTCGCAATGTGAGCGATCTGTCGCGAGCTCTCCATGAAGTCAGGCGCGTCCTGAAGCCAGGCGGGCGGCTCATCTGCCTCGAGTTCTCGCGCCCCGTAGCAGGCTGGCTGCGCCGGCTGTACGACTGGTATTCGTTCACCTTGCTGCCGTGGATCGGGACCAGGGTCTCCGGGGACTCCACCGGCGTCTATCAGTATCTGCCGGCCTCGATCCGTTCCTTTCCGGATCAGGAGGAGCTTACGCGCCTGCTGCGCGAAGTCGGGTTTGAGAAGGTCGAATACCACAACCTGAGCGGTGGCATCGTCGCCATCCACGGCGCCGTCAAGTGAAGAGCATCCTGTACATCTTCCTCCCCTGTAAGCAGATCTATCCGGTCGGCTGCACCTATCTCGCCGACTACATCCACAAGCGCCATCAGGAGGTCCGCCAGCGCATCCTCGACTTGTCGCAGGTCCCGCCGGGCGAGCGCGCAAAGGCCGTGCGCGAGACCGCCGAGAACGTTCGCCCCGACCTCGTCTGCTTCTCCTGGCGCGACATCCAGATCTTCTCACCGCACGAGGGGGACGCTTCGCTGGAGCAGGCGTTCACCTTCTACTATTCGAAGAACCCTTTCAAGAAACTGGCGGCGTCGCTCTCCGGGGTCAAGTCACTGTACCAGTACTACTCCGGCATCCGGGCCAACCTCGCGCACGCCTGGCTGGTCCGGAAAATTTGTCCCGACGCGCAGATCATGATCGGCGGCGGAGCCTTCGGCGCCTTCGCCGCGCAGCTCATCGAGAAGCTTCCGGAGGGCACCATCGGCATCCTGGGTGAGGGCGAAGAAGCTGTTCTCAAGATGGTCGAAGGCAAACCGCTCGACGGCGAGCGGTTCATCGCCCGCCAGGACGGAAGAACGATCACCGGCACCGGACAAAGCTACACCAGTCTCGACGACCTTTCCGTGGACCCCCCCTACATCGCGGAGATCTTCCCGCAGTACACCGTCTACACGGACGATTGCATCGGCGTGCAGAGCAAACGCGGGTGCCCGTACGACTGCGCCTTCTGTCTCTACCCCTACCTGGAAGGCAAATCCGTCCGGTATCGCCCGGCCGCGCGGGTGGTGAACGACATCGCGCAGCACTATCGCCAGTGGGGCACGCGCCGGTTCTGGTTTACCGACGCCCAGTTCATCACCGGCAAAGCCGCCTACCCCCAGTGCACCGAGATCATGGAGCGGATCATCGCCGAGCGCCTGGAGATCGAGTGGTCCGGCTACATCCGCACGTCGCTCATCACCAGCGAGTTCGCCAAGCTCATGGTCCGCTCGGGCGTCGGCGACCTGGAGGTAGCCATCACCTCGGGCTCGCAGGAGGTACTGAACGGCCTCCACATGGGCTTTGTGCTGGACCGCCTGTACGACGGCTGCCGCTACCTGGCCGAGGCCGGGTTCAAAGGGAAGGTGATCCTGAACTACTCGCTCAACGCTCCCGATGAAACGGAAGAAACGCTGCGCGACTCCATCGAGTCCTACAAGCAGGTCGCGGCCATCCTGGGCGAGGACCGCGTTTTTCCGATGATGTTCTTCCTGGGCATCCAGCCGCACACAGATCTAGAGGCGCGGCTGCTGGAGGAAGGGTATCTCTCGGGGGGTTACAACCCGCTGATGCTGAGCCCGTCCAGCATCCGGAAACTGCTGTACAACCCCGCCCCACTCAATAAGCTGATCGGCAAGGCCTGTCTAGCCGCATGGACCCGCAAGAAGGGGCCCCGCACCGGCAGCCGCGATCCCCGGCCTTGGTCCGGCGCCCTGGCCGGCTCCTCTCCAGCCTTGGACGTAAGGGGCGGTCGCTATGCCGACTCGAGCCTCCTCCGGGGGGTGGAATTGAACTCCGGACGGGACGTGTTGCTGACCCTGGAAGAGATACTCAACTCACGTAAATCTTCGGGGAAAACCGGAGCTTCTACGCCATCCTGAGTGACCCGCTTGGGGCCCGTTTCCAGCCTAGAAAACTGTTGCATTACCTCAAAACCCGATGCTAGCATACGTCGTTTTTGCCCCAGGCTACCAACCCTTCCACGCGGATGGAGGAGTTTCTTTGTCCCCTGTAAGGAGACAGTATGTACAAGACGATTTACGTCCCGGTTGACAACTCCGACTATTCGAACATGGCATTGGACGTCGGAGTCTTGTTGGCGAAGACGTTCGGGGCCAAGCTCGTCGGCAGCCATGTGTACGCGGCCAAGATGCACGACAAGCGCTTCAAGCAGATGGAAGCGGGCCTCCCCGAGGAATACCACGACGAGAACGAGCTCGAGCGGCAGCGGCAGATCCACGATTCACTGATTACCCGCGGCCTGCAGATCATCACCGACTCCTACCTCGACATCGTGGACAAGAAGGCAGCCGAAGCGAACATCCCGGTCGAACGCCGATCCCTGGAGGGCCGGAACTTCAAGGTCCTCGTCGAGGACATCAACACCAACGCCTACGACCTCGTCATCATGGGCGCCCTGGGCGTCGGCGCCGTCAAGGACAGCGTCATCGGGGGCGTCACCGAGCGCGTCGTCCGCCGCGTGCGCACGTCGGACATGCTCATCATCAAGAACACCCACCCGATGAACGGCGGCTCCATCGTGGTCGCGCTGGACGGCAGCCACTATTCCTTCGGCGGCCTCAAGACCGCGCTGGCGCTCGGCAAGGCCATGAACAAACCGGTGGAGGCCATCTCCGCCTTCGATCCCTATTTCCACTACGCCGCCTTCCACAGCATCTCCGGCGTCCTCAACGAGGAAGCCGGCAAGGTCTTCCGCTTCAAGGAGCAGGAGAAGCTGCACGAGGAGATCATCGACAGCGGCCTGGCCAAGATCTACCAGGCGCACCTCGACATCGGCCGCGAGATCGCCCAGGCCGAAGGGCAGGACATCAAGACCACACTGCTGGACGGCAAAGCCTTCGAGAAGGTGCTCCAGTACGTGCGCCGCGAGAAGCCCTGGATGCTGATCGTGGGCCGGATCGGCGTGCACAGCGACGACGACATGGACATCGGTTCGAACGCCGAAAATCTATTACGCATGGCCGACTGCCACGTGATGGTCTCCAACAAGAAGTACGTCCCGCCGATCGACCAGCAGGCCGAATACACCATCGCGTGGACCGAGGAGGCCCTCCGTCGCATGGAGAAGATCCCGGTGTTCGCCCGCGGCGTGGCCAAGACCGCCATCCACCGGTACGCGATCGAGAAGGGCCACACGATCATCAGCAACTCGGTGGTGGACGCGGCCGTCGGCCACATCCTGCCCAAGGGCGCGATGGAGGCCATGAAGCAGCTCGGTGCCACGCTGGACGCACAGGGCATCGACCGCAACGCGATGAAGGCCGACGACGGCGTGGCCCGCGACATGATGGGCTCGACGCTCTCCGGCATGATATCCGGTATCGTGGAGGAGAAGCCCGCGGTCAGCCCGGGCACGCAGGCCTACCTCGACCGCATGAGCCAGAACTACTGGCTCTGCAGCAGGTGTGGCTACACGGCCAAGGGCGACCAGCCGGTCGTGTGCCCGATCTGCAAGGCCGGCGGCGACAAATTCAAACTGATCGACAAGAGCATGTTCGAAGCGGCCGCCAAGACCGAGGGCGCGCTCGAGACCGAGTTGGCTTACGACGACGTGCCGATGAACTGGACCAAGGACGCCAAGGAGGCCATCCGCGCGGTCCCGGCCGGTTTTCAGCGGCGCCGGTGCAAGGCCAAAATCGAAAAGACCGCCCGCAAGATGGGCATGACCACCATCACGCTGGAGTTCGCCAAGCCCTACATCGACGAGGCGGCCAGCGAGGAGTACACGCCGATCTTCGCCAACAAGGGCACAGGCGCGTTCCCGCCGACGGAGAAGAACGAAGCGCCGCCCGCCGCGCCGCCGGGTTCCCGCTTCACCTGGACGCCCGACGCGGTGACCCGCCTGGAAAGGGCGCCGGCCGGCTACATGCGCGACTGCACGCGGGCCCTGATCGAGAAGCACGCCGAAAAGATCGCCGCGACGACCATCACCTATGAGATCGCCGAAGCCGGGATTGAGCAGGCCAAGGGCTACATGGAAGAGGCCATGAAGACCGGCAACCTGAAAGATATCATCGAGAGCTTGATCGGCAACAAGCAATCGTGAACGACACGCTCCAGCTCATCAATCCCATCCCGCTGCGGTACGTCAACCGGCCCGGCCTCCTGCCGGAAGGCCGCAAGCCCACCCCGCAGAACGACTGGAAGCCCTATCTCATCGCGCTGAATCTCACGAAGCGGTGCAACCTCCGCTGCGAGCACTGCTACCTGGACGCCACGACCAGGGCTGCCGGCGCGGCCGACGAGCTGACGACGCCGGAGGTGTACACGCTCCTGGACCAGATGGCGATCGTGAACAAACATGCGATCGTCGTCATCACTGGCGGCGAGCCGCTTACCCGCCCGGACATCCTCGACATCGCCCGCTACGCGGTAAAGGGCGGCTTCATGGTGGTCTTCGGGACCAACGGGATGCTGATCGACGACGTGCTGGCCACGAAACTGGTCGAGGTCGGCGTGATGGGGATGGGCATCAGCGTGGACTCGGTGGACCCCGCCAAGCACGACGCGTTCCGCGGGCTCCCCGGCGCCTGGGCGCGCACGATGGCCGGCATCGAGGCATGCAAGCGTAACGGGCTCCAGTTCCAGGTCCACTTCAGCGTCTCCCCGATGAACTACCGCGAAGTGCCCAGGATGGTCGCCTTCACGCACACGCTGGGGGCGCGCGTGCTGAACCTGTTCTTCCTGGTCTGCACCGGCCGCGGCGAGGAGATGACCGACATCACGCCCCATCAGTACGAGGAGGTGTTGACCTACCTCGTGGACGTGCAGCAACAGTATCCCGACATGCTGGTGCGCGCCCGGTGCGCGCCGCACTTCAAGCGCATCGCGTACGAGCGCGACCCCAACTCGCCGATCACCAAGGCCACCGGATATATGGGCGGCGGCTGTCTCGCCGGCACGAACTACGCTCGCGTGACGCCCGAAGGGAACCTCACCCCGTGCCCCTACATGCCGCTGAGCGCGGGCAACGTGCGGGAGGTCAGTTTCGTGGACCTGTGGGAGCGGTCCGAGGTGTTCGATTCGTTCCGCGAGCCGAAGCTCAAGGGCAAGTGCGC
>CAZSUT010000022.1:0-34093 GCA_964610095.1 uncultured Nitrospirales bacterium | reverse complement strand
GCCGGGGGCGGGGATCGAACCCGCACGCCCCTTTCGGGGCACGGGATTTTAAGTCCCGGGCGTCTGCCAATTCCGCCACCCCGGCTCTGATGGGACAGCACACGGGCCTGCTGCTGTGCTTCTACCACAGTCAGCAGGCCCCGTCCAACAGACGAGATGGGGTTATGTGTTTTTCTGCTTGGGAGCGTGAACAGTTGATCCGCGGTGCGGTCAGAAGCGGGCGCCCAAAGTGAGCGGTGTCCAGATTCATGAAGTTGAAGAGAAAGCTCTGTTAGTGGCCCGCTTCTTTCGTCTCGAGGTGCGTCACCAGAAACCTCGCCGCCTGCAGCGCAGGCGAGCCGGCCGTCAGCGGCGTCTCAAATTCCAGCCCTGTGTTGTCTCCGCACTGCCAGATCGCCTTGGCGTTCAGCTCTTCGATGACTTCCCTGCCATCAAGACTCTGGAAATGGAAGCGGACTGTGACTCTCTGCGTCGTCTTCAAATGATGCTGTAGGATGACCGCCACGCCGGTCCGACTCAGGTTGAGCATGCTCCCCCAGTAGATGTCGCCACCGCCGGCCACCGCAATGTCCATGCGCGTCAGGAGATGGAACCGCGGCATGAGCCGCCGTTCTCTCACGCTTGTCATCAGGGTCTTATTGGATGTTAGTTCCATTGCCCGATCCTCCTTCGTTCGGGTATTCCTGAAAAATACGCAGCCGCCGAGGTCCGCCGATAAATCTGCGTTCGCCCGGCGCGCTGGTACGCCTAGTCGGCTCGTGTGGTAATACTGAGCCGACGGCCAGTGAGGTGGACGAAGCGAGCCGGCGTCCCGAGTCCCTTGCGTTTCCCTCGTTTCCAACCGGTGCTTAATCGGAGGACGAGACCCATGAAAATCGAAAAGAGTAGGAACACGCCAACATACTCCATACGATACCTCCCGCTGAACGCGCTCAGGACTGCGCTTCAGCTGGAATATTCCCGGACTCTCGTCCGGGCTCGTAAGAACCCAAACCCTTCTTGATGATCACGATCTTCCGGTTGGTCATGTACAAGAAGACCGTGATCCCAATGGCGACCGCTACTAGCGATGCCAGGACCATGGCAGTCACCACCACAAAGCCCACAAGCTGGAACCCGTCACCCAACAGTTCCATGCTTTCTCCTTCGCTTTGAAGGTCGGTCAGTACCCTTTTTGACGCAGGCATGAACGATAGGTAGCCTGGTATTTCGCATCGTGTTGCTTGGTGTCATTCAGGCCGTAGAGGGTCCCCGCCGTGGCACCCACCGGACCGCCTATCGCAACATCCTTGGCCATGTCCATCGTCTTGTCTCCGGTTCGCTGCTGGGCATAGGCTTGGCAAGCCTCCACTTCGATTTGGCTCGGCACCGAGGTCTTCCGCACCGGCGAGTTGGCACGCGACGTGGCCCTGGACTGCTTGTCGTCCTGGCGCTCAGCCCGGTACCCCATGACGAGCGTCGTGACCAACGCCGTCGCGCCCACCAACAGGAGACCGAACGTCGTCATCTTCCATGGCTTCCAGTCTGCCTCCGACATCGCTTGTTCCTCAGAAACTCCCTATTGGCCCTCAACCCAGAAGGATGATGGTAGGCCGCCAGCGATTTAGCGCGGCCCAATAACCACTGCAGGGCGTGGCTCAATTTTTCGGGGTCGAAATACCCTTCTTTTCGGGTGAGGCCTTGATGATCTTCTTAGCCATCCCGTGATCATCCAATTCGACCACGACCCGGTCTCCCTTCGACAGCCCCTTAACCACATCAGGGTCCGAGAACGCGAGGAGCATCCTCTCCCCTTGTTTGTCCTCTGACTGGATGGTGACGATGCGCTGCGACATATCAATGCCCTCGATCGTGCCGCTTAGCGTTTTCGCGCTAGCTGCGACCTCCTGACTGGCCGGAACCAAGTCGGCTTTGGTCGGTGCAACCATCGCTCCTAAGACCAGCAGCACACTGAGAATCGTGACACTGAATAGGTTTCCTTTCATGGCGTTGCCTCCTTAGCTGCCGTTCGCTGGCGGCTCACCAACTGAGCGGAACCCCGACAGGGCCTTGCCGGTTATCGGGCACATGCCTTTTGTATAAGCAAGGGAGGTGCCGACTGCTCCACAGATGCCGAAGACGTCTTTTTCACGAACTTTAAAAGGGTTGTACGACCGGCAATTTACTGGTAATACTGGGGATAAGAAGCCAGAATTGGAGGGAGCAGCCTTCAGTATTTTATATGGTACAGGCTGATTCGATTGATTTACATTGATTTTCAATGTATTGGATATGTATGGATTCTCCTGCAGTAGTGAAAACTGACCGTGCGGCCCGCAACGCCCAGCGCCTGACAGTTGCGGAGCCCTCAGGAAGGTCTTCGGTGAGGCTCTCAATCTTCTGGCGATTGGCGTTGAGTTCGCTGGCCATCATCATCGTGGTGGCAGGCGTCAACTTCTACGCCTTGAGCCAGCTCCGGCAGCTCACCGCCTTGAGCACGGAACTGGTCTCCTACCACTACCCGTCCATCGACACGGCCAAACGGCTCCTTGCCAATCTCTACGCCCAGTTGGGGAGTGAGAAGAAGTACTTGGCGGTCCGAGACCCGGCGTTCGTCAGGGACTTCGCTGAAGAGGTCGATCAGTTCCGCCAAATCCTGGCGACGCTGCAGGAGCAGGAATCCGCGCCCGACGGCCAGAAGCTGCTCAAGGAAGTTGATCGCCTGCACCAGGAATACCTGGATCTCTTCCGCGGGGAAGCGGATCGCCAGACCCGGCCGGACGCCGGGTATGAGGGCCGGCGTGACGCCTTCATCGCCCGGATGACCGATGCCTTTGACGCGTACGTCGTCCTGCACGAGGCCAGGGCGAACGCGCTCGTCATCGACTCCCGCGCGAGGTCGGCCCGGGCCGAGATCATCACCCAACAACTCGTCATCGCCGTCGTCCTCCTCGGATTGGGCCTGGCCGGGCTCGCGACCTATAGCATCCTGTATCCGCTGCGCCGGGTGCAGGAGCATATCCGGCAGATTGGCCAAGGGACGTTCGGACGGTCCGTGAACGTCGAAGCTCCCAGCGACCTACGTGAACTGGTCGACACAGTGAACTGGATGGGCAAGAAGCTCCAGGAACTGGACGATATGAAGGCCGAGTTCCTGGCCCACGTCTCCCACGAACTGCGCACCCCGCTGGCCTCCATCCGTGAGGGGACGCAACTGCTGCTGGACGAGATTCCCGGCCCCGTGAGCAAGGAGCAGCGCGAGACCCTGCGGATCATCAAGCACAGCAGCGAGCGGTTGATCCGCCTGATCTCCACGCTGCTCGATCTCTCGAAGATGGAAGCCGGGATGATGGACTATCAGATCGTCCCCACCGACCTCCTACGCCTGGCGGAGACTTCAGTGGACAAAGTTCGGCTCCTGGCCGAAGGCAACCGCATTCAGATCCTGACCGAGGCGCCGTCCGGACGGGTGTGGGTGCCGGCCGACGGCGCCCAGATCGAACAGGTCTTGGACAACCTGCTCTCCAACGCCCTCAAATTCAGCTCGGAAGGCGCGACTGTGAATCTCCGCCTGCACCTGGATGTCAAGGCGAGAGTGGCTCACGTGTCGGTGGCGGACACGGGTCCCGGCATTCCGCAAGAAGACTTGCCGCATATTTTTGAACGCTTCTACCAGGGACGTGCGTACACGAAAAACACCTTGGCCGGTAGCGGTCTGGGGCTCGCATTGGCCAAGAAAGTCGTCGAGGCGCATGGGGGACGGATCTGGGTCGAAAGCGACCTGGGTAAAGGGACGACGGTCCACTTCACCCTGCCCCTGGCCCGGAGAGGAGGTCCCGCATGAACCCGACCACGCGAGTCTTCGGCGGGCTCTTGCTGGTGTTGGTGCTCACCTTGCACGCCTGCGCTTTTCTGCGCAACGGTACCTACTCCTCTTCGCCTCTCTTCACGCCCAATAGTCGGCACGTCGCGCACTATCAAGCCCTCGCTCGCGAGCAGGACCAGTTGCTCGGCACCTGTGCGGAGACCCACACCTGCGATCGTGCGCATTACACACGCGCGCTGCTAGCCCTCTACGAGAACCAGGAAGTCGCCGCCAAACATTTCCAGGACGTCATCGACGTGGCTCCGAAAAGTCACCTGGCCTCCTCCAGTCACTTCTGGCTCCAGTTCCTGCAGAACCCACCGACCTTTCTCAACCTTACGCGCTCCTTCGCCGAAGCCACGGAACGCCTGGTCCGCGACCTACTGGAGTTGGAGACCTCGTCGGCGCAGGTCATGTCTCGTGAGGTCAAAGCGCGGGACAAGAAAGTGGAAGAGTTAACCACACAACTTGAAGCCCTGAAACGGATCGACCAGGAAATGAAGGAGATGACGCGGCCCGTGAAGCCGCCTCTCAAGCCGCCCCAGCCGGCCGACAAAGGCGCTCAACCCTGAGGGCACGATGGTACAAGAACGCATCCTAGTCGTGGACGATGACGAGGGCCTGCTGCGGCTCCTCACTATGCGGCTGTCGGCCATGGGCTTCGCCGTGACCACGTGCACGACCTGCGAGCAAGCCCTCGCCGTCGCCAAGCGCGAGGTCTTCGACCTAGCCCTCACCGACCTGCGCCTGCCGGATCGGGACGGGCTGTCGGTCCTGGATGAACTTCGGCTCATCCACCCGGATCTGCCAGTGCTGCTCCTCACCGCGCACGGCAGCATCCCCAGCGCCGTTGAGGCCATGCAGAAGGGCGCCTTCGGCTACCTCACGAAGCCGTTTGACGACAAAGAGCTCATGGCCACGCTTGAGAAGGCCCTTGCGCAGCAACGGATGAGCCGCGAGATCCAGCGGCTCAAGCTGCTGGTCAAAGAGCTATACGGCTTGGAGAACGTCGCCGCACGCAGTCCCAAGATGCAGGCCGTGCTGGAGCAGGTCGCCCGCGTCGCCGAGAGCGACGCCACGATCTGCATCTCCGGAGAGACCGGCACTGGCAAGGAAGTCATCGCCCGCGTCATCCACTGCAACAGCCAGCGGGCGCGGGGCCCCTTCATCGCGATCAACTGCGGAGCGATCCCGGAAAGCCTTTTTGAGAGCGAACTCTTCGGCCACGCCAAGGGGGCCTTCACCAGCGCCCAATCCGCGAAACGCGGGCTCTTCCAGACCGCTGATGGGGGGACGCTCTTCCTCGACGAGATCGGCGAGATGCCGCTGAACTTGCAGGTGAAGCTCCTGCGTGCCATTCAGGAGCGCGAAGTGCAGGCGGTGGGCGCCGAGCGCCCCACCAAGGTGAACGTCCGCATCATTACCTCGACGAACAAAGATCTCAGCGCGGCGGTCCGCGTCGGGACATTCCGCGAGGACCTCTTCTACAGGATTCAGGTCTTCCCGATCACGATCCCCCCGCTCCGCGAACGGCGGGACGACATCCCCCTGCTGGCCCAGCACTTCCTGCAACAAAGCGCCCGGCGGATGCACAAAGAGATCCGGGGGTTTCTTCCTGCAGCCATGCAGAAGCTGATGCTCTACTCCTGGCCCGGCAATGTCCGCGAACTGGAGAATACGATCGAAAAAGAGGTCGTCCTCTCCAACCAAGACATGATCACACCCGACCTACTCCCAACCAGCACCGACTCCACTGAAGGCCAGGTGAAACCGTTGACGGAAGCCAAGGAAGAGTTCGAGCGGAACTACCTGAAGGAGGTGTTGCAGCTCACCGGCGGCAACATTTCACGCGCCGCTCAGATCGCGGGCCGCTATCGCGCCGACTTCTACAAGCTGCTCAAGAAGCACGGGCTCCATCCTGGAGACGCCAAGGAGGAGAAAGACACAGACTCGGCTGAATCGGCGTAACGGAGCCAGCCTACCGCGTGAGCTTTTTATAGCGGATCCGGTGCGGACGATCCGCTTCCTTGCCGAGCCGCTTCCTCCGGTCGGCCTCGTACTCGCTATAATTGCCTTCGAACCATACGGCCTTGCTGTCTCCTTCGAACGCGAGGATGTGGGTCGCGATGCGGTCCAGAAACCAGCGGTCGTGGCTGCTCACCATGCAGCAGCCACCGAACTGCTCGAGCCCCTCCTCCAGCGCTCGCAAGGTGTTCACGTCCAGGTCGTTGGTCGGCTCATCCAGCAGCACTAGATTGGCCCCTTCCTTGAGCATGCGCGCCAAGTGCACGCGATTGCGCTCGCCGCCGGAGAGGTCCTTGACCGTCTTCTGCTGATCGGGACCAGAAAAATTGAAGCGCCCGACATAGGCCCGTGAATTGATTTCAAGCTTGCCGAGCGTGACAGCGTCCGTGCCGTCCGTGATCACCTCCCAGACGGACTTGTTGCCGTCCAGTGCACGGTCCTGGTCCACGTAGCCGATCTTGACCGTCTCGCCGATCCTGAGGGAACCAGCGTTCGGCTTCTCATTGCCGACGATCAACTTGAACAAGGTTGTCTTGCCCGCGCCGTTCGGCCCGATCACGCCGACGATTCCACCCCGCGGAAGATTGAAGCTCAGGTTCTCGAACAGCAGCTTGTCGCCGTAGGATTTGCTCAGGTTCTTCGCCTCCACCACGATGTCGCCGAGGCGAGGGCCGGGCGGGATGTAGATCTCCAGATCTTCCGCCAGTTTTTCCTGCTGATCGCCGAGCAGTTGCTCATAGCGCGTCAAGCGGGCTTTGCCCTTGGCGTGCCGACCCTTCGGCGACATGCGGATCCATTCCAGCTCGCGTTCCAGCGTTTGGCGCCGCTTGGCGTCTGCCTTCTCCTCCTTTGCCAGCCGCGACTGTTTCTGCTCGAGCCACGACGAGTAGTTCCCTTCGAAGGGCATGCCGTGCCCCCGGTCCAGCTCCAGGATCCAGCCGGCCACGTTGTCCAGGAAGTAGCGGTCGTGGGTCACGGCGATGACCGTGCCCTTGTACTGCTGGAGGTGCTGCTCCAGCCACTGGACCGACTCCGCATCGAGATGGTTGGTCGGCTCATCCAGCAACAGGATGTCGGGCTCCCGGATCAGCAGCCGGCACAGCGCGACGCGGCGTTTCTCCCCGCCTGATAGCACGCCCACCTTGGTGTCCGGTGGCGGGCAGCGGAGGGCGTCCATGGCGATCTCGAGCTGGTTCTCGAGCTCCCAGCCATTGACCGCCTCGATCTGTTCCTGAAGGCGGCTCTGCTTGTCCAGCAGCTTTTCCATCTCACCCGGCGAGAGCTCCCTGCCGAGCCGGTTGCTCACCGCCTCATACTCGCGCAATAGATTGATGACGTCCTGGCGGCCCTCCTCGACGATCTCCTTGACGGTCTTCCCCTTGTCGAGCTGAGGCTCCTGCTCCACGAGCCCGATGGTATAGCCTTTGGAAAATGTGGTCTCGCCAAGGCAGTCCTTGTCCACACCCGCGATGATGCGCAGCAATGTGCTCTTCCCCGCGCCGTTCAACCCGAGGACGCCGATCTTGGCCCCGTAATAGAAAGACAGGTAGATATCCTTGAGCACCTGCTTCTTGGGCGGGTACACGCGTCCCACGCCGATAAGGGAAAAGATGATTTGCTTATCAGGCGGGCTCATACTTTATGGCACCCTCCTTTTCTCCCGTCCCGGCGCTTTCATGTTTTGACCTTTTGACGTTTCTTGGCGGATGCGCCGGCTGTGCGTAGCTCGCCTGCACCGATTCTCAAGGCTTCGACGTCCAGCTCATGCTCAATCTGATGGAGGACCGCATCGCTGATGATCCCTTCGTCGCGCAGGGCGATGACCGCCAGGCGTTCTGCAGAGAGTGTCTCGTGCCGGAGCCTTCGAAACGCCTCGGCGGCCTCCGCCGAACAGTCAGGATCGTCGGCCGCCGGGTGCGAGAAGCGGCGGACGCGCTGCGCGTAGTGCACGCGCAGCCGGTCCAGGTGTTCCGGGAGGGGCCACGCCTCGGCATCGAGCTCATCCAGACGCTTGAGCGCCGACGTCGCGGCATGCTCGCGCGCGTACGCCTCCTCCCGCTCCAGTATCCCATCGTCTGGGAGTTTGAGCAGTCGAATGAGCGGCGCAAGCGACAGGCCCTGCAGCACCAGAGTGGATAGGATCACGGCGAACGTCAACAAGATGATTTCTTCGCGGAAGGGGAAGGGGGCGCCCGAAGCCGTCGTGAGCGGGAGCGCCAGGGCGGCAGCCAGCGAGACGATGCCGCGAATTCCCGTCCACGCGACGAGGAAGATATGCGACCAGGGCGGCAGCGGGTCCCGCGCCCGCAGCGAGGGGCTCAGCAGGCGCGGAAGGACGGCGGCCACCGGCACCCACGCCAGACGCACGCCGATCGCGGTGGCGCTCACGACCGCGCCATGCCAGATCAGGATACCCAGTCCTTGAGAGAAAATCGCGTCCCGGAATCCCCCGAGCTGCAATCCGATCAGGATGAACAGGACACCATTCAGCAGGAACACGAGAAAGTCCCAGACCGCCCGTGCCTGGAGCCTAGTGGTCGGGGCAATGGTGCTGAAATGCTGCCTGAGGTAGAGTCCGCCCGCGACGCAGGCGAGCACGCCCGACGCATGGACGACTTCCGCGAGCACCCAGGCGACGTAGGGCGCAAGAAGGGTGACGCCGATATCGGTGGACGTGTCATTGGTGAAGCACAACGTCCACCGGACGGCTGCTCCCACGGCAATGCCGATGAGCACGCCGACCGCTCCCGCAAGAAGAAACTGCGCCAATGTCTCACTCAGGACAAATGTCCCGCTCACGGCTGCTGCGACAGCGGCACGGTAGAGGACGAGCGCGGTGGCATCGTTCACGAGACTCTCGCCTTCCAGGACGGTGACGACCCGATGCGGCAACCTGAGGCGACGCCCGATGGCGGTGGCCGCGACGGCGTCGGGAGGCGAAACGATCGCGCCGAGTGCGATGGCTCCGGCCCACCCCAACCCCGGAAGGAACGCGTGCGCGACCAGCGCGACGGCGGCGGTTGTTGCGAGCACGAGTCCGAAGGCGAGGAGCGTGATCGGTCGCAGGTTCGCCCGGAAATCGCGCCAGGAGGTAAAGTACGCCGCGGCCCAGAGGATCGGCGGGAGAAAGACGAGAAACACCAGATCGGGATCGAGACGGATCACAGGCAGGCCGGGCAGAGCCCCCAGGACAAGACCCCCTACGACAAGCAGGATCGGGTACGCGATGAGGACTCGGCGCGCAACGGTGGTGAGCGCCAGCACGGCCACCAGCAGCAGGATGACGACTTCCAGTTGTTGCAGGTTACGCATTAATCACCCGCCGCCGACTCTCCACGGCTTCGAAGGATTGGACAATCGGGTGAAAGCTCTTGTGGTAATGCTTGATGGTTCTCCTCTTTCAACCATGACCAGTGCGCAAGTGAAAATTGCCGTCCGCCACTTGCTGGCGTTCCAGCTTGCCCCGCTCCCACTTCGCGAGATTCGCTGCCGCTTCATAGGTGCTCTGCACAAAAGCCAGCAGCATCTGATCAGGTGACTTCGCGGTCCGGACCACGTCGTAGGGCAGCAGGAATTCTCTCATCAGTGGATGGTAGAACGCCTCAGCGGGCTGGACCGCATACTCTTTGAACCCTTCCGGCTCAGGATAGGCATAAGCGTAGAAGACAGGCATGTCCACGGGGCCGCCACCCGGCCAGAAACCACAACTGCTCACCTCGTGAGAGTAGGCTTCGACGGCTACAAAACGCGCCAGGTTCGGCGCGCCTGGGTGCGCAGGCGCTCGGCGACCGGAGAAACGGGTGAGCGCCAGGTCAAAGGCACCCCAGAAGAAATGTACCGGGCTCACCTTGCCGATGAACTGGGAGCGAAATTCCGTCAGCACGCGGCTTGTCTGCAGCAGAATGCGCCAGGCGCGCTGCGCATATTCGGGATCGTAGGCCGCATGCTTCTGATCCTGTTCGAAGGGTGTTCGGTCTTCCACCTCCACCGGCGTGGTCCAGATGGTCACAGGGATCCGAAGCGATTGCAGGACAGCCTGCGTTTCCCGATAAAAGTCGGCCACAGAGCGCGGGTAGAGACGGACTGTCTTGGAGCCGCCGTCACTGGATTTGATGAGCAGGTTGTGATCCATGAAATCGAAGTCTATCTCGAAGATGCGATCATCGTAAGGCATCGCTGATGTCGTCAGTCCGCGAGACGTGACGTAGAGAGTGACATTCCACCAGTGATTTAACAGCGGTGTTTGTGCGAGCCGGATCTTGCCGATGATTTGCGTCCACATGTGAAGCGTCGCATAGGTGTCTTTCCAATCTTGCAATGGCAACGCCGGCCATACTTCAATAGCCATACATGTGCCCCTTCTCTGAGCCTAAAAATATTGCTGAAGTGTTTCTCATGGTCTTGGCACTGAGGCCGACCGCGGGGGCGATTTTTTATTGGTCTTGTACTGCCCCACTTAATTGGGGACAGGTCGTGTCTGGTGTCCCCAACGGGAATTATACGGTTCCGGTGATTGATTTCAAAGGGGTTATTCGAGCTGCCTAGGCGTCCGACCAATACCGCCTGATTTTTTAGCACAGTCCCGAGCAGCGGTTTAGGAAACCGCCCTTCCGACCCAACTCCAGCTCACTCTAACTCATTCCACACTACTCCAGCCAAGGTTGAGGCGAACGCGGAACTTTGGCTGGAGTGCGGTGGGGTTGAGCACAAAATGTGCACACTCGCCTTGCGGCGAAATTCCCCGACACCAAGAGTATGAGGCCCTTCTTTCACCCTTAAGTCCGTCCTTGGACAATAGTGAACGGGGCTGTCGTTGAGCAGACTTTGGATGAGATTTATAACCTATTGATTTTCCGTGTTGTTCTTAAGTCGCTGTTCTGGCCCATTTTATGCCGATGATCATCTCTGATCGTGGTCTTGGACTTTCATGGCAAGCTGCGGGGTGCAGACCATGGAACTCAATGTTGGCTTAGTAGAGGGGCTCGCCTTGTTCGCTGTTGTCGGGTGGTTGGTTTACAAATTTTTCTCTCCTCCGTCCCGCCCAATTCAAAGGGGACCGGAGAAGACGTGTGAACCGTGGTGGAAGTCGCATCACTGACCTTCGCCCTGTTGTTGTACCAGTCTGAATATTAGTCACGACAGCCCGGAGTAAATTCCGGGGACTCACCGGTCTATTATGTCCAACCCGAGTTTGACGGCCAACATCAGTCGCCCGATATCCACCGGCTTGCCGATGATACCCACCAGTTCCAGATCCGACACTTCTGTCATCAACTTCTCGTCATGAATGCCGGCGAGAAGAATGAGGCCGCTCGTGATTCTCCTCTCCTCCAATTGGCGAAGCACCTCAATGCCGTGCATGCCCGGCATGAATATATCCAGGATGATGAGTGCGGGCGTCTCTTCGTCCACCAATGTCAACGCCTCCGTACTGCCGGAGGCGTGTCGGACCTGATGGCCTAACTTCGCAATGGCCTTCGCGAGCCCGTCGTGCATCATGGGGGTCGCCGTCACCACCAAAATGGAGGTTCCTTCGGGCTTGCGCGACAGTGCCGCCGCGGTCGTGGTCTTGTCGGGTCGCTGAAGAATCCGCTCCCTGGCGGGCATGATGGTGTTAAGCATCATCCGCTTGCTTAAGAAGCCCGTGACGCCCAGTTGCCTGGCCTCATGCTCTAACGCAGGCGTCCCCCAGGCCGTCAGGATCATCACATCGGCCTGGTGATCCAGCTTGCGAATGTGCTTGAGTACCTCGATCCCGCTCATCTCCGGCATGAGGAGGTCCAGGAGCGTGAACTGCGGATGCCGACCTTGGAACAGCGCAAGCCCCTCGCGGCCGCTCGCGGCCGTAAACACCTCGTAGCCCTCGTCCGATAAGACCGCCATCAGGAGATCGCGGATAATCTGCTCGTCATCCACGACCAACACCGTCGGCCTCTCCTCTTTCACTGTGCTGGTTTCCTGTGCCATTATTTTCCCCCTTCCTGCTGGACGCCGGAAAAGGCGATCCATCACGCAAACCGGCACGCAAACCGGTAAGGCACGGGAGCGTCTCTGCGCTCGACCACAGATGCGTCTGGGATGGGGATCAGATCCGGTAGATGGAAAGAAGCTGATGAAGCGGCCGGGTGGGAGAGTTATGGAACAGCCACGTATGGGGCTGAGCATACGTGCCGGTGTGGAGACCCCGGCAGACAACCATCGTCTCGCCGTTACCTGCGTGGGAGACACTGAGCCCATTGAGGCTGGTCATGTCTTCAGGTTCGAGAGCCTGCTCAAAGTCTTCTCCAGCAGCGTTCATTTCGTAGGATTGATCGATGACATCAAGGGCATAAGCGCCTCCGAAGAGGAGCCACGCCACAATAAAGAGCGAGACCTTGAGTATCCCTGCTAGCCTCATACGCATGTAGGTAGATTAACGATGTCAGTTCTCAATTACAATAGGTTGTGTCCAAAACCTTTCTTTTTGAACCCGCCAAAAGCCTACGCTGAATGGCCCGAAAAATCTATTCATAGCACTGAGAAGCGGAAGGAGGTTTTGAGAGTGGGCAACAACCGGGAGCCAGCCACACTCCCCGGTTGCGGGAATAAAGTGGTTGGTGTCCCCAACGGGATTTGCACGATTGCGATCATTGATTTCAAAGGCATTATTCGGGCCGCCTAGGCGATCCAGCCTAAAAACCCCTGTGCCCTGCCCTTCTTTTGCTGCCCCAGGCCTATGACACACGGTTTAGGAAACCGTTTCCACGACCCCACTCCAGCCTATTCCAACTCACTCAGGCCTACTCCAGCCCAGGTTTGCGAAGAACCCGAACTTTGGCTGGAGTAGGCTGGAATGAGCTGGAGTGAGGTGGCCTTGAGCACAAAATGAGCACAACCAGCCTCACAACTTGGGTTTTTCCTGCTGCTTCGCTTTCTCGATGTCCTGCTTGTGTTGGCCTTCGGCAAGGTCTTTCTTCCACTTTGACGTGGCTTCAGATGCGTGCAACGCGAGCGGCAGGCTCACGGCGGCCACGCGCATCTGCGTGTACAACTCCGGCGTCTCCGACGATGTGACGGATACAACCACGGCATTATAGGAGCTATAACACCACTCAGTCTCAGAGTTTTTCCCCTTGTACAGATCCGCATAAACCTCGATCATAGCGAGCTGCACACTATCCCCTAATCCCGCGCACCACGTTAAAGTGGACTGATTGGCAAAATCCGGTCCGTCCTTCTTCGGCTTGGATGGGAGAGGAGCTGGACGGCCTTGCTCATCGAAGAGCCATAAGAGGTGGTGGATTTGACTGTCGTCCGTGGCCGGCTGTTTTTCGCTGAAATTCGTCCGCGTTTCTTTTCCATACTTCTCGCGCAACGAGGCCAGGAGGGTGGTCTTCGGGATGCCCTTGTTGGCGAACCAGTGTTGGCGAATGACTCTCCAGACTATCTGCTTATTCGGCGGCAAGGTTGCATCCACCGTTATCTGATCGCCTTCCGTCCCATGCATAATCTGCTCCGCCGACGCAGCGCTAAACGATTTGATCACCGGCTTGTCGATCGTCGGCAACGTGTCTGACATGATCTGGATTTTACTCTTGGGAAGCTGCGCTTGCAGCTTGGCATGGGCCTCGCGCACCGGCATGCCGAGCTGGATGCCGAGCACATCGGGCATTTCTGCGGCCACGTTGACGGTGAGTACAGCGACCATGAGCATAGTATTGAGACTGCCGAAGACTAATTTCATGATCTCCTCCCTCTTCTCCCAAAAGCGCATGGCCGCTGCAAGTCTAATGGAGGACTGGCAGCGTTAGGGCTTTGTCATGTGTTAGGAACTTGGACGGCGTGATTATCCTGGCTGTATGGAATTTTGTCAAGCCTGGAAAGGGTGTTCTAAAACCGTTGGAGGAGGAGCGAGTGAACACGTCGAAATTCAATGAAGAGTCCTCGTAGCTCGGCAGGATCAATAAAAACTGTTATAGAAACGAATTGGGATTGCATAGAAGGCGCGGCACTTCGCCAGAGCGGTAGAAACCTTCTTCTAGATATCCCCCTTCACAAAGTCTGGGTACAAGCTCTTGAAGCATTCCGGACATATACCGTGAGAAAACTGCGCATCCGAGTGTTCTTGAATATAGAGTTCTATTTGGTTCCAGTATCCTTGGTCATCGCGAATCTTTTTACAGGATGAGCAAATAGGTACTAAGCCGCGCAAAGTTTTTATCTTGTCGAGTGCGTCTTGAAGCTCTTGGAACAGTCGTTGACGTTCCTCTAGGGCTCGCTTGTGTAAGAGTAGGAAGATTGTGGTCAGCCAGATCATAATCAACGTTAGGACCCGGTTCTCGATTAAAATTGCTGGCACTGGATGGGGAGCCTTTAACCAGAACCCCAAAACGACCAGGATCGAGGAGGCCGTGGCAACAATGAGAGTGAACGGCCTATTAGCAGACCATAACGTGATTAGAACGAGAGACGTATACAGTATTCCAATTGCCACCCCCACAGGCTGAAAGATGTCTAGTACTAAGATGCTACCGGCCGACAGAATAGTAACGCCGACAAGTGGGATGTTTGGTAAATGCAGTTTCATAACAGCAGCCTTGGAGGATTTAAGGGTGCCACGCATCCTACTAATTACTTCTTCAAAGGATTCTCACAATCCGTTATCGCTCCTCTTCGACTCAGAATTATTTCTTTTTGCCACAGGCATTTTCTGGTTTCACATCCTCTAGGAAATCAACAGTATCTCTGAATGCAAAGACTGAGGTTTTTGAACTCCAGCCATTGCTGCCTGTCTACGGGCCAAAAAGAGTGGGGCACAACAGCGAATATGACGAGCAATTTCATGCGATCGCTGCTTCTATGCCTTGCGCTCAACGAGCGTCAGCCTGGCGTCCAGGCTCAACGGGCCGGCGCCAAAGTGGGCGATGAGAAGCGCGGCGCCCAGCATGGAAAGGTTCTTCACGAACATGATCTGCTGTATCTGGGCCATCATCGGGTCCGTCACCGTCCAGAAGTTGTGTACCATGGCCGTCACGGGAACCAGAAAGAGCACCAGCAGCCACGCGCCGATCCTTGCCTGGTAACCCAGCAGAATGCTTAGTCCCCCCACCAATGCGATCAACCCGAACAGGGGGACAAGCAGCCCCGCTATCGGCACGCCGTGCTGGGACGCATAGCCGATACTCTGTTCCGAAAAGTGGCCTAGGCCGCCCATGATGAAAATAGCGACGTATAGCCCTCGTCCCGTTAGCACCACGTAGCCCATGGAATCATCTCCTCATTCTTCTTGTCCTGCCCCACTTAATTGGGGACAAGGAGTGATTTGTTTCTGACCATCCAGTCCGCGAAGAACTCCGCCGGTGACTGCTCCCCGAACCGTACGATTTGCGAACCATCCGGTTTGAGCTGACGAGAACCGCAGACTAGAACCTGGATCGGCTAAAGGGGTAGGTCACTGGCCCTCTTCCTTCACTTTCCCTTGCCCTTCTCCATCCCCCCTTCGCGCCGTTCCTGCATCTCCTCCCTCATTTTTTCCTTCTTTTCCTTCATCTCCTCGCGCTTTTCCTCCATCCCCTCTTTCATCTTCTCTCGTTTCTCCTCCATCTCCTCCCTTTGTTTCCCCCTCACCTCCCCCATTTTCTCCCGTTTTCCCTTCATTCCTTCTCTGCCTTTCTCCCTCTCCTCTCTCATGCGTTCTCGCTTTTCTTTCATCTTCTCTCGTTCTTTCTTCATCTCCTCCGGCATGCCACCACCTGGTGGGGCTGGAGCTTGAGCGAAGGTGGAACCAGCAAAGGGCATCCCAATTATCACAGCAAAGATCACCGCCAAAAGTTTCTTCATCGTTCACCCCTCCTTAGTTAGTTAACCGTTTCCGGTCTATAAATCCTCTGCAGGTGTGGTCCCCGGGCTGGACTCGAACCTACGACTCCCAGCTGAGTAACCTATTCCCAGTCGTTGCACCAACCTAAACGAATTGTCTAAGGCTAGGACACCCTTAGGGACCTGTCCGCCACGGCGCAGGAAACCGGAGTGCGACGATTCATGGAGTGGTACCGGAAATATTACAAGGCGCAAGTGCTGCCTATCTTTCAAAAACCCTTGTTTTTTCCGGATACGCGTTCCCACTCAGCGACGCTTTTTACTAAGTAGCCAGTCGTGTCATTGATCCAGTCCTTGATCCAGGCGACAAGCCTGTCGCGTTCCTGTTCAATATTGACCAGTCTGCTCGCCGTCGCCCGCTGCTGCTCCACATCGAGCTTCCACTCTTCGCAAGCCGCCTGCAATTCCTTGACGTGGCCATGCGCCGATTCCAGATCATGGGCCAGTCTCACGATATATTCTTCCTTCGTGCTCAGCTCCATCCGCAGAGCCATGCGGGTCTCCTCGCCCCGCCGTAGACGCTCCGCAAGTTGTTGAAGAGCCTGCACCCATTCCAGGGCCTCTCCGGGCTCGAAAGCGGGAGTCGCAGGCAGCGCCCCTCCAGCTTGCAAGGCGTTCACAGCTGGGTGCAACCAATCTAAAAAGATCATGATCTCACGCAGTCGGACCCTCAACGCGGACGGAGCAACTGTCCGTCCAGAAGCGGGTTCCTCCTCCATCGACGCTGTTTCTGTCTCTATCCCAGGCCGTCCCAGGACGCCATCCTGCGCCGCCATCTTCTGAGAGGAACCCTGAACAGAGTCGGGCGACAGATGGATATATTCCAGCAGAACGGCAACGCAGTGCCAACAAAGGGGCTCCTCACTGGAAGGGCATGAACACTCGGCCATAAGTGTTCCGTCGGTCAAGCGGATCGTTTGCCGGACGAGACCACGCGCACCCAACACCTCTGATGTGATTTTTGCCTCATCGGCCTGAAAGATCCGCACACGACGCTCGGAAAAGTATTGATGGCCGCCGGCGTACGCCGACCCCGGGACCACCGCCTGAATCATCTCCGGCCGTAACTGGCTCAGTCGCTGAGCCGTGCAAGGAATCTGATAGCTGGATTGCGCGCTCATGGGTACACCTCGTTGTTAGGATATTATGGACAATAGGGTATCCAGCGGCAGACTGTAGGTGGCCCTCTGAAATGCTACTTAGGAATTGCAAACTTTTCCCTGGCGGTTGGCTGAGCAAACGTTTTTTTCTCGTCGCAAGATTTCATCACCGCCGTAAAAAAATCGTGATAGAACTGATCGGATCGCACAGTGTCACGGTTGACCACGACGGTGGTGAAGTCCGTCCCTATGGGAATCACAGGGATCAGCCAGAGCAGCTTCCACCATCTGTACTCTTTCTTGTGTAATTCCGTGGTCTGATTGGCGGCGATCATGACCCGTGTGATCTGATCGGTCGAGGGGACGAAGGTCAGTGTTGCGGTCAATGTGTAGGACACGTCTTCATCTTTTGTGTCCCGTATGTGACGGTTCGCCAGGATGATTCGGCTCTTGGTATCGGCCTGCTGGACAAGAAAACCCTGTTGAGAGAGTATTTCGAGAACCGCGCTCCAGGTTATGTCCACATGAGCCGGAATAAATTCCGAACTCCCCTGGATCTGCTGGCTGGAAGAAAAGGCTCCTTCATAGGAAGCTGAAGAGGCACAACCAAGAGTGAACAAAAGCCATACACAAGGAAGCAGCAGTACACGGTCCAATCGAGCAAACCCGCTGCAAATGGAACGAAAGGCTCTGGTATCCATGGTGACGCCTCCATAATCAAGCGAACAGCGACCCCCTACAAACATTTTCTTTTGAGATAGGCATTTTCCGGTTTCACATCCTCTAGGAAATCAACAGTATCTCTGAATGCAAAGACTGAGGTTTTTGAACTCTAGCCATTGCTGCTTGTCTACGGGCCAAAAAGAAAAGGCGCAACTCGACTCTCCCACTTTGGATACCGATTGCGCCTTCAACTTGCAGGCCTCAGCGCCTGCCCGCTAAGGTCTAATTCAATTCTGCGTGATTAAATGCTCTTAACAGGAAGTTGTCAAGAACGGGAACTGAATGGTTTTGCACTCTGCATTTTCAAGGGGTTATTCGAGCCGCCTAGCCGTTCTAGCCCTCCAAACTTGCCTGACCGGCCCTCCCCTTTGCCTCGCAGCCTAACATAGGGTCTGGATCGGTCTACAGGGGGCAAGTCAGATGAAGCGCACAGTTAGTGCCATGCGCTTTACCAAATCCACATCTCCAATCTGTCATGTAGGCGGGTGAGCGCCGTTCAGCGCGGAGTGCAGGGTAAGCATCCAGCGGTCGTGGTTGTCAGGTGACGAAGGTCAATCGCATCGTAGCCAGCAACCTGTGTAACGCACTAAGGTACTTTCACGCTCTCGGCAAACTGGCCAATCAGGTTCTTGAAGCGTTGACTCATGATACGGGCAAAGTGCTTATATATTTTGAATCCCAAGACGGGTCGTTTGTCCAGAAAGCGATGAAATTCTTTCTGATTCAAGGCCACGGCTGTGAAGACTGTTTTCGCTTCGACCGTCGCGGCGGCGGGCGTAATTGTTTTATAAAAGGTAACTTCTCCAATGAGATCATCTTTTCCCAGGGACCCGAGTTGCACCTGCGTTCCATCAGTTCTCGCCTTGTTGACGTGGGCCTCTCCTGACACAAGGATGTAGAGGTTCCTCACCTGCTCTCCTTCTCGAACCAAACAGTCTCCGGGCTTCCCCTCAATGAGCTGACAGAGCGGCATAATCGAGTCAAGCTCCTCCGGTGTCAGGTCGAAAAAAGAGCGAGAGGTCTTCAAGGATCTTGATTGGCGCTATGCCCACCTTCTGTTTTCCATTCGGCTGCCCCCTTCCGCTCCTTTGGGAACATCGGATATTGGCGCCCACTAGGCTAGGCCACCATTGTGGACCTGTCAAGCGTGGCCCTTCTGTATTGCCAGAGAGGGCCTGTCGCTGGTGAGGGTGAGACTAAGTGTAAGAGGCAAGCAGATTGTGGCTATCTTGCCTGCTGGGAGACTTTCTGGAACGCGATCATGCCGTCTAACAGCACGTAAATTGCGATCAGCGTGAGTAAGGTCCCACCTTCCAACCATCCGAACTTGCCCAATAACAAATGATGATTCGTCAGACCCGCGAGGAGACCGGTCGTCCAGCAGACAAAACCGAGAGCAGCCCCAATACGGGCAATCATCGTGCGTTTATATCCCACATCTTTCATCGCCCCCCTCCTTTTCCTGTTACTATGCCCGATGTCACATCCCTTCGGCAGGATGCCCTTCCGCTCTAAACCACAATCAACGGCAAGGCTAGGCCACCCCTGGGGACCTGTCAAGCAGTGGGCCAGTCACGGTTTGGAGTATTGGTGAACTCGCAGAGTTAGCGAGCTTCGGTCACAGGGGGAACGGGATTTGCGCGATTGCGGTGATTGATTTCAAAGGGTTCATTCGGGCCGCCTAGCCGATCCAGCCTAAAAACCGCCTGTGCCCTGCCCTTCTTTTGCTGCCCAGGCCTATGACACACGGTTTAAGAAACCGTTTCCAGGACCCTCCTCCAGCCTACTCAGACTCACTCAGCCCCACGCCAGCATAGGTTTTCGTGAAATCTGAACTTTAGCTGGAGTAGGCCTGCGTGAGCTGGAGAGTGGTGGCGTTGAGCACAATTTGAGCACAGCAACCATCCCTCCTTGACCGGATCCTCACACAGCGGGAAGTAGCACGACTCAAAAATACCATGACACCCCTCCCATCACCATTCGGGGTATGCCAGGGACAAAATGAATATCACCCACGGGGGCGGCTTCCGTCGCCAGCCGGGAATCAAAAAATAACTGGTTTTGCCGCCACTTGGTGTCCGTCAGGTTTTGCACACTCAAAAAGCCTTCGAGATGCCGCCACCAGCCGGTGGCTACCGGGCGATACCGAGCCGCAAAATTGAAGATCGTAAACGGCTGCGCCTGGACACTGCGATCCTCGGTGAGCGGCCGAGTCCCCAAATGCAGCATCTGGAAGGACGCAGCCAGGCCCATGGGCAGACGGGCGGTCAAGTCGGCCCGTCCAGTCATCGTCGGGGCCTGGGGAATAGCTTGCTCCGTGCCGCGAAAGGCGGCATGGGTCAACGTGAGATCGCCGGTGAAGGTCAACCAGTCTAGCAGCTTCACTCGGCTCCCCACTTCCGTGCCGTAGCGACGCGTAGCCCCGCGGATCTCGGTGGTTCCGGTATCGCCCGCGAAGACGAGTTCCGAAGACAGATCCAACACCCACAGTGACACCAGCAACTCCACGCGATCCCACCGTTGAGTCCGCAGCCCCACCTCATAGGAGGTCGCACGTGGCAACGTCTGGATCGCGGGGTTGCTCACCACGTCCCTTGCGTCGTTACTGTGAAAGCCGGTTCCCGCATTCAGGAAGAACTCGCTGCCGAACCAGGGACCAAGGATCAGATTGCCCTTCACGGTCGGGATTACATCCTGTGTGCGGCCACTCGGCCGCAAGGTGCAGCTGGTTCCGCAGCGATCGGTCACGTTAAAGGTAAAGTAATCGGCCCGCGCACCACCGGAAAGGCGCGCCCAAGAGCGCGGCTGCAATTCCAGCTTGAGGTAAGGAGAATAGGAGGCCTCGAGGATGTTGCTGTCACTGGTCGTGTTCAGCGGTTGACGTCGCTGTTGGGTCCCTAGTCGAACGTGCGCGTCATCGACGCGGGCCTGGACGCCCAGCGTGGCCGCGCTGGTCACCCCCAGCACTTCTCCGCTCTGTCGATAGCCCATCTGCCCGCCATAGAGGTAGCGCCGGTCAGCCTGCTCAATCCCGTCACCATGCACAGGGTCAGTGAGGAAGAACGTGAAATTGGAGAAGAGGTCTAGGCGGTAATACTGGAGATAGCCTTCGGCGAAGGCGGTCCCGCCCGAGGACGTGTCGTAGTGATAGCGTAGGTGTCCTGTCGCGCGCTGGGTTCGCCCCCCTTGAGAGGGATCAATGGACCCAAACCGATCTAACTGGCCCGCCTCCAGGGCTCGCAAGGGAATTTCCCCGGGGGCATTCCAGCGACTTGAGTATTGAGTCCCCGTGAGGCTGAGTTCTGACCGAGGCGTGGGGTTCATGGTCATTTTCACCAGGCCATTGAACCGGAAGGCCCGATTGGGATCGAGAAATGGACCATTCGTGTAATAGGTTTCTGCGGCCACCAACGAGCGCACGCGATCTTTAGTCGGGGAGAACAGGAGAAGGTTGCGCTGGGTATCGAACTGTCCGCCGATCGCTTGGACCATCCCTTCCCCGACGACGTCCCGCGTGACAAAGTTGACCGCCGCCGCCGTGGCAAAATCGCCAAACTGGACCTGGTACGGTCCTTTGTATACGTCAATAGCCTGAATCGTTTCGGGGATGAGAAAGTTGAGATCGAGGTAGCCTTGCCCGTGGGCATGGCTGCGGAGGTTCAGCGGCATTCCATCCAGAAACCCGGCCACATCCGTGCCATGATCCGCGTCGAAGCCGCGCAGTAAGAAATTGTCCGCTTTGCCAGGCCCGCCGGATGGATTGAAGGTAATCACACCCGGGACCAGGGGGAGCAGGTTCCCGGGACGGCCGGGCGGCTGGAGTTCGATCTCATGCTGGGTGATGGTCTGTTGGGACGCGGACTCCACCGATCGTTGGCCACGTACCACGATCTCCGGTAACGTTGTGATATCGGCAGGCTCTTCTGGGTGTCCCACGACAGGCCGTAGAAGCGGGAGCAATAGCAACATGGAATGAACCAGAACACGCCGGCAGAGAGGCATCTGATTTGTTAGCTCAACCTTTTGCCAGTGGTCGTCATGGTGAGTTTGCCGTGCTTTACGCCCTTGGTCCCGATGAGCAGATCGGCTACCCGACGAACTTCCGAACTCTTGCCACGCACCACCAGCACTTCGACACAGTGATGCTCATCAAGATGAACATGCATGACCGAGAGGATGAGACGGTGATGCCCATGCTGAAGAGTGGTGAGCTTGTCGGTGAGCTCACGCACATGGTGGTCGTAAACGATCGTGACCGTCCCCACCGTCTCTTTGTTTTCGTCCCACTCCTGATCGACCAAGGTATCGCGGATGAGATCCCGGATTGCCTCTGACCGATTCGGGTAGCGCTTGCACGTGAGCAGGCGGTCAAAGGCTTTGAGCAGCTGGCGGTCCAAGGACACACCAAATCGAATCAGTTACATCATGGTTGAGCCTCCTTGGGTGAGTGCTACGATTCATAGAATCGTAGCACTTCACTTGTCAAGCGCAAAAACTGCTGGTTGTCAATTTGTCAAACGCGCTGTCGTTGACGGAAGGAGTTTGTGGGCGGGAAGCGTACTGAATCGAACGGTATCAAAAACCCTTTGCGCAGATCCGCAGGTAAGATGTAGGAGGTAAAAGAAATTTTCCCCTCATATATTCTGTTCCAAAAGGAACTGATTTTGAAAGTTCAGGCATAGCCGGAGGAAAGGTTCAGCATTACTCGATCTGAATTTCCGCGAGGTCCATTCCGCCTCGCGGCGGCACACGTTTCAGCTCCATTTTTTCCAAAGCGGACACAACTATGTCTGCCACGACAAGGTTCCGGTACCACTTGTGATTCGCTGGCACCACGTACCATGGCGCATACTCGGTACTGGTCGCCGCAATGGCTGCTTCATACGCCTCCCGGTATTTCGACCAGAGCTTACGCTCTCCCAGGTCGTGGGGACTGAATTTCCAATGCTTCTCGGGGTCATGAAGTCGCTTCTCCAGCCGCTTCCGCTGCTCATCTTTTGAAATATGCAAGAAGAACTTCAGCACGGTGGCCCCGCTCTGCGACAGGAGTTTTTCAAAGTTGTTGATATGCACGAGCCGCTGCTCAGCCAGTTTGTCCGTGATCTGTCTATGCACTCTGGGCACTAGCACGTCCTCGTAGTGCGAGCGGTTGAAGATCCCAATCTGTCCGTGAGGCGGCACCTCGTGATGCACGCGCCACAAGAAATCATGGGCGAGCTCGATCGGCGTGGGGGCCTTAAAGGAGGTCACCCGGCAGCCCATGGGATTCACACCGCTCATAACGTGCTTGATGGTTCCATCCTTCCCGCCAGCATCCATTGCTTGTAAGACGATGAGCAATGCTTGAGCTGATCCAGCGTACAGCCGCTCCTGTAGCTGACTGAGTTTTTCCAGCAGCCTCTCAGTATCTTCCTTAGCCGCCGTTTTGCCCTTATCGTTCGTTGGATAATCTCCGGTGTCGTCGGGATCGATCTCGGCGAGGATCACCTTCGAGTCTGGGTTGATCCGATGCTGTTTCATTTGGGCTAGCTCACTAACTGAAGTAGGCCCCAGAGAAAGAAGAGTCCGTAAACAATCCCAAAAAATAGCGGAAAACTGATCGGGCGACGAGCCCACCATTGCCGATGTTGGCGAACAGCCCAATGGGGTGGGAAGATAGAGGGATCGTTGTCTCGATTTTCCAGGGACTCGTGTAAATCCATAAATTGATAAAGATCAACGAACAGCCTTCGATGTGCCCAGGTAGGCCCTTTTTCAATTCCGCGCAACTGCCACTCCCACATTGCATTCTGCGCTGAGAAGCGCCCTAAGACGATTGCCATTTGCAGAGTCATGAGAATCCCGAACGTACACAGGATGATGACGAGCAGTGAGAAGACGAGCGTGAATGGCTGACGTGAGACGAGAAAGCCAATTGCCGCCACGAAAATAGAGTTGGCTGTCAAATAATCAGAGAGCAAGCTGTGATAATCCCTCACTCCTGATGTCCAAAGGTCAATCAGGTTATCGTATGTATGTTTAAGTTCCTGCGTCTCTGTTCTGTTGGCATCTGCGACCATTGGGAATAATTCCTCAGCAACCGTTCAGGTCCGCTCCTAACCTAGTGGAGTTTTGTGGCTTGCCATATACATTACTTTTTGAACCCGCGAAAGCCTACGCCGAAAGGCCAGAAAAATCTATTGATCACACTGAGAAGCGGAAGGAGGGTTTTGAGAGTGGGGCAACAACCGGGAGCAAGCCACACTCCCGGTTGCTTGAATAAAGCGATTTGGCGTCCCCAACGGGATTTGAACCCGTGTTGCGGCCTTGAAAGGGCCGCGTCCTAGGCCAGGCTAGACGATGGGGACAACCGTTTCGTTCGTGAAGCATGGTGAGCCGCCTGGGACTCGAACCCAGGGCCCTCGCCTTAAAAGGGCGATGCTCTACCTTCTGAGCTAGCGGCTCACGAGCCGCACTCTAACACACTGTACAAAAAACGTTCAAGAAAGAGCCACGCTCACGCGACAGGGCGAGTGCCCGACCGCCGGCGAGACCGGAGCAGCGGGTTGCGGAGCACGATCGTCTGCTCCCGCTTGGACCCCGTCGAGACAAGATCGATGGGGCACTCGGCCAGCTCTTCGACCCGCGCCAAGTAGCGCCGCGCCTCGGCGGGCAAGGCACGGTAGGCCGTGATCCCCGTGGTAGACCGTTTCCAGCCTGGCCACGTCTCGTACATCGGATTGCAGGCCGCGAGGATGGCCAGCTCTTGGGGGATCTCGTCGAGACGACGACCCTTGAACTTGTACCCAGTGCAGATTTGGACCTCGTCGAGGTGATCGAGCACGTCCAGCTTGGTGATGGCCAGAGAGGTGAGACCATTGACGCGGACGGCGCAGCGGACCAGCACGGCGTCGTACCAGCCACACCGTCTGGCTCGACCAGTCGTGGCGCCGAACTCGTTACCCTGCTTCTGCAACTTCGCCCCGACTTCATTGGACAGTTCCGTGGGAAACGGTCCGCTGCCAACGCGCGTGGTATAGGCCTTGGCGACCCCGAGCACGCCGTCGATGGCAGTGGGCCCGATCCCGACGCCGGTGCAGGCCCCGCCGGCCGAAGCGCTCGAGGAGGTCACGTACGGATAGGTCCCATGGTCCACGTCCAGGTGCGTGCCCTGCGCTCCCTCCAGCAGCACATGCTTGCCCTTCGTGATGGCCTTGCCGACGAGCAGGCCGGTATCCACGATCATGCTGCGCAGACGTTCGGCATAGCGCAAATACTCCTGGAATATCTTCTCCGCGTGAAATCCCGGCGCGTGATAGAGTGCTTGCAGCAAGGCGTTCGTCTCGGCCACGTTGTCTTCAAGTTTCTGGCGGAAATAGGGCGGGTCCAGCAGATCGCCCATGCGGATGCCGATGCGGGCCATCTTGTCCACGTAGGCCGGCCCGATGCCCCGTCCCGTCGTTCCGATGCGACGCCCGCCTTTCTGCGTCTCGCTCGCCTTCTCAATCGCCTTGTGGTACGGCATGATCACGTGGGCCGCCTGGCTCACGAAAAGGTTGCCCTCGGTGCGCACGTCTTTCTCCCTGAGGCCATCCAGCTCCTCGATCAGGGCTGCCGGGTCCACCACCACGCCGTTCCCGATCACGCAGGTCGTGCCCCGGTACAGGATCCCCGACGGGACGAGGTGGAAGACGAAGGTCGTCCCTCCCTTGACCACCGTGTGGCCGGCATTCGAGCCGCCCTGATACCGCATCACCATGTCGGCATCGCGAGCGAGGAGGTCGACAATCTTTCCCTTGCCCTCGTCTCCCCACTGGGTACCGACCACAACCAATGCGCCCATAACTACCTCAAACCTCTCAACATGAAAAGGAGCCCTGGCCTGATTGGCGAGAGCTCCCACAGGACTTCCAGTCTAGGACCCAGCAGTGACGATGTCAATAAACATCGTGCACGTCAGGAAAGTACCTAGGCCTGCAGATGCCGGGTTTTGTTGACTCTAGAGAAAATCCAATGATAAGATGCCGCACGGTTGGGGCTGTAGCGCAGTTGGGAGCGCGTCAGACTGGCAGTCTGAAGGTCGCGGGTTCAATCCCCGCCAGCTCCACCAATTCTTCCACAGACTTCTGACTGTCAGCCTCACGCCCAACCGACTCAAGTTGCGTGGGGGGTGTGTCATCGGCTTCGTAAAAACCTCTATGGCAGGTCCCGCTAGCATGACAAGAGGCTTTGACAATGGGATATGGGGATATTGGATACCTGTTATCGTTTACGCAGGGCTGATCTTTCTTCTATCCGATCAGTCTTATCCCGAGAAGTACGTGCCCATTTTTACCTTCCCGGGAGGTGATAAGCTCGACCACGCTCTCGAATATAGCGTCTTGGGGGTTCTCTGTTACCGCGCTTTTCGATACGCCGCTGGCGAATGGGCATCTCGGTACGCTCTGCTCTTGGCCATTGTTGCCGCGTTCGGGTATGGTGTGTCTGATGAGTTCCATCAATATTTTGTTCCGCTTCGGCAAGCAGATGTGTGGGACATTCTAGCGGATACCGTTGGAGCCTCAATAGGAGCATCGGGATGGCACCACCGATGGCGATGACTCACACCCGCCGTTGATTCTGCTACACTATCTGACAAACTACAGGCACCGCGCGCCTGATCGGTCTGAACCTTGCGTGGTTTTGCTCCTGTCGGGCCAGTGGAGAATCGAGGCTACCGAGATGCCGTCTTGTCCACAGTGTAAGGTCTCGCTGGTAAACCAGGTTCCAAGGCATGGACGGCTTGAATACCTCCTAAGTATCCTGTTCATCGGCCCATTTCGCTGCCAGCTCTGCACCCACCGGTTTCTGGGTCTCAAGTGGCGGCCAAGCACAAATCCGGGTCGCGAGTACAACCGAATCCAAAGCCGATACCCGGTGCGGCTTACCCCAAACCTCAGAGGAAGGACAATGGGGGCGGAAGGTGATCACATCCAACAGGAGGGAGCAACCCTGTTTGACATTTCGATCCGAGGCTGTGGAATCAGGACCAATGCGCCGTTGCACAAAGGAGACCTTGTGCGCCTGGAGATTGAGATGACACCCCAGCAGAAGCCGCTTAGGATTGATGAGGCGGTGGTCCGAACGCTTACCGGCCGGAGGTTCGGCTTGGAGTTCGTCAACATCCGCGATGAAGAGCTAACCCGTCTCCGCACGCTTCTCGTGGAGCTGACGCACGGGCGCTGAGTCGCAGGCGGAAGTGCGGTTTGAGTGGCGATCGCCCGTCAACACGACGAACTGGTGGGACCTGCCAACCGTCAAAGCCTCGTAGACATGACAGAACCAACAACCACGGGCGAAACCGCAAAGCCATTGATTCTCTGTGTGGATGATGAACCGACGGTGCTGCGGGTCCTCAAGGCGTGGTTGCCCTACTTCGGATACGACGTGCTGACGGCCGAAAGCGGAGAGCAGGCCATGGAGACCATCAAACAGACAAAGCCAGACTGCCTCCTCTTGGACATCGTGATGCCGGGCATGAACGGGTACGACTTATGCGCCCACCTTCAAGGTCAGGAGGAGACAGCGAACATTCCGGTCATCTTTTTGTCGGGCCTGGGCAGTGAACCGGACAAGGCCCGTGCGTTCGCGCTGGGCGCCGTTGACTATGTGGTCAAGCCCTTTGATCACCACACTCTCCATGACAAGTTGCAGGCGTGTCTGCAGACGATCCCGCGCTGGCAGGCTTTGCAACAGCGCGCAGCCCTCCGGCCACAGCGCAGCAAGCTGGAGGATTTTTGGCATTTCAGGGACTTTCTGTTCATGCATTTAAGGCTGCCGCCCGAGAAGCAGGAGTTAGTGGTCACGGTTCCTCCGGCAAAGGTCTATACGATGGCCTCCTTGTTGGGGATCGATGAGCGCCAGATTGCTCAGGCACTGGCCGCTTTTCTGAAACTGCCCTATCGGGACAAGATCAACCCGGAAGAGATTCAGTTGGGGGTGCTGCCAGCGGTGTATTGCCGGCACCATCTGGTCATTGCGATCCACGAGAGTTCGGTCATGAACGCCTTTGTTCTCACCAATCCCTTTGACCTGAACATACTGGACAGCCTTCAACGAGTGACCCGCTCGGACCAGCCGTTGTGTCTCTATGTTGCCGCTCCGACTACGCTCGCTCCCCTGCTCGGGACTCCTAAACTTCCGGCTGACCAGTCCCACTAAACCGGTCCAGGTTCGGCGCTGCTGATTAATCGCCTTCGATGTGCGGACGCTTCACTCTCAAGACGCCAGTAGAACGACTCTCCGAGAAGTTCCAGTTCCCTGAAATCATCCCGCTCAAGTGCCGGTACAACATTGCGCCCTCGCAGCCGGTGGCCGTGGTCCGCTTGAACCCTGAGGAACGGCGAAGACGGCTAGACCTGCTGCATTGGGGGCTGATTCCTGCCTGGGAGAAGGACCTTCGCACAGCGAGACAGTCGAGCATCGCGAAAACCGAGACTGTCGCCGAGTTACCATCTTTTCGGGATGCCTATCGCAAGCGACGATGCTTCATCCCTGCCGATGGGTTTTACGAAGTGCTAGTAATTGACAGGTCCCACCGGGTGGCTTAGCCTTGACCGATTCGTAAAGGGGGTACAACTACTGGGGCAGGTTATTGACGCTATTTTTCGCTCATGGTAGCATCCCCTCTGAGTGACCAGAGGTGCGCAAACATGTCCTCAAAAGAGTCAATGTCTCTGATAGGGCATGCCATCTGAGCCTCGCGTGGCTTTCGACCAAGAGAGAGGAATAGCACATTTTCTCCTGACCCGTTCACCTCTTGGTCTCTTGGTACGCTGGGTCGCGGAGGTTCGGGCCTCTGTCCATACAAAACTTCTTTTTGCCTTCCTTTTCATCACGCTGCTGATCATCATCACGGGAATGTTGAGCCTTTACGCCGTCTTCACGATGGACCACCAGAGCCGGCTTCTGAATCAGGCCCACGAGCAGGTAAACTGGTCGCGCCAGCTCCAGCACTCTCTTGCCATGCAGATGAACTTCACAGCGTTGGCCATGCTTCAAAAACAAGAGGCCGCAATTCAAAAAATCTTGCGTGAGAACAACCAGTTCAACAGTATTATCGCCAGAATTGAAGAAACTGCCCCATCCGACGAGCATGCGGTGATCCAACGGATTCACACGATCCAAGACGAAACCATGACCATGGTAGCCGATATCGCAGACAAAATACGGGATGGCAAGGTCAACGAAGCAATGACGTTGGAGCTTAGCAAAGGATACTCCCTGTACTTGCAAGTTGGAGAACTCGTTGACCAGATTGTAAAGACCGAAACCGACAAAATGGAAAACCACCGACGTAACCTCAATGCCTTTAACCATAGAGCCCTGATCTTCATGAGCAACCTTATTATGGCTTCGATCCTGCTGGCTCTACTGCTGGGGTTTGTGATCAGCTGGTCCTTCCTCCTGCCCATCCAGCAAGCCCACCGGTTCCTCAGTCATGTGACGGAAGGAGACTTCTCTACGACTATCACGGTGCCCAATCGGGACGAATTGGGTGCTTTGGCCGACCACATGAACCGGATGAGCCGTGAGCTAGACCGCCTTAACAAGGACCAGGAGCAGGCCGCCCGAGACCTTCAGGTAGTCAACAGAAAGCTGGAACTGGCCAGCCAGGCCAAATCAGAATTTCTGGCTAACATGAGCCACGAACTCCGCACGCCAATGAATGCGATTCTGGGATTTGTGGAAATGATCCTCGACAAGATCTATGGCAACTTTCCACCCAAGCTTGAGGAACCCCTCACCGACATTCAGACCAATGGCAGGCATTTGATCCGCCTGATCAACGATGTCCTCGATCTCTCCAAGATCGAGGCTGGGCGCATGGAGCTGAGCCTTGATGAATACTCGGTACAGGATGTTGTGGATTCCGTGAGAGCTGCTCTGCACTCATTGGCCCAGCAGAAGGGACTGGGATTTATCGCCACGGTACAGGAAGGGATCCCGCTAGCCTACGGGGACGCGAAACGGATCACCCAATGCCTCATAAATCTGACTGGGAACGCGCTCAAATTCACCAAGGAAGGGCAGGTCGAGATCAGGGTCGAGCACGAGGGGGAAACGTTGATCTACAGTGTCACCGATACAGGGATCGGAATTTCCCCAGACAAGATTCAAACAATCTTTGAAGGGTTCCAACAGGGGGATGCAACCATCAGCCGAGATTTCGGCGGCACAGGACTCGGGCTCAGCATTGCGAAGACATTAATTGAGATGCATGGAGGCCGGATCTGGGTAAAGAGTGAATCGGGAAAAGGTTCGACGTTCTTCTTTTCGATCCCCTTGCGTGTGTACGCGGGAGAAGCAGCGTGACAGGTAAGACTGTTCTGTATGTAGAGGACAACGAGTTCAACCGGAAGATTGTCCGGGATCTCCTAGCCACCACATCCTACCGTTTGATCGAGGCATCCGATGGGGAAATGGGAGTGGCAACGGCATTGCGGGAGACGCCTGACCTCATTCTCATTGATATTCAAATGCCAAAACTCTCTGGTCTGGAGGCCACACGCATGCTTCGTGCTGACTCGAAGACGGCCCACATCCCGATCATCGTCATCACCTCCTATGCGCTGAGTGGGGATGATAAGAAAGCAATGGACGCCGGCGCATCAGCATATATTGCAAAACCCTACAGTCCACGCGATCTTCTCGCACAGATCCATAAGCTTCTACCGGAAACTTGAAGGAGAGGAGAGGCGCTCAGCTCGGGTATCTGGACCTGGAAGAAGGGAAAGAACAAAGGGGTGAAGTCGTTCGATGTGTTCGGACGGCGCGCTGCGTAAATGGTCGTGGCTACTCCTTCGACTCAAGAAACAGGTCTCACAAAAGGAGAGTAGAATGGTCCCCATTATTGCTGAAGATCAACCAATGAGATCACGAGCACCGTTTCTCTTTCTCGTCACGGCGCTCGTGACGGGTCTGGCGGGGTTCGAAACAGTTCCTGAGACGGTACCCCAGCAGACCCCACCAGCTGTCGGTTCCGGTGCAAAGGCCAAAGTAGGGGCCAGCCAGGAAGAGCAATTCACGCCTGAGTACAAGGAGATCCATCGCACCATCGATCCGAAACACACGCCCAGAATTGTGGCGCCTGATTCCGTCAAGCGTGGGCAATGGTTCGATGTGACCATCAATGTTGGTATCGGTGCCAATCATCCATCCCTGCCCGAACATTTTGTGCGGTATATTGCCCTTTATAAAGACACGACCGAGATAGCCCGGGTCTATCTGCACCCCGTTTATTCTTTTCCTAAGATCACGTTGACGCTTGCCCTGGATGAAGGAGGCTTGCTTCGTGCCATTGAGGAGCCGACCCATTCGGCTGCTTGGGAAGCTTCGCAACAGATCCAAGTCGTGCCCTAGGGACTTAGGGAGCCATGCCGGTCTTGCTCATTTCTATCGTCACAGACGTGACGTTCTTGTCCTCCACCGTCACGTCCATCGTCATGGCTCCCAAGCTTTCCTGCCAGACCCAGAGGGTATACCTCCCCTGGGGGACGTTATCGAGGATGAACTCCCCCATGTCGTTGGTGATTGCATAGAAGGGATGATCGGCCACCACAACCCAGGCACGCATCCACGAATGGAGATCGCAATCCACCTGAATGATCTCGGGTGTTTTGAATGTGATGGGAATCGTCCGCCCTTTTGGTTGTGCCCTATTGAAGATGAGGTTCTCTTTGCTGATGCTGTGGAGGTTATGTAGGAGGCGGTCGGTGTTGAGGAAATTCACTGTTCCGCCCACCGGGGCCACCACTACATGTGGCACGAAGCGGCACTGCTTCTGATCAATCTCTACAGGAGGGAGAGGCTCCTTCCACTTGGCTCCCAGAGGAGGAGTTTGTAGAGACACCACAACATTTCGGATCCCCTTGTCGGTGGTCAGGATGATGTCTTCGGCGTCCTGTTCTTTCCCGCAGTAATACTGATCGATCGTCAGGGTGATCTTCTTTTGTTCCACGGCCTGACCCGTTAATCGGACGGTGCCCTTTATCGTGCCTCCCCATGCCGTGTCATCGGCCATGACCGCGCACACCGTTACCACAAGGAGTATGGAAATGAGTGTGACCTCTTTGGACGGCATTGGGTCTTCAAGACAGCGACACATCTCAGCCTCCTATGCATCGAATACGGTATCCAACACCCCCTACTCCTTCTTTTCTTCCGGTTCCTTGAACAGGAGATAGAGCAGGATGACAAAGCCGACCGCGACGCCGACGATAGCCAGTCAGGTGCGGACGTTCTGCATGGGTCAGCGGTAGTGCAGGTGGACGTGCACCACGGCATAGAGGATGCCAGCGCCCATGGGGGATTTGGTAAGGGTATGGTATTCTATTTACTGGGGTTGACACGGCCTGCCAATTATCTATCATGCGAGGGCCAGTATCTAGTAAAACTAGTTGTGCATTCGCACCAGGATAACTTAGGACGGGGGTAGATTCGTGGTGGCTAGTCACGTCGCACCACCCATTGCCCTCAGGCTTGACAGGTCCCGATGGGCGGCCTAGTGTTGCTTAACTCTTGAGGGTGACACAACAACTGTGGGGCAGGTCACGCATTCGGAGGCACTGTTCAGCCACGGGGTATGCCTGACTGCTACAAGAAACCTTCCGACAAGTATTTCGGAAAGAACGAGACGAACAACCGTTCAGATGGGTCCGACTAATGAACACTGATACCGCAAAGCCGTTGATTCTCTGTGTGGATGATGAATTTTTCACGTTGAAGGTCCTCAAGGGGTGGTTGACCTCCTTCGGATACGACGTGCTTACGGTCGAAAGCGGAGAGCAGGCCATTGAGACCATCCGACAGGCAAAGCCAGACTGCCTCCTCTTGGATATCATGATGCCGGGCATGAACGGGTACGAAGTCTGCGCGCGGCTGCAGGAGAACGAAGACACGGCGCAGATCCCCGTCATCTTCGTCTCAGGGGTGGGCAGTGAGCAGGATAAGGCCCGCGCATTCGCGCTGGGCGCCGTGGACTATGTGGAAAAGCCCTTTGATCGGAAGATTCTCTTTGACAAGGTGAAAGCGTGTTTGCAGACGATCCCGCGCTGGCAGGCCTTGCAACAGCGTACAGCACCCAGCCCGAAGCACAGCAAGGTGGAGGATTTTTGGCTTTTCAGGGATTTTCTGTTCTTCTATTTAAGGCTGCTGCCTGAGAAGCAGGAGTTAGCGGCCAAGGTTCCTCCGGCAAAGCTCTATACGATGGCCTCCTTGTTGGGGATCGATGAGCGCCAGATTGCGCAGGCCCTGGCCGCTTTTCTGAAACTACCCTATCTGGACAAGATCAACCCGGAAAAGATTCGGTTGGGGGTGCTGCCAGCAGCGTATTGCCGGACCCATCAGGTCATTGCGATCCACGAGAGTTCGGTCATGAACGCCTTTGTTCTCACCAATCCCTTTGACCTGAACTTATTAGACAGCCTCCATCGATTGACCAGCTCGGACCAGACGTTGTCGCTCTCAATTGCCGCGCCGGCTACGCTCGCTCCCCTGCTCTGGACTCCTGAAAGTCCGGCTGGCCAGACACACTAAACGGTTCCAGGTTCGGCTCTGCTGATTACTCACTCCCATGTGCGGTCGCTACACGCTCAAGACTCCCGTTGAACGACTCTCCGAGAAGTTCCAGTTCCCTGAAATCATCCCGCTCAAGCGCCGGTACAACATCGCGCCCTCGCAGCCGGTGGCCGCGGTCCGCTTGCTCCCTGAGGAACGGCGGAGACGTCTTGACCTGCTGCATTGGGGGCTAATTCCTGCCTGGGAGAAGGACCTGCGCACAGCGAGAAAGCCGATCAACGCGAAAGCCGAGACTGTCGCCGAGTTACCATCTTTTCGGGATGCCTACCGCAAGCGACGATGCCTCATCCCTGCCGATGGGTTTTACGAGTGGAAGCAAGATGGTGGGCGCAAGCAGCCGGTCTATATCCGCATGAAGGACGGGGAGCCATTTGCCTTTGCCGGGCTTTGGGAACGTTGGGTGAGGGAGGAAGATGATTTCATAGAGTCCTGTACGATCCTCACCACGGAGCCGAATGATCTGCTTGAACCGATTCACAACCGGATGCCGGTTATCCTTGACGCGAAGGACTACGATCTGTGGCTCGATCCAAACGTGCAAGAGGTATCACGCTTCAAGCCTCTCCTGCAACCATTCCCACCTGAGCAGATGACGTATTATCTGGTGAACTTGCGGGTGAACAATCCAAGGCATGATGACCGGCTCTGCGTGGAGCCCCTAATCCTAGGGCGAGCACCGACCTAGCCTTATCTGACCAACTGCGCTAGACTTCATCTCGTTTCTCTCCGCCGGAGGCTGATATGCCTCGCTGGGTCCTCCTGCCTTTCGTCCTCGCACTCACGCTGCTCCCACCTGCGTTCGCCTTGCCGAACTTCACCGGCATCGTTGTGGAGGTCCTCGCTGGTGACACCCTCGAAGTCCTCCAGCGAGGCCAGGCTGTACGCATCCTCCTGAACGGGATAGATTGCCCTGAGAAAGGACAACCCTACGGGAAGGCGGCCAAGC
>CAZSUT010000021.1:0-35156 GCA_964610095.1 uncultured Nitrospirales bacterium | reverse complement strand
CAGCAGCACGCGCTCGAAGTGAGGAATTTGGATGTGTAGCGAAATCGAAGAGCGGGTCCTGTCGCCGCAATACCCGGACGTGCTCGTGCGCCGTTCGCCGTCGCGGCCCCGCGGACTCGGCTGCAGGCGCACTCCGCTCCTCCCGGGTCCCATGCGGCATCACCCGCAAGATGTCAGCATCCGCATAAGGAGATAGCGCATGCCTGTTGACGAGAGACTGACGCAGGTCGCGATAGAAGACGAGATGCGCTCGTCCTATCTCGATTACGCGATGAGCGTGATCGTGGGACGCGCGCTTCCCGACGTCCGGGACGGACTCAAGCCGGTCCACCGCCGGATCCTCTACGGCATGCACGAGATGGGCCTGGTCCACAACCGAGCCTACCGCAAGTCCGCCAAGATCGTCGGCGAGATCATGGGGAACTACCACCCACACGGCGACGCGGCGATCTACGACACCCTCGTGCGGATGGCGCAGGACTTCAACATGCGCTATCCCTTGGCAGATGGCCAGGGCAACTTCGGTTCGGTGGACGGCGATCCCCCGGCCGCGATGCGGTACACCGAGGCGCGCCTCACGAAGCTCGCCGAGGAGATGCTGGCCGACATCGACAAGGAGACCGTCGACTTCCGCCCCAACTATGACGAGTCGCGCATGGAGCCACTGGTCCTGCCGGCCAAGGCGCCGAACCTCCTCGTCAACGGTGCCGGCGGGATCGCAGTCGGGTACGCGACGAACATCCCGACCCACAACCTGGGCGAGGTTGTGGCAGGCCTCATCAAGCTGATCGAGAACCCGGACACGACGGTCGAGGAGCTCATGGAGGTCATCCCGGGGCCGGACTTCCCCACCGCCGGCTACATCTATGGCACCCAGGGGATCAGGGATGCCTACACGACCGGGCGCGGGCTCCTCACGCTGCGGGCGAAGGTCGTCATCGAGACCGACGAGCGCACGGAACGCGACCGGATCGTCGTGACCGAGATTCCCTACCAGGTCAACAAGGCGAAGCTGATCGAGAAGATCGCGGATTTGATCCAGGAGAAGCGCATCGACGGCGTGGCAGACCTCCGGGACGAGTCGGACCGGGACGGTATGCGGATCGTCATCGAGCTCAAGAAGGGCGAGATCCCTCTCATACTGCTGAACAACCTCTACAAGCACACGCCGATGCAGAGTACGTTCGGGGTGATCATGTTGGCACTGGTCAACAACCGCCCCGAGGTGCTGAACCTCAAGCAGATTTTGGAGGCTTTCACCGAGCACCGGCGAGAGGTCGTGCTTCGCCGGACCGCGTATGACCTGCGCAAGGCCGAAGAGCGGGCCCACATCCTCGAAGGCCTTAAGATCGCGCTGGACAACCTGGACGCCGTGATCGCGCTGATCAAGCGGTCGCACTCACCGGAGGAGGCCCGCACCGGCCTCTCACGGCAGTTCCGCCTGACGGAGATCCAGGCCAACGCCATCCTGGACATGAAACTGCAACGCCTCACGCAACTCGAACGCGAGAAGCTCATCCAGGAGTACGCAGAGACCATCAAGAAGATCGCCCACCTCAAGTCCGTGCTGGCCTCCGAGGCACTGGTCCGGCAGATCATCAAGGACGAGCTCCTGGCCCTCAAGGAGGAGTACCAAGACGAGCGGCGGACCCTCATCGTTCCGGAGGAGGCCGAGATCAACATCGAGGATCTGATCGCGCAGGAGGAGGTGGTAGTGACCATCTCCCACGCCGGCTACATCAAGCGCAATCCCGTCTCCCTTTACCGGGCGCAGCGGCGCGGCGGCAAGGGGAAGATTGGGATGGGGACCAAGGAGGAGGACTTCGTCGAGACCCTCTTCACGGCCTCGACACACGACTACCTCCTGTTCTTCACGGATGCCGGGAAGGTGTACTGGTTAAAAGTACACGAGATCCCTGAGGCTGGCCGGGCCGCCAAGGGCAAGGCGATGGTCAATCTCCTCGCCCTTTCCGGGGACGAGAAGGTGACGGCCACCCTGCCCGTCCAGGCGTTCCGCGAAGACCGTTATGTGGTCATGGCGACGCGGATGGGTACCATCAAGAAGACGGAGCTGTCGGCGTACAGGAATCCGCGCCAGGGTGGGATCATCGCGCTGACGCTGGATGAGGGTGACAAGCTGATCGGCGTAGAGATCACGGACGGCCAGCGCGAGATTTTGCTCGGCACCCGCGACGGGATCGTCATCCGCTTCAAGGAAGAGGACGTCAGGCCGATGGGCCGCACCGCCCACGGCGTGCGCGGCATCACCCTGGACGAGGGGAACTACGTGATCGGCATGGAGACGATCACCCCCGACTCCACCACGTCCATCCTCACGGTCACGGAGCGGGGCTATGGCAAGCGCACGCTTGTGAGCGAATATCGGCTCCAAGGCCGGGCCGGCAAGGGCATCATCAGCGTCAAGGTGACCGAGAAGAACGGGCCCGCGGTCTCGTTCCATCAGGTTCGCGACGGGGACGAGATCATGGTCATGACGGCCGAGGGCAAGATCCTCCGCACGCGGGTGGACGACGTGCGCGAGATCGGCCGCAACGCGCAGGGGGTGCGGCTGATCGACATGACAGAAACCGACCGTGTCGTGGGCGTGGCCAAGCTGGCCGAGTCGTCAATCGAGGGTGCCGGCGAGGGCGGCGGCGTGGGTTCGAACGGGGATGAGCCCGGCCCCGCCACTGGGAACAATGGAGGGTGAGCAGCCCAAGAAGCCCCTCGACCCCCTCGTCAAGACCGCGCTCACGCTCTGCATCGGCCTGATCGTCATCACGGTGGGCGGCATGATCCTGACCGCGCCGGACCGTTCCATTCCCCCCTATAGCGTGATGGCGCAGCAGGGAGAGATCGTGACCGTCGACGTGCCGCCCCGCACGACGGACATTGAAATCGAAGCACTCCTCGTGCGGTTCCAGACCGTGGGCCACGGCGACCGAAACCAGTTCGCGCGTCTTAAGATCAAGCCCACTACGCCCGGCGACCAGGCCGGCCTGTACCAGCGCGTGACGATCTACGTGTTCGACAATCCGGGCCTGTCGGAAGAAGCTTCTCTGAAAGAGTACATGAGCGGCAGGGATCCGCTGGGCCGGGGCGGCTTCGAACGTGCCGTGCGAGGTCTGTATCGTCTCACGGGCGACACGGAGCTTGGCGCCATGGGGTTTGTGCCGGAATCGGGCGCAAAGGGCGAGAGGCCGTCTGTGGGCGCGCGCATCCTCTTTCAAGGCAAGGCGGGAAAGAGCTAGGAGGATGCCGATTTCTCAAACAGGGCGCGGAGCCGCGCTTGGAGGGCAGGATCGTGGACTGGTTGGACGGCCGCCTCGATCGAAGCCTGCACGTCATCGGGCAGGGTGGCCCTTGTCTCCGCTGTGGTAGGAGGAAGTTGGGCCGAACAGGTTACTTCGACTTCAGGAGCAGGCGGCGTTCCTACGCGTAAGACGATGTCGGTGATGGCGTCACCGCCGACGCACGATGAGAGCTTCGCCAGGAGCTCCGGTTTCAGGAACCGGAGCTGCTGCAGCCAGACCGAGTTCTCGGCGATCAGGTAGAGTTTTCGGTGGCGGATGGATTCGGGCCAGGTATGGTGTCCGATGTGCTCGCCGACGATCTCGGGCCAGTGCTGCTGGAGCGTGTACTCCAGCATGCGGGTCTCCATCCCGTGACTTTTGAGAAGCAGGCCGAGGACATCCGGGATCGCCATCAAGCCGGGACGCTTGGCCATGAAGTATCGTAGCCCGCTGCTGCATGCCCGTCAAGACGGAGGAGGCCACCATGAAGATAAAGACCCTCTTCGACAACTCGCTCTTCGAAGAATTCATGGGGCAAGCCCTGGAGAAATTCGAACAGCACCTGAAGAACGAAGGGATCAAGCAGAACCCGCTGGAGCAGCGCATGAGAGGCGCGAGGGAGTTCGCGGTGTTCCTGCTAGGCCGGGGGCACCGCAAAGGGGAGAGGACGAAAGGACGGATATAAGAGCGGGTCCTGTCGCCTGCGGCGCCGGGGTCCTGCCGCCGAGCAGCCCGGACGTGCTCTGGCGCTTCTCGCCGTCACAGCCCCGCGGACTCGGCTGCAAGCGCCCTCCGCTCCGCCCGTGCGCCCGCTCTACGTCACCCCTCCGCCTTCGGCGACATTGACGGCGCCACCCCCAAGAACTCACCGCCTTGAATGCGAGCAAGGCAGATGCTATTCTTTTGGAACTAGAAGGAACGACCTTAAAACATGGAAAGGGGGCGAACGGCTTCGACGGGGATCATGAGGCCAGGGTGGCATGCCGAGCTCCGGGAACTCGTAAAAGTCCGGAAAACATAACTGCCAACCAAGAGCTGGCACTCGCTGCTTAATTAAGCAGTGACGTCTCTCTCCTGATGCCTGCGCGGGGGAAGAGGCGACGATAGCGGGCTGGTCCGGCGGCGGTGCTCAGCGGCGACGGGCGAGACACACTGGGCTAGCAACCGTTCTAAGCCTGCCGACGGGCGTGGACGGAAGCGAACCCCCAAATCGTCGGCTACGCATGTAGAAGCCCTTCGCTGACGGTCTTCGGACAGGGGTTCAACTCCCCTCGCCTCCACCATCTTTACTTGGCGTCTTTGGCGCAGCGGAACCCGCGGTCGGTGCTGGGGGCCGACGGGTAACTCCGAGACCGAAGCGCGGAGCGTTGGAGCAGCCCTGAGTCGTACCACGACCCGCCTCGCACCACCTTCTCCTCGCCGTCTGCGGGCCCTTTCGGATTCCGGTCTAGCTCGTACTTGTAGGAGGTCTTGTCGTACCAGTCCGCCACCCATTCCGAGACGTTTCCCGCCAGGTCGTAGATCCCATAGGGGCTCCGGCCGGCCTCCAGACTCCCGACGATGGCAAGCACGCCATAGCCTTTCCACTCGCAGCACTTGTTGAAGTTCGCGTGCCGGGATGTCGGTGCCTCGTTGCCCCAGGGGTATTCTCGGCCGTCCGTGCCCCGGGCGGCCTTCTCCCATTCGGCTTCGGTCGGTAGGCGCTTGCCGGCCCACCGGCAGTAGGCGTCAGCATCCTCCCAGGTCACGCCGATGACGGGCCGGTCCCCATGGCTCACCAGGCCCACCTCGCTCCATTTAAACGGCAGCTGTCGCCCGGTCGCCTGCAAGAATCCAGCGTAGCGCGAGGTGGTGACCTCGTACTTGTCCATATAGAAAGTGTCAAGATAGACCGGGTGCCGAGGGTTATCCATACTGTTGCCGCCCATCGTGAACTCACCGGCGGGCACCCGCACCATCGGTGCGCCGTCCTTACCGATCAACTCCCTGCCTGCAGGCGGAGGCGTAAAAGGCGTAAAGGGTCGTACACGAGCCTCTTCAATCGGCTTCGAACGCTGCTCTGCTCGGGCCTTGGCCTGCTCTTCCGTGCGGCGGTGCTCTTCCGCGAGCTTGCGCTGCGCCTCTTCGCGGCGGGCTTGTTCCGCGGCCGCGCGTTTGCGCTCTTCTTCCAACCGCTGTTGCTCGGCCTGATGCTTGGTCCGTTCTTCTCGCTCATGGGCTAGGCGCTCTTGCTTGGCGAGCCTCTCGGCCTCTTGCCGGGCTTGCTCCGCCGCGTCTTGTTGGGCTTTTTCTTCAGCGAGCCGGTTGCGTTCCGCCTCCAATCGTTTTTGCTCAGCTTGCTGTTTGGCCAGCTCTTCCTGCTCTCGCGCCAGCCGTTCGGCTTCCAGGCGGGCGCGTTCTTCCGCCTCCCGTTTGGCCTGCTCCTCGGCGATCCGTCGGCGTTCTTCTTCCAGCCGCTGTTGCTCAGCTTGTTGTTTGGCCAGCGCTTCCTGCTCGTGGGCCACCCGCTCGGCCTCCAGCCGGGCTTGTTCCTCCGCAGCTCGTTGGGCTTCTTCTGCGGCGAGCCGGTTGCGTTCCTCCTCCTGCCGTCTCGCCGCTTCTAATTTCGCGTGCTCTTCCGCCTGCCGTTGTTCTTGTTCAAGGGTCTCACTTTCAGCCTGGAGATTTGGTTGGGCGAGATGGAGCTCCCTCGCGGCCCCGGTCATCACGTGAAACAAATGCATTTGATTGGCCTTCATGCCCTGCAGCTCTTCCTGGATTGCGGCGTCCGTCAGCAACGTCTCCGGCGTCAGAGGCGTTCCCTCAACCGGCACCCACCACTGCAGACGGCCGTCCTTGTCGTATTGCGCGTGGCCGGCGAAGTAGATCAGGACAACATCGTCAGGTTTCGCTTCGTCGCTCAGGCGAAAGAGGGCATAGGCAATGTTCTGCCGCGTGGCCTGCTCGTTGAACAATTCGATGAGCCGCTCGCGCCGGACCCCATGGCGCTGCACGAGTTCGTCGCGCACCTCCATCGCGTCTCTGACTGCGGTCTGCAACGGAAGCCCGTGGTGGTAGTTGTCGATGCCGATGATCAACGCCCAGTATTCGCCCGCGGTCGGCCCGCCGGTGGGCTGTGGAGGGAGCGCCAGGTTCTGAATCTCTGTAGGCGCGACCGGCGCGGAGAGCAAGACAGCAAGAACCACTATCACCGAACGGGCGCGCGCAGGGTGTTTCACGGATGAGTTCCTCTGGCAGGACAGCAAAACAGAGCGTAGGCTACAGAAAGCAGGAGACGATAGCAAGCATGGTGGCGCCGCGAGCTTTTCTTTTGCGACGGGCTCCTCTACTATAAGTACTCCCTATGGCGGAGAGAAAGCCACGGAAAGCAAAGGACGCGGGTACCGTGCGGCGGCGGAAGCCCGCCGGGGTCTCGACTGGGCTGGCGGCCGCGGAACTGCTGGCGGCGGCGCCGCCAGGAGAGGTCGCCGAGCTCCATCGCGCGGTCGAGGACGACGGCGGGAAGGTGCTCGCCATATACCGTGAGCCCTTCGGCGGACGCTGGCTCCTCATGGCCGCGCTCCCGATTGAAAAGGTGGAGCCCACCCCCTACCAACGCAACCTCTCGGAGACGCACGTCCGCAAGCTCGAGGCCGTGATCGGCAAGCTCGGGCGCTTCCTCGATCCGATCATCGCGGTGCGCGCGCCGCAGGTAGGCACGGCCAGGTATTGGACGCCGAACGGCCACCATCGCCTCTCGGCCATGAAGACTCTGGGCGCGAAGAGCATCACGGCGATCGTGGTGCCGGAGGCCGCTGCGGCCTATCAGATCCTTGCGCTGAACACCGAGAAGGCACACAATTTGCGGGAGAAGGCGCTGGAGGTCATCCGCATGTACAAGGAGCTGACGAGACTCGACAGCGCCACGGAGGAGACTTACACGCTGGAGTTCGAGGAGCCGGCCCTCATCACGCTGGGGATCTGCTACGAGGAGCGGCCGCGGTTCAGCGGCGGCGCCTACCATCCAGTGCTCAAGCGCGTGGATCAGTTCATGAAAGGCTCCTTGAGCGCTGCTTTGGAGGCCCGCCAGGCGCGGGCCAAAACCGTGCTTGCGCTGGACGATCTGGTCGCCCGAAAGGTCGAGGCGTTGAAGGCCAGGGGCCTCACCAGCCCGTACCTCAAGAGCTTCGTCGTCGCGCGGATCAATCCGATTCGCTTCCGGCCCAAGGAGGCCGAACCGCTCTCATTCGATGAGACCTTCGACCGCATGACCAAGGCGGCGGGCAAGCTGAACCCCGACACGATTGCGATTGACGACCTAGCCCGATCCGGCGGTGCGCCGGATGAGGGAGACTGACTGCCGTAGCGCGGACGGAAGAGTGGCCAGGATTCTGTTCATTGATGATGACGTGCAGACCTTGGACCTCTTCGGGCAGATTCTCGAAGGGGCGGGCCACGAGGTGATCATGGCCCGGGATGGGGTCACAGGGATCGCGCTTTACCGGAAAAACCCCACGGACCTGATCATCACCGATATCATGATGCCGGTGAAAGATGGCATGGAGGTCATCAATGAATTGAAACGGGACTTTCCCCAGGCGAAGATCATCGCCATCTCCGGTTCGGATCGGGAGGTGCGGCGCGAGTTCTTCTTTGACGTCTCAAGGATCCTGGGAGCCAAGCGCACGTTTCATAAGCCGATCGATCCGGTGGAATTGCTGCAGGCGATCCGGGAACTGGCTCCGGACTAGCGAGACCACGCGATTGACACCCACCGGGACGATTCTTATAATGCGCCTTCGGCATTGGATAGAGTACGGGAAGAGGTATTGATTATCCGGCGCAGGTGATCGAAGTGCCGGTCCAACAAGTTCGGTTGGGAGGTTTCGCATGTCCGCCACGATGCGGCAGTCCTCGAATTTGGCGCGGAAACGTACGCATGGGTTTCTCGAAAGGATGAAGACCAAAGGCGGCCGAAAGGTCCTGGCACGCCGTCGGGCAAAGGGACGGCACAGGCTGACCGTCTGACTCGGAGATCGGTGGTTTCGCCCCGCTCCGCCCGCTCCCAGTATCTCCTTCGTAACAGCGCCGCGATCCGGTTGGTCCTCAAGGAAGGCAGGCGGGTGTCGTGCCCGCTGTTCACCTTGCTCTACCGCCGGAACGCCTTGGACCACACACGCGTCGGGGTGGTGGTGGGCAAGAAACTGGGCGGTGCGGTGTGGCGCAACCGCTCCAAGCGACGGTTCCGGGAGCTGGCCCGCCTGAGCCTGCCTCGGCTGCCGGCTGGGCTGGATCTGCTGGTCTTGCCGAAACGGGAATCCGTGACCGAGCCCGCACAGTACCTACGCGAAAGCTGGCAGGCGCTCTTGGCAAGGGCGAAGCTGCTGGCCTCAGGGGACACCCAATGACCCGGAGCGTCGTGGCTCTGATCGCTTTCTATCAGCGGTGGCTCTCGCCGCTCGGTCCGCCCTGCTGCCGATTCGTGCCAACATGCTCGACCTATGCGCGCGAGTCGTTGGTGCGCCATGGTCTGGCATGGGGCCTCGTCCAGGCGGTGTGGCGCCTGCTCAAGTGCCATCCGTTCCATCCGGGGGGCTACGACCCGGTCCGCTGAGGAAGAGTCATCATGGAAAAGCGCATCATCCTCTTCCTCGTCCTCTCGATGGCCGTCATCGTGCTCTATCCGTATTTGCTGGAGAAGATGGGTCTCGCCAAACGGCCGGCTCCGGTGGCGCCCAGGGCCGCCGCTCCAAAGAAGGACACCGCCGCGCCGGCCACGGTGACGACGACCGCCCCGCCTTCCGCGCAGATCCCGCCGACCCCCGCCCCGTCTGCCAGGATGCCGACATCTGCCACTGAGGGGCGCGAACAGGAGGTGACGGTTGAGACCGATCTCGTCAAGGTCGTGCTCTCGAACCGCGGCGGGGTGATCAAGCGCTGGGAGCTCAAACAGTATCTGACGAGCGACCCCAGGGACCCCAAGCCCATCCAGCTGGTGCCCGCCCTGGCACAGGACGTGTCGCACACGCTCCCGTTGACCGTGGAGGTCCCGGACGCCAAGCTGCAGGAGCGACTCTCTCGAGGGCTCTATACAGTGTCGGGCAAAGACGTCACCCTGAGCCCGGCCCAGCCAGCCGCCGACATCGGCTTCGCCTTCACGGATCCGGAGACTGGCGTGCAGGTCAGTAAGCGCCTCACCTTCCACCACGGCAGCTACCTGGTGGATCTTACCATGGAGACGACTGGCGTGAGCAGCTCGACCACCCTGTCGCTTGGCACGAACTTCGGGATCCATGAGTGGCAGGAAGGCTTCGTCGGCTTTATCGGCCCGGCCACCTTCATTAGCGGCAAGATCGCCAAGGACACGCCCGAGAAGGAAGATCTCCGGGCGGGGCAGGTGACCTGGGCCGCATTGCAGGACAAGTACTTCCTGGCGGCCGTGATCCCGGCCGATCCCGGGACCCGCATCGCCGTCGTGCGCAAGGAAGGCGAGAAGCTGGTGTCGGTGGGCCTGCGCACCCCAGCCACCGCCGGGACACTGCTCAGCAAGTACCGGCTCTTTGTCGGCCCCAAGGCATACGACACGCTGGCAGCACTCAAGCTCGAACTGGAGGAGACGATCGACTTCGGCTGGTTCATCTACGGGAGCTGGTCCGTCGTGCGGGCAGTGGCTAAGCCGCTGTTCTACGCGATCCGCTACCTCCACGAGATCACGCACAACTACGGCGTCGCGATCATCATGATCACGATCTTCATTAAGCTGCTGCTCGCCCCCCTCGCGTACAAGAGCTACAAGTCCATGAAGGACATGGCGGCTGTGCAGCCCGAGATGATGGCGCTGCAGAAGAAGTACGCCGACGACCGCGAGCGGCTCAACAAGGAGCTCATGAAGTTCTACAAGGAGCGGAAGGTGAACCCGGTCGGCGGCTGCCTGCCGATGTTCTTCCAGATCCCCGTGTTCGTCGCTCTCTTCAATATCCTGTACATGACCATCGAGCTCAGGCAGGCGCCGTTCATCCTGTGGGTGAAGGATCTCTCGGTGCAGGACCCCTACTACGTCCTGCCGATCCTCATGGGGGTCACCATGTTCATCCAGCAGAAGATCCAGCCGACCACCATGGACCCCAAGCAGGCGCAGATTATGCTGCTGCTGCCGGTGTTCCTCACGTTCCTGTTCATCACTTTCCCGGCCGGGCTCGTGCTCTACTGGTTGACGAACAACGTGCTCACGATCGCCCAGCAAGTCATCACGGACCGGTACCTCCTGCCCAGGAGAGCGGTTCCGGTTACGAATTGACCTCCCATGAATGCCGGCGACACGATCTGCGCGATTGCCACTCCGCCTGGTGAGGGCGGGATCGGCATCATCCGGCTGTCCGGCGAAAAGGCCATCAACATTGCCTCGGCGGTCTTCGTCGGCTCCGGAGGCCGGACGGTCCGCGACTACAAGACCCACACGCTGCATCACGGCGAGCTGCGCACACCCGGTACCGGCGAGCGCGTCGACGAGGTCCTGGTCGCCGTCATGAAGGCGCCCCGCAGCTACACGTGCGAGGACGTGGTGGAGTTCCATTGCCACGGCGGTCCCCTCGTGCTCCGTCTGGGGCTCGAGGTGCTGATCCACAGCGGCGCGCGGCTGGCCGAACCGGGCGAGTTCACGAAGCGCGCCTTCCTCAACGGCCGACTGGACCTCGCGCAGGCTGAGGCGGTCATAGACCTGATCCAAGCCCGGTCGCAGACCGGCCTGCGGGTCGCGCTGGAGCAGCTCAGGGGAGCCCTATCCGACGAACTAAGCCGGATCCGTGAAGGCCTGACGCGCCTGCTGGTGGAGGTCGAGGCCGGCATCGATTTTTCCGACGAGGGCATTACGTTCATCTCGCCGCAGTCCCTGGCCGTTGGCATTGAAAAGGTTGGCGAGCGCGTCGCGCGGCTCATCCGGACCGCCGAGGACGGGCGTATCCTGCGGGAAGGCGTGACAGCTGCGCTGGTCGGGCGGCCCAACGTGGGCAAGTCCAGCCTGCTGAACGCGCTGGCAAGGGCGGACCGCGCGATCGTGACGCCAATCCCCGGCACGACGCGGGACGTCCTGGAAGAGTTCGTCAACGTGCGCGGCATCCCTGTGCGTCTGCAGGACACGGCCGGCCTGCGGGAGACCCAGGATGTGGTCGAGAGCGAAGGAGTACGCCGCACGCACGACGCGCTGGCCCGCGCCGAGCTGGTCTTGATGGTCCTCGACGGAAATGCGCCGCTCGATCCCGAAGACCGTCGTACGCTGGAGCTGCTCCAGGAGAAGTCAGCGGTGCTGGTCGTGAACAAGGCGGACCTTCCTCCCCGCGTGGAGCCCGCGGACCTCAAGGGTTTCGCCGGGTCACGTCGGATAGTCTGGACCTCAGCGACCACGGGGGCTGGCCTGGACGAGCTGCGGGACGCGATCCGCGACACCGTGCTTACGCAGGGATTGGAGCCGAGCGAGGGCGTGCTGATCACCCACCTGCGGCACCGCTCGGCCCTAGAGCGGGCCAAGACGTCGCTCGAGCAGGCGCTTACGTCGGTCCAGCGGCACATGGCGGCCGAGTGCATCGCGGCGGACCTACGGGTGGCCATCAACGCGATCGGCGAAATCATCGGTGAGACGACAACGGACGACATCCTCGACCGCATCTTCAAGGAGTTCTGCATCGGGAAATGATCCTCCGGGCGCACGACGACCGTTTCGATGTGCTCGTAGTCGGCGGCGGCCATGCCGGCTGCGAAGCCGCGCTGGCCTCGGCCCGCATGGGCGCGCGCACGGCCCTGCTCACGATGGAGGAGGACAAGATCGCGCAGATGTCTTGCAATCCCGCGATCGGCGGCATCGCCAAGGGCCACCTCGTGAAGGAGATCGATGCGCTGGGCGGAGAGATGGGTCGCAACACCGACAAGACTGGCATCCAGTTCCGCATGCTCAACACGCGGAACGGGCCGGCCGTGCGGTCGCTGCGGGCGCAGTGCGACAAGAAGCAGTACCGACTGGCGATGCAGGCCACGCTGCGCGCGCAGCCGAGCCTCACGATCTACCGCGGGACCGTGGATCGGATCGAGACGGTCGGCGGGCGAGTCAGCGGGGTCGTCACCGGCGCGGGTGCCAGGCTCGCCGCCAAGGCCGTCATCCTGACAACAGGTACTTTCCTTAAGGGATTAATTCACGTAGGGTTAAACCACTTCCCTGCCGGACGGGCCGGTGAGGACGCGGCCGAGCACCTCTCCGACTGCATGCGCGGCTTCGGCTTCGAGGTGGGGCGGCTCAAGACCGGCACCCCGCCCCGCCTGGACCGGGACACCATCGACTTCTCGGTCTTGACCCCGCAGCCGGGCGACGACCCGCCGACGCCGTTCTCGTTCCGCACGGAACGGATCCCGATGCCGCAGGTCTGCTGCCATCTCACGTACACGAATGCCGAGACGCACCGCATTATCCAGGACAACCTGGACCGCTCGCCGATGTTCACCGGCGTGATCGAGGGCACAGGCCCGCGCTACTGCCCGTCGATCGAGGACAAGGTGGTGCGGTTCGCCGACAAGCCCCGCCACCAGATCTTTATCGAACCGGAAGGGCTGGACACGAATGAGTTTTACCCGAACGGTATCTCGACGAGCTTGCCAGTGGATGTCCAGGCCGCCTTCCTCAAGACCATCCCCGGCCTTGAGCAAGCCAGGATGCTCAGGCCGGGGTACGCCGTGGAGTATGACTACTTCCCGCCGCGTCAGCTTCATCCCACGATGGAGACGAAGCTGGTCGAAGGGCTTTTCCACGCAGGGCAGATCAACGGCACGTCGGGATATGAGGAGGCGGCCGCGCAGGGGCTCATGGCCGGCATCAACGCCGTTCTCAAGTTCCGGGGCCAGACTCCCTGCATCCTGGACCGCTCGGACGCCTACATCGGGGTGCTGATCGACGATCTCATTACCAAAGACGCCCGCGAACCGTACCGCATGTTTACCTCGCGGGCCGAATACCGTCTGCTCTTGCGCCAAGATAACGCCGACCTGCGATTGACTGACACCGGCTACCGGTTGGGACTGATCCTGGAGGACGGATACCGGATGTTCTGCGAGAAGCGGGATGCTATCGCCCGGGAGCGGGAGCGGTTCCGAAAGACCCGCCCCAAACTGACCCCTGAGTTCCTGGCTCGCGCCGAGGCCCTGGGGCTGGAAAGCCTAGGTGCCGCCCTCACCCTTGAGGCCCTCCTGCGGCGGCCAGAACTGGACTACGAGGCAGTGATCGGGCTGGCAGCGGTGGATGGCCACCCCGACGCGGCCGTTCGTGAGCAGGTCGAGATCCAGGCCAAGTACGAGGGATATATCCACCGTCAATCCCATGATGTGGATAACTTCAAGCGGCTGGAGTCGCGCAGAATCCCTCCTGATTTTGACTATACTTACGTCAAGGGGTTCTCGCGGGAAGTCCTGGAGAAGCTCCAGAGAGTCCGCCCCCATTCTCTCGGGCAAGCCTCGCGGATCGAGGGGGTAACCCCTGCCGCCATCTCTCTCCTCCAGGTCGCACTTGAGCGGTCGCGGCGCAGCGCCGCCTAGTAGCGTCAATGTTCCACGTGGAACATGCCCCCTAGCCCACCGGCTCCAGAGCAGTCGTCCTCGCCGGCTTCGGCCCTGATGAAGGGGGGACTCGAGCTGGGCGTTCCCCTGTCTCCCCATACCGTCGCCAGACTGGTCCTCTATCTCCAGGAACTGGTTCGCTGGAATGCTAAGGTCAACCTCTCCGGCCTGACCGAGGAAGCCGACATTATTACCAAGCACTTCCTCGACTCGCTCGCTGCCTTCAAGGTCTTCAAGGTTGGTCCTGGGCTGATCCGGCCGGGTCCAGGGCTCCGCGTCCTGGATGTGGGCTCGGGCGCAGGTTTTCCTGGGTTGGTGCTGAAGCTTCACGATCCGGAGTTGGCAGTCACGCTGCTCGAACCCTCCCAGAAGAAAGCGGCCTTTCTCCACCATATGATCGGCCTGCTGGGGGTGACCGGCGTATCGGTCTTCATCACCAGGATCGAGGACCTCAAACCGGGCCAGGCTGGACCATTCGACCTCGTGACGACCCGCGCCCTGAAACCGGAACTGCTGTTAGCCGAATCTCCCCGGTTGCTGGCCTCCAATGGCACGGTGCTGCTGTTTCGAGCCAGTCCTCTGGAGGTCATCCCGCCTGGGTACCGGCTCATCCGGCAAGAATCCTTTACGCTTCCCTTCACGAACAATCCCCGCACCCTGACCCTCCTCGCACCTTCCTCTAAAACTGATTAGAGCGGGGTTTCTATGATTTCTTGCGGATGGTGTCGATCGGCGACAGGACCCGCTCTTAATTTCGCGTTTGTTCATCCCCGTTGTTCCACGTGGAACAGTGCCGTTTCGTTGACACCTTCTCGCCCAATTGCTAGCATGGGCCTCTTCGATGGGGCGGATTATCGCCATTGCCAATCAAAAGGGCGGGGTCGGCAAGACCACCACCGCCATCAACTTGGCGGCGTCCTTGGCGGTGGCGGAACGGACCGTCCTCCTGGTGGACCTGGACCCGCAGGCCAATGCCACGAGCGGCGTGGGGGTCGACTTGGAGGGCATTGCGCTTTCGACGTATGACGTCATGGTCCGAGGCCGGAAGGTCTCGGAAGTGCTCGTGAAGGCAGCCGTTCCTCGGCTTGACGTGGTCCCCTCCGAGGCGGATCTGGCTGCGGCGGAAGTCGAGCTGACTCCAGTAGAAAACCGGGAGTTGATTCTCCGACAGGCCCTGGGAGATGCGGCTAGCCAATATGAATTCGTGCTGGTGGATTGCCCGCCGGCGCTGGGGCTCCTCACCGTGAACGCTCTGGTCGCGGCACATAGCCTGCTGGTCCCTGTCCAGTGCGAGTTCTACGCGATGGAGGGACTCCGGCGGTTGATGCAGACCGTCGAGATGGTGCGCAGGTCCTTGAATAAGGCGCTGGTCATCGAAGGCATCCTCCTGACCCTGTTCGACGGGAGGAACAACCTCCACTGGGAGGTAGCCGATGAGATACGTAAGTATTTTTCTGACAGGATGTTCAAAACCGTGATTCCCCGTAACATCAGGCTGGCGGAGGCGCCTAGCCACGGGGCGCCAGTGCTCATGTACGACGTCGCATCCTCCGGGGCGCAGGCGTACCTGAGCCTGGCCAAGGAAGTCCTGGCCCATGCAAAAAAAGGCGCTCGGTAGAGGGCTGCAAACGCTGATTCCCGTCGCCACCGGTGGACGGGATGAAATCGAGGAGATCCCGCTCTCGCTCGTTTCGCCCAACCCCTTTCAGCCGCGCCGCGCCATCAACGCGGCCGAGCTCGAAGAGCTGGCCAACTCGGTCAAGGTGAAAGGCGTGCTGCAGCCGGTCCTGGTGCGGCGTCTGGGGGACGGCGGCTATGAACTGATCGCGGGCGAGCGCCGCTGGCGCGCGGCCAAGCTCGCAGGCCTGAGAAAAATTCCGGCCATCGTTCGTCCGGCCACGGATGCCGAGGCGATGGAGATGGCGCTGATCGAAAACCTCCAGCGCAAGGATCTCAATCCGCTGGAGGCTGCCCGGGCCTACCAGCGCCTCATCAAGGAGTTCGGGCTCACGCAGGAGGCGGTTGCCAAGCAGCTCGGCAAGGAGCGCTCGTCGATCGCCAACACCGTGCGGCTCCTGTCGCTCCAATCGGAGGTGCAGGGATGGGTCGAGAACGACCAGTTGTCCCTGGGGCACGCGAAGGTCCTGCTGGCCGTTTCCGATCCGGACCAGCAGGTTCGCCTCGGGCGGCGCGCCGTGACGGAACGGCTGTCGGTGCGGGACCTCGAACGGTTGGTGCGGTCCAACCACCGCGCAGGCCGCTCGGCCCAAGCGCGCAAGGGCCGCCGTCCCAGTGAGATCGAGGAGCGGATGACGCGGCGGCTGGGTACCAAGGTGCGGATGATCGAAGGGAAAACAGGAGGGAAGATCGTCATCGAGTATTATTCGCCGGCTGATCTGGAGCGAGTCATCGATCTGATTATGGGATAGGCGAACGGGGTAGATTAAACAAGTATTAAGTATTATAATTATTATAATTTAAGGAGGTCTTCCGATGTGGAAAATGGGTGAGATGACGGAGAAGCAGGACGAGGAACTGGCGGAGCAGTCCTTCGGAGCCGGTGACGGCGAAGTGATCGCGTTTGTGGGGCGCGGGGCCGAGTTCAAAGGCGTGATCACGTACAACGGGACGGTCCGCATTGATGGGCGGCTGGATGGGGAAATCCACACGGAGGGAGTGCTGGTCGTCTGGGAAGATGCGGTCATCACAGCACAGGTAACCGCTGGCACGGTAATCAGCCGCGGCAAGATCACCGGCGACATCGTAGCGTCCGGTAAGGTCAGGCTGCTGGCGCCGGCCGTCTTGAATGGGTCGGTCAAGGCGCCGTTGCTCTCGATCGAAGAAGGAGTGCTCTTCAACGGGAGCCTAGAAATGGCCAAGCAGGCAGAGCAGGCTGAGGTGGGCAGAGCGCCTGCTGGCGGTTCTGTCACGCCCATCCGCGTCAGCTCCACGCTGAAGACGGTGGGCTAAGGAGGATTGGGAATACTTATGTGGTCAAAACGCGACAAGGACAACCTGTACACAATGAACGGTGACGAGCCGTTCACCTTCCTCAGCAAGGCGGCGCAGTTCAAGGGGATCATTCACTTCGAGGGGACGATTCGAATTGATGGCCGGCTGGAAGGGGAGATCCATACGAAAGGCACGCTGATGGTCGGCGAGCATGCGGTCATCGAAGGGGATATCAACGCCGATGTCGTGATCTGCGGGGGCCAGATCAACGGGAACATCGTCGCCGCCGAGAAGGTCCAACTCCTGTCCACCGGGATCGTGATGGGCACCATCAAGACCCCCCTGCTCTCCGTCGATGAAGGGGTCCGCTTGCATGGGATGTGCGATGCTGAAGGGCGGGGAGAGGTCAGGTCCCTGGACGGGGCACGCGAGGCTGCCCAGCAACAGCAACTGACCGGCGTCGCGCGGGTGCGCGGCGCCTGAACCCGACTTTTGGACAGCATGTTCGCATCGACCAGCAAGCACAAAGAGCTCGCAATGGCCGGAGAGGAGACGTTCACCTTTCTGGCGCGCGGGTTCGAGTTCAAGGGAACCTTGACCTTCGAAGGTACGGTCCGCATCGATGGCATGGTGTCCGGCGCCATCTATTCGAAGGGCACCGTCATCCTCGGCGAGCATGCGGTGATTGAGGGCAACATCAGTGCCGGAACAATTGTCAGTGGCGGGACGGTCAACGGGAACGTGACGGCGACCGAACGGGTTCACTTTCTTCCGTCCGCTGTGCTGAACGGCGACCTGAAGACGCCCCTGCTGAAAGTGGAGGAGGGGGTGCAGTTGCACGGGAACTGCGAGGCGGAGGGGGGAGCCAGGAGTAAGGGCTTGGAAGAGCCGCGGGAGGTCGAGCCGCATGCGGCGACGGTCCGCGTCTCACAACGGGGCGAGGCACTGCTACGATGAAGAAGACGGTCGTGATCGGTATGTCGGGCGGGGTCGACAGCGCTGTCGCCGCGGCGATCCTTGTGGAGCAGGGCTATCAGGTCCAAGGAGTCACACTGCAGACCTGGGAGCCCGGGGACGATGCGACGACGTCGAAGAAGTGGCAGGAGCGGGGCTGTTGCAAGATCGGCATTGCGCGCTTTGTGGCTCAGGAGTTGGGCATTCCGCATCAGGTCCTTGACATCCGCGATCGCTTCCGCTCGGCGGTCGTGCAGGACTTCATCGATGGCTACGTGGCGGGCCTGACGCCGAACCCCTGCGTGCGGTGCAACGAGCGGGTGAAGTTCGGATGCCTCATGGAGGCCGCACGGGACCTGGGGGCGGACTTCGTTGCCACAGGCCATTACGCGCGGCTCCTGCCGGACGACACGGGGCAGCCGCACTTGCATAAGGGAGGGGACCCCAGGAAGGACCAGAGCTATTTCCTGTACCGCTTGAACCGAGCATGGCTGCCCCGCATCCTCTTTCCCGTTGGCGGAATGCGCAAGGAGGAGGTATGGCCCAAGGCGGAAGCGATCGGGCTGCCGGCGGACGAGGTCAAGGAGAGCCAGGAGATCTGTTTCGTGACGAAGGGCGACTATCGCAGTTTCCTCGAGGAGCAGGCCCCGCAGGTCGCGCGGCCAGGGCCGTTCGTCGGCACGGATGGAACGGTGCTGGGCATGCATCGCGGAGTGCCGTTCTATACTACGGGCCAGCGACGCGGGCTTGGGCTCGCGGCGGCGCAGCGCCTCTACGTCGTGCGCGTGAACTCCGCCAGCAATACCGTAGTGGTAGGGCCTGAGGAAGATCTGCTGGAGCCCGCCTGCCTCGTCGGCGATCTCAACCTCTTGAGCATGGATGGGCTGGCCGAACCGGTTCGCGCCGAGGTCAAGGTCCGCTACGCAAGCCCGACGGCTCCGGCCACAATCTGGCCGCTGGCGGACGGGCGGCTACGCGTTGAGTTTGACTCGCCCCAGCGGGCCCTCAGCCCGGGGCAGTCTGCGGTTTTTTACCGAGGAGACCTGGTGCTGGGCGGTGGGATCATCGAAGCCGGGCGCCGCGCGGACTGAAACGGGGCGAACTGCTTGACCGCATTGGGCTTGCGTGTTACGGTGCGCCTCCTTTGAGTGAGCCTGCCAGCACTCACCAACACCAGCAAGGCGGTTACTGACAAGTGGTCCAGACGGTGGTTGCACGACGATACGCGAAGGCTCTGTTCGACTTGCAGGATCCGTCCGGGATCGGCCCGACCGCCGCGGCGCTCCGTCTGTTGGCCGAAGCCTTCGCCACCTCCCGCGAGTTCCGCGCCCTGCTGTTGAGTCCGGTCTTTACCAAGGAGGAAAAGGCCGCCGTCGTCAATCAAGTGGCAGCAAAGGGCGAGTGCCCGCCGATCACCAGCCGGTTCCTTGCCCACGTCGTCCGCAAGAACCGCATCGTCTTCATCCGGGAGATCAGCGACGCCTTCGGCAAACTCGCCGACCAGGCCTCCAACCGCAAGGCGGTCCAGGTCGTGGTCGCCCGGCAGCTGTCTAACGCGCAACGAGCCGCGATCCGGAAGGGGCTCGAGGAGGTGACCCGCGGCCAGGTCGACCTGGCGGTCCAGGTCGATCCCGGCGTGATCAGCGGGTTGGAGATTTGCTTAGGCAGCCGGGTGTACGACGGAACGGTCCGCGGGCAACTGGAACGTCTGCGGCGCATCCTCACACGAACGTAACCGCACGCTAGAGCCCAAGGAGTAGCACGCATGCAGATCAAAGCGGAAGAGATCAGTTCAATCATCCGGGATCAGGTGAAGTCCTTCGAGAAGCAGGTGGAGGTGGCCGAAGTCGGCTCCGTGCTCCAGGTCGGGGACAGCATCGCCAAAATCTACGGGCTGGACGGGGCGATGGCTGGCGAGTTGCTGGAGTTCCCCGGCGGACTCAAGGGGATCGCGCTGAACCTTGAAGAGGACAACGTTGGCGCGGTGATCCTGGGCTCCGACGAGCATATCAAGGAGGGGGATCTCGTCAAGAGGACGGGCCGGATTGCGGAAGTCCCCGTCGGGGAGGCCGTCGTCGGGCGGGTCGTGGACCCGATCGGCACCCCACTGGACGGCAAAGGGCCGATCCGGGCCAAAGAGTTCCGCCGGATGGAGGTCAGGGCGCCCGGGGTGATCGAGCGCCAGCCCGTGCGCGAGCCGCTGCAGACCGGGATCAAGGCCATCGACGCGATGATCCCAATCGGACGTGGCCAGCGGGAGCTGATCATCGGTGACCGGCAGACCGGCAAGACCGCTATCGCAGTGGACACCATCATCAACCAGAAGGGCCAGAACGTCATCTGCATCTACGTCGCCATCGGCCAGAAGCGCTCCACGGTGGCACGTGTCATCAAGATACTCGAAGAGTCCGGGGCCATGGCGTACAGCATCATCGTCTCCGCCACGGCCAGCGACCCGGCTTCGTTGCAGTACCTCGCCCCCTATGCCGGCGTGTCGATGGGCGAGTATTTCCGCGACTCGGGCCGGCACGCCCTGATCATTTACGACGACCTGTCGAAGCATGCGACGGCGTACCGTCAGCTCTCGCTGCTGCTGCGGCGACCGCCGGGCCGCGAGGCGTACCCCGGCGACGTGTTCTACCTGCACTCCCGTCTCCTGGAGCGGGCGGCGAAGTTCAGCAAGGAGAAGGGCGGCGGCAGCCTCACGGCCCTGCCGATCATCGAGACCCAGGCCGGAGACGTGTCGGCGTACATTTCCACGAACGTCATCTCGATCACCGACGGGCAGATCTACCTGGGGAGCGACCTCTTCTACTCGGGCATCCGGCCGGCTATCAACGTGGGCCTGTCCGTTTCCCGTGTCGGCGGGTCGGCTCAGATCAAGGCGATGAAGGCCGTGGCCGGCACGCTCCGCTTGGACCTCGCGCAGTACCGCGAGATGGCCGCGTTTGCTCAGTTCGGCAGCGAGCTCGACAAGGCGACGCAGGCCCAGTTGGCCCGCGGCCAGCGCATGGTGGAGTTGCTCAAGCAGGGGCAGTACCAGCCGATGCCGGTGGAGAACCAGGTGATCATCATCTTCGCAGGGACCAACGGCTACTTGGATGACGTGCCGGTGAACCGGATCCGCCAGTTCGAGGAGGAGCTCCTGGCCTACGTCACGCGCGAGCACCCGAAGATCCAGCGCGACATCGTTGCCAAAGGGAAGCTGGACGACGAGCTCACGACCGACCTGCGCACCATGCTGACGAAGTTCAAGAGCAAACTGGGCTATCTGATCAAGGCGTAGCCCCGATGCCGAGCTTACAGGGCCTGCGGCGCAAGATCGGGTCCATCAAGAACACGCAGAAGATCACCAAGGCCATGAAGATGGTGGCCGCGGCGAAGCTCAAGCGCGCGCAGGAGCGCATTCTCGCCGCGCGGCCCTACGCGAAGAAGATGGCGGTGGTGCTCGGCAGCCTGGCCAGCCGCGCGAACCGGCAGGCCCACCCGCTGCTACGCAAGTCCGTCGGGAACCGGATCGAGCTGCTGGTGGTCACGTCCGACCGCGGGCTCTGCGGGGCGTTCAACACGAACATCCTGCGCAAGGCGGTCGAGTTCCTCCGTCAGAAACAGGAGGCTGGCTGCACCGTCACGGTCAGCGTGGTGGGGCGCAAGGGGCGGGACTTCTTCCGCCGCCGCCCGTGGGCTAGGCGCCAGGAGTGGGTCGGCGTCTTCGACCGCCTCTCCTACGAGCATGCCCTGGACATCGGCGGCGACATCGTGCAGCAGTTCACGAGCGGGACGTTCGACGAGTTGCACATCGTGTACAACGAGTTCAAGTCCGCGATCCAACAGCGGGTCGTCGTCGAGAAACTGCTGCCCATCGAATCGCTCGAGCAGGAGGCGGAGAAGCTCGGCGGCGGGTATCTCTTCGAGCCGGACGAGGAGGGGCTGCTCAAAGCCCTGCTGCCCAAGCACATCGAGGTCCAGACGTTCCACGCCCTGATGGAATCGGCGGCGGCCGAGCTGGGCGCGCGGATGGCCGCGATGGATGGAGCGACCCGCAACGCGGGCGAATTGATCCAGAAATTGACGCTCTACTACAACAAGACCCGGCAGGCGGCCATCACCAAGGAATTGATGGACATCGTCGGCGGGGCCGAGGCGCTGAAGTAACGGAGGGCACAGTGGGCAAGGGAAGAGTCGTCCAGGTGATCGGACCGGTCGTGGATGCGGAATTTTCCAAAGGGGAACTGCCGGAGATCTATCACGCGTTGCGAGTCGAGGCGCCGGAGGATCAGAAGACCGGCCGGCCGGAGATCCGCCTCACACTCGAGGTGGCCCAGCACCTGGGCGAGAACCGCGTGCGGGCCGTCGCCATGTCCAGCACAGACGGACTGGTCCGCGGGATGGAGGTCGTCGACACCGGCGCGCCCATCTCGATGCCGGTCGGCCGCGAGACGCTCGGCCGTCTGCTTAACGTGCTGGGCGAGCCGATTGACGGCAAGGGGCCGATCAAGGCCAAGAAGACGCTGCCCATTCATCGCCCCGCGCCAACCCTACAAGAACAGGAGACAAAGACCGAGGTGCTGGAGACCGGCATCAAGGTCGTGGACCTGCTCGAGCCGTACTCCAAGGGCGGGAAGGTGGGCCTCTTCGGCGGAGCCGGCGTGGGCAAGACCGTCATCATCATGGAGCTGATCCACAACATCGCGACCCAACATGGCGGGTTCTCGGTCTTTGCCGGTGTGGGTGAGAGGACCCGTGAAGGCAACGATCTCTACCTCGAGATGAGCGAGTCCGGCGTCATCAACAAGACCTCCCTCGTGTACGGGCAGATGAACGAGCCACCCGGCGCGCGCCTGCGCGTCGGCCTGTCGGGCCTGACCGTGGCCGAGTACTTCCGCGACGAGGAGGGGCAGGACGTACTCCTCTTCATCGACAACATCTTCCGGTTCACCCAGGCTGGCTCCGAGGTGTCGGCCTTGCTCGGCCGCATGCCGTCGGCCGTGGGCTACCAGCCGACCCTTGGCACGGAGATGGGCGAGCTCCAGGAGCGCATCACCTCCACCAAGAAGGGCTCGATCACCTCGGTGCAGGCCATCTACGTGCCGGCCGACGACCTCACCGACCCGGCGCCGGCCACGGCGTTCGCGCACTTGGACGCGACCACCGTGCTGTCGCGGCAACTGGCCGAACTGGGCATCTATCCCGCGGTGGACCCGTTGGACTCCACCTCGCGCATCCTCGACCCGCAGATCGTGGGCGAGGAGCACTACAACGTCGCTCGCGGGGTCCAAGCTATTCTCCAGCGGTACAAGGACCTCCAGGACATCATCGCGATCCTGGGCATGGACGAGCTGTCGGAGGATGACAAGCTGACGGTAGCCCGCGCGCGCAAGATCCAGAAGTTCCTCTCGCAGCCGTTCAACGTGGCCGAAGCCTTCACAGGTACCAAGGGGAAGTACGTGAAGCTGTCCGACACGGTCCGCAGCTTCAAGGAAGTCATCGAGGGGAAGTACGACGACCTGCCGGAGCAGGCGTTCTACATGATCGGCGGGATCGAAGAGGTGCTTGAGAAAGCCGAGCGCCTGAAGAAGGGGGCATGAGCAAAATTCTCCTCGAAATCGTCACACCCGACAAGCTCTTCCTCAGCAAGGAAGTGGACGAGGTCATCTGTCCGGGCGCCGACGGAGACTTCGGCGTCCTGCCGGGACACTGTCAGTTTCTCTCCGCTCTGCGCGTCGGTGAGCTGCAGTACCGGATCGGGGAGGAGACCCAGTACTTCTCGATCATGTGGGGCTTCGTGGACGTGACGCCGACACGCGTCACCGTGTTGGCGGAAGTCGCCGAGAAGGCCGAGGACATCGATATTGAGCGTGCCCAAGCCAAGGTGCTGGAAGCCGAGGCCAAGGTGGCGGCGGGCGGCTCACGCGACGAGATGGAAGCCGCGCTCACCAGTCTGGAGAAGGCCCGCCTGCGCAAGAAGGTCGCCGAGCGCGCAAAACAGCGCGCGCACTAAACTTCAAAAACGGGTTCTGTCGCCTCCTGCTCGCGGGTCCTGCCACCGAGTTACCCTGACGTGCTCGCGCTTCGCCAAGGGCAAGCAAGTCGCGCTGCGCTCCGTCAGGGTCCCACTCGGCGTCACCCGCTCACCTGGTTGCTGACCCGCCGTTTAACTGATTACGCGCTGTGCCCGTTGCCGTTCGGCGCCTTCTCGTTCACGCACTTGACGAGGTGCCAGAAGCGGAGGGGGTTGACCTTCTGCTTGTGGATTACGGTGAGGTGGGTGCCGTCCAGGACCGTCGCGAGGGAGAGGTCGGTTCGCCAGCCCAGCTGCTTGCAGAAGGGCGAGAGCACCTTCTCGATCGTATTGATGATCGGGTTGCCGTTGCTGAAGTGATTCAAAAGGATGATGCGCCCACCAGGCTTGCAGACCCGCACCATCTCTTGCATCACCATCCGGTAGTCGGGTACCGCCGTGACCACGTAGGCGGCCATCACGGCGTCGAAAGTGTCGTCCTGGAATTCCATCGCTGAGGCGTCCATGCGCTGCAAGGTGACATGCGCGAGCCCAAGTTCCCGGACCCGTTGCCGGCACCTGGCCAGCATGCCCGCCGATAGGTCAATCCCGACCACTTCGCAGGTTCGCGGGTAGCACGGCAGGGCCAGGCCTGTGCCCACGCCCACTTCGAGCACGCTCTCGCCCGGGGAAAGGTTCAGGAGGCGGACCGCATGCTCGCGCCCGTCATGGAAGATCTTACCGAAGATATGGTCGTAGACTTTCGCGTAGCTGGTGTAGACCCGTTCGACTCTCGCCGTGTCCATAACACCTCGAAGCTCTAATCAGCGAACTTCTTGGTCCGATCGCTCGTGTTACAGGCCGACGCTTCCGTGTGCCATGGACTCGTGGCTCGAACGGACGCTTCCGAGGGCAAAACCGCCCCACTCTAGCCAAACAGGGGAAGCTTGTCAAGGCGCCGCGCGGGGGGGTGGTGGGTCAGTTTCACTTACATTAAAAAAGGCTTGGGTGCCCCGCTCCTAGCTCATGCTAGGAGCACCTTCTGCTGCGCATTGACCTTCTGTGGGCTTTTACCCGAACAGTTTTCTGTCCGGGCTTGCGACCTACAGGGGTCTTGCGAATGGCACATCTTGCCATATGAGCCTCCTTTCCGGTGGGGCCTATCCCACCGCAGGAAGATAGGCTCATCGGTGAGGCTCATCAGAAGGCTGGGCACCCAAGCCCCCTCTATTCTACTTCAGCAAGCCTACGATTTCCTCGATAGACCAGACATGATCGGCGATGCCTGCCTGCATGGCTGGTGTCACCCGCAAGGTCTGGTGAATCCGTGCGAAATTGTAGTGCATGTAGTGCAGGGCGACCGCTGCCTCCAGGTTCTGCACTTTCTTGGAGAAGGCATTGGTCAAGCGGGTCAGTCGCCGCATACTCATTCTCATTGTCAGGTTTTGCCGCTCGGCATAGCTCGTCGAGATGTGCTGCGAGTCAGGATTTCCCATGACGCGCTGCGTCCGCGTCCCGCAACACTGCGCCGGACTGTAACGGGTGGCGCCTTCTGCTGCTGGAATGGTGTAGAGCTTTTCGAGCATGGCGTAATCGATCTCGCACCCAAACGCGTCGTCCACCGCTCGCAGATAGGGCTTGTGTCCATCAGTGGTCAGTTGGACGCGATGGGCCAGCCGCCCAGCCAGATCGCTGATGAATTTCTGTGCATAGATCACGCTCCGCTCTCCTACGAGCCAAGACACAACCAATTTGGTATCCGCGCAGATGGCAATCCATGTCCAGACATCACCGAATCCCAAACGACCCTTGTATTCCTCTGGTACGTTCTTTTCCTTGGCGTAGCAGAAGCCCCATATCTCATCGCACTGTATGCGCTGGCACGGCAGATTACGCAATGCCTGATCTTGATACGCTTGGCACGCCTTGCCGAGATCGGCCAGGAGCTTCAACACCGTGCCCTTCGCTACGCCTGTCATGCGGCACGTCGCCCGAATGCTATTACCCTCGACCAGGGCCGCGACTACCGCCACTCTTTGCTTGAGACTGAGCTTATTCATACGCCCTCCCTCTCGTCAGGACATAGTATACTTGACCGCTCAAGCATTGTCAAGAGGAAACGTGAAAATTATTTTGATGTACGTAGACGACCGGATTACACTAGGCCCTCCCAGCAACAAAGGAGGCACCCTGTGACGGTCTGTATTGCCGCAACCTGCGTTCATGGAAATGAGGAAGCCATTGTGTTCTGCTGTGATTGGCAAGGAACAAAAGGAGATTTCATCAAGACCGATGACGTGGAGAAAATTCGAGAATGCGGTAAGGCCACAGTTTTATTAGCCAATCAGCCTCAAGATGCAGACGAATTAATAAACGAATGCGAGGATGCGATTAAGGCGTTCACTGCTGGAAATAAACCAGAAGACATAGATTTGCATATTGATAAATTTCTATCGGAATTACGCAGAGCCGTAGGGAGACGGAAAGGAAAACTTATTGAGTGGGAGTTAGACCGCTTATTTCATATATCATACGAAGAATTTAAATTGCACGGCTTACAATATTTTGGTCCTGATGAGAATAAGAAAATGTGGAAATTCCTCAGTAGGATTTCTCTTAATGCTGCTCTTATTATTGGTGCTCTTGTGGATGGAAATGGGTTGGGCGGGAAAGTTCCTGTTATCGTCCAGGTCGATTCAGATGGAAAAGTCTCTGAGAGAGATAACTTCACCACTATCGGAAGTGGGAGTTTTATTGCCGAGGCCTTCTTGCATCAATACGATTGGTATACACCGACACCATTGATGCAATGTCTTTATCGAGTTTATTCAGCCAAGGTTGCTGCTGAAAAAGATCCCACAGTTGGACAAACAACTTCTATTCAAGTGTTGTGTGGTGAACGTAGGCTTGACTGGACAGACGATCTTGCGAGTTACTTGAATCAGTCGGTGAGGAACAAGCCAGAACCAGAAATGGAATTTAAGAAAGAATTTTTGGATGAAATAAAATGATCCTATCCCTTGTTCGACCAACGCACTTTTGCCGCTTTCTTAGCTATCTGACTACGTTTTGTGGAGGAGAGTTTCTTTGCTCTGGCTGGCCCGCCTTTCAACCCTCCGAGGCGACCGAGGGCGGCAGCGGCTTGGTTGATTGGGACGGGCGAGTTCGTGGAGGCTTCGACGATCTGATGGGCCAGTTGGTTGATGTCTGGCTTTTGGGGTCGTTTTGGCATACCCGAAGTATGCCAGAGCGGTTAAGCAGTTGGCAAGAGGTTAGGATTTCAAACTGACCCACTACCCGCGGGGGCTTTGACTTGCATTCCTTAGCGCCTCACCCGAGGTGGACAGCGTCGTATCCCAGGAGGCGCAGATGCTTGGCGAACTCCGGGAATCCGTGCACGGTGTAGACCTTCTTCGGAGCGGCTTGGCGGGCGAGCGCGATGAGCTCCTGAAAGTCGGCGTGGTCCGAGAGCGGTATGGCCTCGTCCACCCGGTAGCGAAAGCGGCAGTTGCGGTCCATCGCCCAGCCGGTCAGCATGGCCGTGCGACATGGGCCGATGTCTTCGAGGATCTGCGAGTGTCGCAGGTTCGGCGTCAGGATCACCACTTGGCCGCGCACGCCTTCTGCCCAGAGCGTCGGGTCTAGGAGCTCGTAGCGGCCGAACCGCACGCCGTATTCTTCGTAGATGCGCGCGATGCGGAAGATCGGCTCGGCCACCGCGCAGCTGTACCCGCGGTCGCCCAGGAGCTTCATGGCCTCCTGCCCCTTGCCCAGCGCGTAGGCCAGCAGCACCGGGGTCAGCCCCTCGTCCCAGGTCCCCTCGATGAAGCGGCAGAGCCGCCGCGCTACCTCGGCCGGCTCCGGAAACACGTAATGCGGTCTTCCAAACGTACACTCCATCACGAGGACGTCGCAGGGCTCCACGGCGATCGGCTCCGCCGTGAGGCCCTGCCGCATCCGGCAATCACCCGTGTACAGAATCCGCTGGCCCTTGTGCTCAATGAGGATCTGCGAGGAGCCCAGGATGTGCCCGGCTGGCAAGAGCCGGCAGCGCGCGCCGTCCACTTCGAACGAGGCGTGGAACGCGTGCGTCTCCGCGAGGGTGTGGCCCAGGCGATGTTCGTAGAGCCGGGCGGTCTGTGGCGAGGCGATAATCTGGCGATGGCGGATGGCATGGTCGCTGTGGGCGTGCGAGACGAAGCACCGATCGCGGGACCGAGTGGCGTCCAGCCAGAGGGCCATACCCTGCACGCGCAGTCCGCTATCGTGCTCGATCATTGGGCCTCATTTCTATACTCATCTGATGACCGATGCAAGAGGGTTATGCTACCCTCTCGACTCATGCATGCGGCCTTTCTCCTCGGCGCGGTGCTGATCCTTGGCTTGGTCGTGGCGGACTGGATGGCGTTCAACCGCAAGTCACCCACCTCCGTTCGCTACGGGGTGGTGATTGGACGGTGCGAGGAGCCGCTGGTGATGCGGCGCGACCGCTTCGATGCCGAGGGTCTGCTGCAACTTCCGCGCGGGTGGGCGCGTCTCATCCCGGAGCACCGCGCCGTCCAGCTCCTGCCTGACCGCAAGCGGTTCGGGATCGCCGTCCGCACGGCTTGGCCGCTGAACGGGTTCGTGCATTACGCGGCCTTGGACGAACGTGCGCCGGTGACGCTGACTAAACGGATGCCGTGGTCGTCGGCCCTGTTGACCGGAGCTTGGTTCCTCACGGTCGCGGGCGGGACACTGGTCTACCTCGTGGCGTATGCCCTGGGCGGCGGGCTGTCTTCGGCCAGCGGTGCTTTACTGGGCGTCACCTTGAGCGGGCTGGGACTGCTGGTGTGCCTGTTTGGCCTCGTGGTGGTGGTCGCCGCCTATCGGCTGGAGGACAGGCGGCTGATGATGCTGTACGACGAATTCAAGTCGACGGTGGCGATGTAGGGGACGCAGCCCCCTACCGGCGGAATGCGTCCACGAAGGGTTGGCACTCGGGGGCGAGGAGCTCGGGGCGGTCGGCTAACAGCTTGCTGATGATGCCGCGGTTCTTTTTCGCCAGGCCGGAGTCAATGAAGACCTGTGTGAAGAGGGTGTTGTGGGAAGCCGGGTCGGTGGCGGTCGCGCGCAGGGCAGGCTCAGGCAGGGCCGTGAGCGTATCGCGCAGGGCCAGGACGGCCTTCTCCACGCTGTGGTAGGGTGGCGTGATCTGCAAGGAACGGTAGAGCAGCGTCACGCGTTGCCGAAAATCCGCCTCCAGCCGGCTGCGGAGCTCGCTGGGCGGCAGAGAAGGCATCGTTGACATGGCGACGGGTATTGTACCAGACCCGCCTGATCTGGTAGCGTCTTGTCCCGTGTGGACCCGCCGTCGATTCGTCCAGGCTGTGCTCGCTGCCGGGCTGGGCGCTTTCATTCCCGCCATCGGCGGGTGCTCGTCGACGCCTTCCGTCGGGGCGATCCGCGAAGCGCTCCAAGCGTTGCGGCGCCAGCGGATCGCGCCGCCGCCGTTCGAAGGCTACCGAGAGTTCCGCGGCGTCGTTCATGCCCATACCGCGCTGTCGCATGACAGCGCAGGCGCCAGCGAGGAGATCCTCAAGGCCGCCGGCTCCGCCAGGCTCGACTTTCTCGTCACGACCGATCACTATACGCCCCGGATCTTTACGGAAGGCCTAGACGGCCTTCGGGGCTCGCTGTTGGTGGTGCGCGGGGTCGAGATCCCTCTGGGATGCACGCGGCAGGGTGCGCTGACGCGCCGGTGCGCCAGCGTGCTGGCCATTGGGCTTCGCAGTCCGCTCGTGCCGGGCCCTAACGGGGAATGGGACTTGGACGAGCTCTTTAAGGGGCTCCGGTCTCAAGGCGCGCTGGCCATCATCGCTCATCCGCGCGGCCTGCTGAACCAGAGCTACTTCCGGTACGCCGACGGGCTCGAAATTTGCGATCTCGCCGATACGGTCCGAGACCGTCTAGCGGACGTTCCTCGCTTTCTCCTGAAATTCCTCCTGAACTACGACGAGTATCAGGATGAGGTCCTCCTGTCGCTCATTGTCGAACGGTCCAATTGGAATATTGTCGAGTGGGACCGCTTCACGAAGACACGGCGATTCGTCGGTCTGGCGGGCAACGATGCGCACCAGAATCTGCAGTTGTTTGGTCGGCAGGCTGACCCGTATGCGTTGATCTTCAGGGCCGTGAACACGCATGTCCTGGCCCCGCTCGGGGTCGCAGAGAGTCTCCGTCCCCTCGCGCCCCCGCTGACGACCGGAAATCTAATGAGCGCACTTCGCGCGGGACGCTGCTTTGTTTCCTTCAATCTTCTGGCCGACGCGGCCGGCTTTCGGTTCGCGGCTCATGTAAGGGACGGAGGACCGGTGGTCGCCCTGATGGGCGATGATGTGCTGCTTCAGGACGGCCTCGTCCTGGCGGCGCAATGTCCGATACCAGGCGCCGTGGAACTCCTGCGCGACGGGGTTCCGATCCGCCGGCAAGAAGGGCGCGAGCTCCTCCATCCCGTGGACCGTCCGGGGGTCTATCGGATCGAGGTGTCGCTGCGGGTCGTGGACCGCTGGCGTCCCTGGATCCTCTCCAACCCCATCTACGTACGGGCTTAGGCAGCCTGTTTCGAGAACACTTTTTTCAGGATGGCACAGGCCTGCCCGATCTGATCCCGAGAGACGTCCAAGTGTGTCACCGCGCGGAGCGTGGTCGTGCTGAAGGGCACGAGCAGCAGCCCTTCGGCCTTGAGCAGCTCCAGCACCTCGTCGGCCGTGCGGCGCGTCTCGCTGATGTCGAAGACGACGATGTTGGTCTCGACATGAGCCGGGGTGATCCGGACACCGGGCAGCCCCGCGAGGGCCTCCGCCAGCCGCTTCGCGTGGGCGTGGTCCTCGGCCAGGCGCGCGACGTTGTGCTCGAGCGCGTAGAGGCCCGCCGCCGCAAGGATCCCGGCCTGCCGCATCCCGCCCCCGAACATCTTCCTCAGCCGGCGTAGCTTCACCACGCGCTCCCGGTCCGCACAGATCAGCGAGCCGACCGGAGCCCCGAGCCCCTTGGATAGGCAGAACGTCACGGTCTCGAAGTGCCGCGCGTACTCGGCGGCTGGGACGCCGGTGGCCACGACGGCGTTGAACAACCGGGCGCCGTCCAAGTGCATGGCGATGCCCCGCGCCACGGCCATCTTCCGGATGGCCTTGATCGTGTCGAGGGGATAGATCGTCCCGCCGCCGCGGTTGTGGGTGTTCTCCAGGCCGATCAGGGTCGTCGGCGGGTTGTGATAGTCGGGCGGACGGATGGCCGCTTCGATCTGGTCGACCTCTAGTATTCCGCGGGTCCCGGGGAGCCAACGGGTCTGGACGCCGGAGAGGCCCGCCGCCGCGCCGCTCTCGTAGCGGACCACGTGCGCGCCGGCCTCGACGATGATCTCATCGCCCGGCCTGGTGTGCAGCCGGACGCAGAGCTGGTTGCCCATGGTGCCGGAGGGGACGAACAGCGCCGCGTCCTTCCCGAGCAGGCGGGCCGCCACGTCCTGTAACCGGTTGACGGTCGGGTCCTCGCCGAAGACGTCGTCGCCGACCTCCGCTTGTGCCATCGCTTCGCGCATGGCCGGCGAGGGTTTGGTCACCGTGTCACTGCGCAGATCGATCATCACGACACCGTCTTCCAGAAGAAGACCACCGCGATCCGCTTCGAGCCCAGCTCGTGGTCCCAGCCGAAGTACGCAGTGGCCGAGTGCGCGATGTCGGACTTATACACAAGGAGGCGGTTGAACACGTACGACACCTCGATGTCTTCCTCCCACATCGTCAGATCGGACCCCTTCTCGAAGCCGGGGATTTGCGCCAGGCTCTCGTAGGGAGGGGGGCAGATGTTCCCGCCCAGGGTCCCGTCCGGCATCCGCAGCCGGTAGAAGGATGTCCCAGCGTGCTTGGTCGGCGGGTAGGGGTGCAGGTAGAACACGCCGGCGTAGTCGCAGAGCTTGCTGGAATCCACGTGCGGGCGGGCCACGGCCTCCCCGCCGCCTACGATCTGCACGTGGTTATGGCCGGAGACTCCGTCCACCGGCTCGCCTTGCGGGCGCAACGCCTTGACGCCGATCTGGGATTTCACCCAGTCCTCGACGATGGCCAGCTCCTCGGGCAGCAGGGCATTGGGCGCGCGCATGCCGGGCCATGGCTCGGGCCGCCACGGCGAGCCCATGATCCAATCCGTCTTGTTGAAGCAGCGCTCGACGACCGGAAACGGGTCCGGCAGGATGTTGTCCTTGATCCAGTAGTGCTTGCCAAGTTCCGGTTTGCGATAGGGCAGCGTGTCAGCTCGCATTGGCATAGACGTCTTCTTGAGACCCTTCACTTCGCTCAGGGTGACACGGCCAGGTTTTATTTCACGTTAATTTTGATCACGTCCGAAAACATGATCCGTCCGCTCGCGCCGCCAGGCCCGCCGCGGGGCTCTGCACGGCCGTTGCGTATCACCGTCCCCAGTGGGCGGACCTTCTCCGTCCCGTAGTAGAAGGCCGCAGCCAGGGAGTAGCTCCCGGGTTCCGGCGGGGTCCGGAGCACCCACGTGGTGCGGGTCTCATCGACGCGTTTCGTCACCGGATCCCCCTCGATGCCTGCGATCATGACGGTGTTGAGTCCCATGTCCGATCCCCGGAGCCGGCGTTCGGCCCACTGCGCCTGTGGTTTCCCGTTCGGGCCCGCCACAAGAGCCGGGCCGACGACCTTGAAGCCGCTCGCGCTGATCGGCCGGGACTGGTAGCGGATCGCGATGTCCACCAGGGACACGCCTACTACGGGACCCGCGCCCCCGCGGGTGACCACCGTCACTTCAATCTGGCTGTTCCGCCTGGCCTGGGTTGGCGCCTTAATCGTGACCGACGCCTGCTCGTCCATCCACTTAATGGCGGCGATCAACTGCTCCCGATCGGCGGGGGTGAGGTCCCTGTACGCGGGGTCCGTTCTGATCCGGCTGAAGTGCTTGCCTTCGATGGTCTCGCCGGCCGCGACGTCGGCGGGGAGGTCTTGCAACTGGGCCGGATTGGTGGACGCATGGCACGTGGCGCAGAACGGTGCCATGTCGGTGACCGCATAAGGTGGCCCGTAAGGATCGGCCCAAGCCACGGCGGCGCCAATCATGACGAGTGACAGCATAGGCGCGAGAAAGCGCATCGAGCGTCAATGTACCATGAAACCAAACAGCGAGTGAACCGCCCCAATCCGCCTGATATCAGAGGTGGCAGGCGTTCTGTTCGCGGCCGCCAGCGACGGCGTCGCCCGGCACGGTGGCAAGGATCTGGTAGTGGCCGAGGCCGAGTTCCTTGCCGTAGGCCTGCCCGACGAGCACGTCCTGCACATGCTGGTGGTCCCAGGCGCGGAAGTAGGACCGGCCCTCCTTGAGGCCGTCGAACTCGTGTCCTTCGAGGGCTTTGAGCACCGCTGCGGTGTCGGTCGTACCGGCGCGGCGCACCGCCTCCAGGATTTGCATCATCGCCGCGTAGCCGAGGTAACAGCGTGACGTGGGCGTGTGGTTGTACTTGTCGATCACGCCCTGGATGAACCGCTTCGAGCTTTCGGTATTAATCTTGGGATCCCAGATCAGGCCCCAGATGCCGGCATTGTTGGCGTACCCGAGCGGCCGGCCGATCTGCTCGCCCCCGATCATCCCGCCCACGCCGATCTTTTCCTTGGCCAGCTCCATCTTGGTATAGGCCTTCAGCGCGTTGACCAGGTCCCAGCCGTATAGATTCAGGATGATGGCCCCCGGCTTCGCCGCTTTCGCTTCGGTGAGGGCGGCGGTGAAATCGGTTGCCCCGAATGGCGTTGTAGTCGCACCGAGCACCTCGCCGCCGTTCGCCTTGAGCGCGTCGGTCATGGCTTGGAGCGCCGACTTGCCGTCCGCGGTGTCGGCGGTAATCATGTACCAGCGGTTACCGAACGCTCTGACGAGGTGCGGCGCGACGGCTTCGGACATCATGCGGGCGTTGGGCATGAACGCAAATGTGTGTGAGTTGCACCGTGATCCTGTGAGTTCCATGATGTGAGGGCAGGTGGCCATGAATAATTTGTTCTCTTGCTTGGCCACATCGCCGACGGCGAGGGCCACGTCGCCGTTGAAGGTCCCCATCAGAAAGTCCACGTGATCTTCCTTAATCAGCTTGTTCGCAGCCTTGATCGCGGTCTGGACGTTCGAGGCGTCATCAGCCTCGATGATGCTGACTTGACGGCCGAGCACCCCTCCGCGCTTGTTGTACATCTCCAGAGCCACCGTGGCCCCGTGAACGTCGTGAATCGAGGAGGTCTTGTAGGGACTGGACAGCGGGTCAATAATGCCGACCTTGATGGGCTCGGCTGCATAGACTGACCGCGTCCATCCGGTAAGCCCGAGGGCCCGGTCGGCCAGATCGCCGAAGGCCAGCGCGCCGCCGGCCGCCGCCGAGAGTTGAAGAAATCGTCTGCGTGAAATCGTGCCCATGGTGGAAGTCCTCCTCTGAAGGTCGGTCATGCCTCAGGCTCTGTGCGCCTTATGATATAGTGCGAGTATACCGAGAATCAGGGAAGAACACATGCAAGATTACCGATCAGTGGCGGTAGCAGCGGCGCAGCAGGCGGGCAAGATCATCGCGGAAGCCTGTGGCGCCGAGTACCGCGTGGACTACAAACAGGGGGCGATCACCAACATGGTGACCGACGTGGATCGTCGCGCCGAGCAGGCGATCGTGGGCATCCTAGCAGCCGCCTTTCCGGACCACCGGATTCTCGCCGAAGAGGGCGGCAAAGGCCACGGCGAGGATTCGCCGTACCGGTGGATCGTGGACCCACTGGATGGGACGACAAACTTCACGCACGGGTTTCCCGCGTTCTGCGTCTCGATCGGCCTCGAAGTGGAGGGGCGCATCGTGCTCGGCGTGGTGTACGACCCGCTCCGGCATGAGCTCTTCGAAGCCGAAGCGGGCAAGGGCGCCTACCTCAACGGACAGCGGATTCACGTGTCGACGGTCCCGACGCTCAACAAGGCACTACTGGTGACGGGCTTCGCCTATGACCGGGAGAGCCGCCAGCGCAATCTGGAACACTTTGAGCGGTTCGTCCTGGCATCCCAGGGGCTCCGACGGACCGGCTCGGCTGCGCTGGATCTTTCCTATGTCGCTGCCGGCCGGGTGGACGGCTTCTGGGAGCTCCGACTGTCGCCGTGGGATGTGGCGGCCGGGAGCCTGATCGTCACGGAGGCGGGCGGGCGGATCACGGACTTCACCGGCCGACCCTTCAAGGGCGACGGCGCTGAAACGCTCGCCACGAACGGGCTGATCCATCAGGAAATGGTAAAGGTGCTGGCGGGACGCTAACCGAACGGGTTGTGCTCCTTCTCTTCCCGCACGGTCGTGGACGGACCGTGGCCGGGAAATA
>CAZSUT010000020.1:0-35456 GCA_964610095.1 uncultured Nitrospirales bacterium | reverse complement strand
GCGATCGGCCCGCTGATCTCGCCATTATGCGTCATTATCACCAGTTGAGATAATTTCTCAGGTGAAATTGTAACTTCAGTACGAAACTTACTCTGAAGTCCACGCATGTCTACCGTAATCCAGTTAGCCAATTCTGGCCCGATGTCTATCTTGGAGAACCCCTCTGCTACAGCAGTTTTAGTAGCAGCCTCAAAATATGTAACCGTGGTCGGATCAGCCGTTAATACGTTAGCAACATAGTCATTGAGGCCGTATTCTTCCTTTAAACGCTTCTGTTTTGCGTCATGCAACTCCGGCAGCGTCTTCCGTGCCTCTTCGACCCTCTCCGTCGAGATCCGCAACGGCACGAGGTCCGGGTCCGGAAAGTAGCGGTAGTCGTGCGCCTCCTCTTTGCTGCGCATCACGGCCGTCTCGCCCTTCTCCGGGTCCCACAACCGCGTCTCCTGCACGACCTTGCCGCCCTCGTCCAGAACCTTCGTCTGCCGCTTGATCTCGTACTCCATGGCGGCCTTGGCGAACTTGAAGGAGTTGATGTTCTTCAGCTCCACCTTGGTGCCGAACTCCTTGGAGCCGGCCGGCCGCAGCGAGAGGTTCGGCTCGCAGCGCAAGCTGCCCTCCTCCATGTTGCCGTCGCATACATTCTGAGAGACCAGGATGTCGCGCAGCTTCTTGAGGTAGGCGACCGCCTCGTCCGGCGACCGCATGTCCGGCTCGGTCACGATCTCCAGCAGCGGAATCCCGGCCCGGTTCAGGTCCACGTGGGACGCGCCCGCGATGCCGGTGTGCAGGTTCTTGCCCGCGTCCTCCTCCAGGTGGGCACGCCGGATACGGATGCGTTTGGCCGTCCCGTTCTCCCCGATTTCCACCCAGCCGTCCTGGCAGATCGGCAACTCGTACTGCGAGATCTGGTAGCCCTTCGGCAGGTCCGGGTAAAAGTAGTTCTTGCGGGCGAACCGGTTCATCGGCGCGATCGTGCAGTTCAGCGCCAGGCCCGTCCGAATGGCGAACTCGACCGCCTTCTGGTTGATGACCGGCAAGACCCCCGGCATCCCCAGGCACACGGGGCACGTCTGAGTGTTCGGCGCCGCGCCGAACACCGTGCTGCAGCCGCAAAACATCTTGGACGCAGTCAGCAGCTGCGCGTGTGCCTCCAGCCCGATGACGACTTCGTAGGCCATCTAGGATTAAGAAGCCCGATGTTTCCTCATAGCCTCGCGGCCGGCTTCAATCGCCGCCGAAAGCACGGCTTTCTTCTCACCGGCAAACCCCTTGCCCTTCTCGATGACGGAGTCCAGCATAGCCTTGGCTTCCGGTACTCTTTCGCGGATCTCTCCTTCGGCTTTCTCGGCATAGTCTTTGAGCAGTCTCCGCATCTCTGCTCCAGTCTGAGGCGCTAACAGTAAGGCTGCGCCAGCACCGATAAGGGCCCCGGCTAAGAACGCGAATGCAACCGCTCCCGAAGAGAAGCCATTGTCTTCAGTCGCCATTGGACGATCCTCCTTCATGGTGAGATGATGATTTCTGTTTGAAAACTCCATAGGCCGCCCGAAATCCCGCCAGCAGACTGCTGAGATTCGTCAGCAAGCTACCGGCGCCTCCCCGAACGGCTCCATGGACATGGTTGATTGTCTGCCCGATCTCGCCAATCGCCTCTCCGAGGACGCGCGCGGAGGCCGCGCCTTCCCGCACCTCGGTCACGATCTGGTTCATGTTGATGGCTGCCTGCGTCGCCTCAGTGAACAGGACCGGCAGGTCCTCGTTCATCCGCCGAAGCAGGCGCTCCGACTCCTCGGCCGTCTTGCGGAGCCGGATCAGCAGCGGCACGAGAAATGCCACCAGCACGACCGCCGCCCCCGATACAATCCCCGCCGCAATCTCAATGATCATGTGTGCCTCCAACGCATTGTCACCCTGAACGAAGTGAAGGGTCTCGATTGCACGCGCACATTAGATTCTTCGCTTCGCTCAGAATGACATCACAGCCCTGGCCGCTTCAAATGCCACTCTGTCGCCTGCTCGTAGGCGTACGCGGCGCGGAGTACCTTCTCCTCCTCGAACGGCCGGCCGATGATCTGCAGGCCCATGGGTAGCTTCCCGCTGCTCAGTCCGCACGGAAGCGAGATGGCCGGCACCCCCGCCAGGTTTACCGAAATCGTGTAGATGTCCGACAAGTACATCTGCAACGGATCCTGGACCTTCTCGCCGAGTTTGAAGGCCGGCGTCGGCATCGTAGGTGTGACGATTACGTCCACCTCCTTGAAGGCCTCGTCGAAGTCTCGCTTGATCAGCGTCCGTACAGCCTGCGCCTTCCCGTAGTACGCGTCGTAATAGCCAGCCGACAGCGCGTAGGTCCCCAGCATGATGCGCCGCTTCACCTCCGCGCCGAAGCCCTCCTGTCGGGTCTTCATATACATCTCCAGCAGGCCCTTCTCCTTCGCCGCACGGTACCCATACTTGACGCCGTCGTACCGGGCGAGGTTCGAGGACGCCTCAGCCGTGGCGATCAGGTAGTAGGTCGCGATGGCGTACTTCGTCATCGGGAGCGAGATCTCCTTGATCTCGGCCTTGAGCGCCTGCATCTGAATGATCGCCGTCCGCACCGCGAGTTCTACCTCCGGGTCGAGGCCTTCGGCGAAGAACTCCAACGGCACGCCGACCTTCACCCCGCGTAGGTTTTCCTTAAGCGCCTTCATGTAGTCGGGCACCGGCACGTCAGCCGACGTGGAATCCAGCGGATCTTGACCGGCGATCTCCTGGAGCATCACGGCCGCGTCCCGCACGTCCTTCGTGATCGGCCCGATCTGATCGAGCGACGAGGCGAAGGCCACCAGCCCGTAGCGCGACACCCGGCCGTAGGTGGGTTTGAAGCCCACCACGCCGCAGCAGGCGGCGGGCTGCCGGATCGAGCCTCCCGTGTCCGATCCCAGCGCCGCCACGCACAGCTCGGCGGCCACGGCCGCGGCCGAGCCCCCGCTGGACCCGCCGGGGATATAGGCCAGGTTCCAGGGGTTCCGTGTCGGCCCGAAGGCTGAGTTCTCGGTCGAAGAGCCCATGGCGAACTCATCCATGTTGGTCTTGCCGATCAAGTAGTACCCGTGCTCTTTCATGCGTGCCACCACCGTGGCATCGTACGGCGGCACGAAGTTCTCCAGCATGCGCGAGCCGCAGGTGGTCTTGACACCTTCGGTACAAATATTGTCCTTGACCGCGATCGGCATGGCCATGAGCGGCGTGGTCTTCCGCCACTTGCCGAGCGTGTAGTCGAGCTCGTTGGCTTCCTTCACCAGCGCGTCCTTCTTCGCCGTCGTGATGTACGCCTTGACCTTGGGCTCAACCAGCATGATGCGCTGGAAATAGGCCTTCACGATCTCGTCGGCCGAGACTTCGCCCTTCATGAATTTGTCCTTGAGCTCGAAGAGCGTCGTCTTGCGCAGCGACATCTAGGACACCACCCGGTTCTTCTCGTCCACCTTGATGATGCGGGGCTCGTGCCGCTTGATCTCATCCTCGTTGTAGAACTCGTAGCAGAAGATGATGATCTTGTCGCCCACCGCGCCCTTACGGGCCGTCGGGCCGTTCAGCGAGATCGTGCCGCTCCCCCGCTCGCCTGGGATCACGTAGGTCGTGAACCGCTCCCCGTTGTTGAGATTGGAGATCACGACGGCTTCATAGGGCAGGATGCCAGCCGCTTCCAGCAGCGTTTCGTCCACGGTCAGGCTGCCCTCGTACTCCAGACAGGCGTCGGTGACCGTCGCCCGGTGGATCTTCGATCGCAACATTTGCCTGAACATCGTTTAACGATCCTCCAGGATCTTCGGCACGCGGAAGAAGCCCTCCGCCTGGTCCGGAGCGTTGGCCAGCGCCCTCTCCTGTGTGAGCGAAGGCTTCACTTCGTCCTCGCGAAACACGTTCTCGGTCGGCAGCACGGTCGCGGTCGGCTCCACGCCTTCGGTGACCACTTCCTTGAGCTGATCCATGTATGTCAGGATCGCGCTGAGCTGGCGGGCGAACATCGCCTTCTCGTCGTCGCTGACTTCCAGCCTCGCCAGCTTGGCCACATGCTCGACCTGTTCCTTACTGATCTCCACAGGGCTCCTTTACTCGACTGTCACGCTCTTGGCGAGATTGCGCGGCTGATCCACGTCGGTCCCCCGCAGCACCGCTATGTGGTACGCCAGCAGTTGCAACGGCACCGTGAATAGGATCGGCGAGAGCAGCGGGTGCACGTCCGGCACGGTGAACACCGCGTCAGCCGCCTTGCCGAGCTCCCGCTCGCCCGACGTGACAAAGGCGATGACCGGCGCCCCGCGGGCTTTCACTTCCATCAGGTTGCTCACCGTCTTCTCGTACAGGCGATCGCGCGGCGCCAGCACCACGACCGGCATGTCTTTGTCAATCAGCGCGATGGGCCCGTGCTTCATCTCCCCCGCCGCGTACCCCTCGGCGTGGATGTAGGATATCTCTTTGAGCTTCAGCGCGCCTTCCAGCGCGATCGGGTAGTTGATGCCCCGGCCCAGGTACAGGAAATTGCGCTTCGTGTGGTAGCGCTTGGCGATCGCGATCAGTTCCGCCTCGCGGCCCAGGAGATGCTGGACGTGTGTCGGCAGCGTGACGAACCGGTCCAGCCACGCACGTCCCTCTTCCACCGACACGGTGCCACGCACCCGCCCCAGGTGCAAGGACAATAAGTACAGCGCCGTGAGCTGGGCCGTGAAAGCCTTCGTGGAGGCTACCCCGATCTCGGGGCCTGCGTGCGTGTACAGCACGCCATCCGACTCGCGGGCGAGGGTGCTGCTCACCACGTTGCAGATGGACACCATGCGGGCGCCCTGCCGCTTGGCCTCGCGGGCGGCCGCCAGCGTGTCGGCGGTCTCCCCTGACTGGGAGATCGCGATCAGCAGATCGCCAGGTCCGATCAGCGGGTTGCGGTAGCGGAACTCCGAACCGATATCGACTTGGACCGGCGCCCGCACCATTTCCTCTATCAGGTATTTCCCCACCAGCGCGGCATGCCAGGATGTCCCGCAGGCGACAATCCAGACGCGTTGCACGTCGGCGAACTGGGCCGGCGTCAATCCGATGTCGGGCAGGTCCGCCTCCCCGCGCTCGAAGGTGTAGCGGCCTCGCATCGTGTCCAGGATCGCCTGCGGCTGCTCGTGGATCTCCTTCAGCATGAAGTGCGGGTAGCCGCCTCTTTCCGCTGCAGCCGCGTCCCACGCGATCTGGGTCGCCGCGCGCGTCACCGGCTTGCCCTTCGCGTCCTTGACGACCAGGGCGTTTGTCGAAAGCACCGCCAGTTCGTCGTCCTCCAGGAAGACCACATCGCGCGTGTGGGCGAGGATCGCCGTCACATCCGACGCGGCGAACGCACCGTGCTCGCTCATCCCCATCACCAGCGGGCAGCCCGAACGCGCGGCGATGATGGTCTGCGGCTCCCCTTCGCACAGAACGGCGATCGCATAGCTGCCACGGACTTCTTGGATCGCCGAGCGAACCGCCCCCTCCAGACCGCAGTCGTCTTTCAGATGCCGCGCAATCAAGTGGGCCATCACTTCGGTGTCGGTCTCAGACTCGAACCGGTAGCCTTCCTGCTGCAAGCGCGCCTTCAACGCCGCGTAGTTCTCGATGATGCCGTTGTGGACCAGCACCAACTGGCCCGACCGGTGCGGATGGGCGTTCTGCTCCGACGGCTTGCCATGCGTCGCCCAGCGGGTGTGGCCGATCCCGACGGTCCCATGCAGCCCTGCGCCGTTCACGGTCTTCTCGAGGTTGGTCAGTTTGCCCACACTGCGGCGGACGTCGATCTTTCCGTTGCGGAGCACGGCCAGACCGGCCGAATCGTAGCCTCGATATTCGAGCCGCTTCAGCCCGTCGAGCAGCAGCGGCACGACTTCCCGGCTCCCGATGTATCCGATGATGCCGCACATGGCCGTGTCCTCAGCGCTTGTCCTTCCGCATCTTCTCCCGCCTGCCCTTGGCCCAGCCCGGCTTGACCACCTGTCGGGCCCGCCCGAGCGCCAGCGCGTCAGCCGGCACGTCCTCCGTCACGACCGAGCCCGCCCCGATCACGGCCCCGCGCCCGACTGTGACCGGCGCCACCAGGGACACATCGCTGCCGACGAAGGCGTCGTCGCCGATCACCGTCCTGTGCTTGTTGTGCCCGTCATAGTTACACGTGATGGTGCCCGCCCCGACGTTGACGCGGCTGCCGATCTGCGTGTCGCCGAGGTAGCTGAGGTGATTGGCCTTGGCGCCCGGGCCCAGTTCCGTCTTCTTCAGTTCCACGAAATTCCCCACTTTCGCCCCGCGTTTGATGACATTCCCCGGTCGCAAGTGCGCGAACGGGCCGACCGTGCACTCCGCCTCCAGCCGGCTCCCTTCGATCACGCAGCTGTCCAGCACCGTGACGCCGTCGCCGAGCACGCTCTCGACGAGCCGGCTGTGCGAGCGGATCACGCAGTCTTCGCCGATGACCGTCCGGCCCTCCAGCGTGGTGTGCGGGTGAATGACGGTGTCACGACCGATCCGGACCTCCGGGTCGACGAAGCACGTCTCCGGCTCCAGGAACGTCGCTCCGGCGTCCATCAGCTTCCGCCGCACTCGGTCGCGCAGGATCCGCTCGGCCTCGGCCAGCTCGGCCCGCGTGTTGACGCCGAGCGCCTCGATAGAATCCCGGGCGATATACGCCGCCACTTTCCTTCCCTGCCGGATCGCCGCCTCGACGATGTCGGTGAGGTAGTGTTCCTTCTGCGCGTTGGAGGATTTGAGCCCAGCCAGCGCTGGAAACAGGAACTCGCCTTCGACCACGTACGTGCCCGCATTGACCTCGGTCAACCGCCGCTCAGCCGGTGTGGCATCCTTGTCCTCGATGATCCGCCAGACCGCTCCGTCGCGCCCCCGCACGATCCGCCCATAGCCGGCGGGCTGGTCTAGGTGCGCCGTCAGCAAGGTTACCGTCGCCCGCTCGCGCTCGTGCGTCGCCAGCAGCGCCCGAACCGCTGCCTCCGTCAACAGCGGGGTGTCCCCGCTCAGGATCACGAACCGCCGGCCGCTCCACTCGTTCCCGCCGCGGCCCTGAAACGCCGCCTGGGCCTGCACAACAGCATGGCCGGTCCCGAGCCGGCGCGTCTGCTCCACCAGCGCCACCTTGCGGTCGGCCAGGAGGTCCTTCACGCGTTCGGCCTGATAACCGACGACGACTGCGACATGGCCCTTGGCGAGCGTCTCCGCCAGGTCCACTGCGTAGAGCACCATCGGCCGCCCGCACACCGGATGGAGCACCTTGGCCAGCTTGGACCGCATGCGGATGCCTTGACCCGCAGCGAGGATGATGGCGGAGAGTCGGCTCATTTCTTCCTGCCAGTGCCCGCCCCGACCGCCTCCGGCACGCGGGGGGTGTACATCCCGCCGGAAAACATCATCTTCATCGCCTCATCCACGCTCATGTTCACGGGAATCAACTCGCTCTCCGGGACAAAAAGCAAGTAGCCGGAGGTCGGATTCGGCGAGGTCGGCACGTACACGTTGATCACCCGGTCCGTGCTGATATCCTGCACCTCTCCCGGCGTGACCCCGGTCACCAGGGCCAGCGCGTACTGGCCCTTGCGCGGGAACTCGATCATCACGACCCGGCTGTATTTGGCAGCGCCCCTGTCCTGGTCCTGGAAGGACAGGACATCCATCATGGACTTGATGGTGGTGTAGATCCCGCGGACCAGCGGCACCCGCTGCAAGATGCCCTCCCAGAAGGCTACGATCCGCCGGCCCATGAAGTTCGTGGCCAGCAACCCTCCGAAGAAAATCACGGCGACCAGCAATAGGATGCCTTGACCCGGAATGTAACGCTGCGGGAAATACTTCTCAAGGAAATCACCTAGAAGGCCGTCGAGAGTAATGAACAGGGTCTTGAGGACCAGGACCGTCCCCCAGATTGGCACGATGACCAGGAGACCGGTGATAAAGTAGCGTTTCAGCGAGACTTTCAGCATGACATCGACTCAGATCAGCGCAACCTTGTCATGATACAGAGTTTTACTCGGCCGTGCAAGCGATAGATTGCTATTTCTCAACAAGTTGGACTATGATTCATCGCGTCGTCTGGCGCGCTCGGAGCGAAGGGGAATCAACGGTGCCGAGTGGTGGTCTCAAGCGAGGGTTTTTCCTGAGCTTCGAAGGGATCGAAGGCTGCGGTAAGACCTCTCAGCTCCACAGACTCGCCCGGCGCCTCCGGGCGCTCGGCTACCAAGTCGTCGAGACGCGCGAGCCCGGTGGCGCGCCCATCAGCGAGCAGATCCGGACTATCCTTTTGGACCCCAAGAACCGCGGCATGGAGGCCCGCTGCGAGCTCTTGCTCTACCTGGCCAGCCGCGCCCAGCACGTGGCCGAGACCATCCGCCCGGCGCTGGAGAAGGGCGCCGTGGTGCTCTGCGACCGCTTTGCCGACGCGACCATGGCCTATCAAGGCTACGGGCGCGGGCTTGGCCCCACCGTCGTCGCCCGCTTGAACCGTTTCGCCACCGCCGGCCTTGCGCCGGACCTGGCCATCCTGCTGGACGTCCCGGTGGCGGTCGGCCTCGCTCGCAAGCGCCGGGCCGGCGGCCTTGACCGCCTCGACCGGGAACATGCCTCGTTCCACGAAGCCGTGAGGCGGGGCTATCTCCGCATCGCCAGACAGAACCCGCGCCGTGTGCGCGTGGTGGACGGTACAACTTCCGAAGATGTCGTGGCGCGCGCGATCGACGGGATCGTGCAGCCCCGGCTGCGGGCGCGGCGGTCCGGCTTGACCCAGGTCGAACCCCATGCCGTTTAACACGATCATCGGCCACGAGCAGCCGAAGCGGTTCCTCCAAGCTGCATTGCGGAGCCAGCGACTGGCCCACGCGCTGCTGTTCCATGGAGAGGAGCAGATCGGCAAGCTGCTGACGGCCCGCGTGCTGGCGCAGGCCGTGAACTGCGAGGCTATCCCGACCCCGGATCCACCGGACGCCTGTGGCGTGTGCCGGTCCTGCCATCAGATCGAGACCGGCGCACACCCCGACGTGATGATGCTGACGGCGACGAGCGGCAAAGGTGAAACCGATCAAACGCGCGAGATCGAGTCGCGCTTCATCTACCGACCCCTGATCGGGCGGTGCAAGATCGTGGTCCTGGACAACGCCGACTTGCTGCGGCGGGAAGCGGCGAACGCCCTGCTCAAGACGATCGAGGAGCCGCCCCCCGACAGCCTGATCATCCTCGTCTCCTCACGGCCCGGGGCCCTGCTGCAGACGATCCGGTCGCGCTGTCAGGAGATCCGGTTCGCGCCACTGGCCCTGGACCAGGTGGAGGCTGCGGTTCGGCAACAACGGGGGCTGCCGGAGCAGGACACCCACTTCCTCGCCGTCATATCGGGAGGCCGGCTCGGGCTGGCCCTGGAGGCCGATCCGGAAGCCCTCCGAACCGAACGGGCCGAGTTCCTCCGACTCATGAGCCCTGAATCGGTGGAGAGAATCGGCGCGCTTCTGGCAGCGTGCGAGGCGGTCGCGAAATCCGACCAGGCGGAGGCGGCGTTCGGATGGCTCGCCACCTGGTTCCGCGACCTGGTCCTCGTGAAGGTCGGCGGCGACCGCGCTCGTCTGGTGAACTCCGATTGCCAGGTAGAGTTGGAGGCGCTGGCTTCTCGCCTGCCGGTTGCGACGATGGTGGACCTCGCTGCCTATGTGGAGTCCATGACACGCGGCTTGGATCGTAACCTCAACAAGCAACTGCTGCTGGAGGGCCTGCTTTTGCGACTTCGTGCAGCGCTTCAACCCAAAGCCGCCTGACCCCGGTTCGAATGTCCAAGACGTTCTACATTACGACCCCCATCTACTATGTCAACGACGTGCCGCACATCGGGCATGCCTACACGACCATCGCCGCCGACATCTTGGCGCGCTTCAGTCGGCTTAAAGGTTTCGATGTCTTCTTCCTGACAGGCCTCGACGAGCACGGCCAGAAGGTCCAGCAGGCCGCGCAGAAGGCGGCGATGGACCCCAAGGCCTACTGCGACCGGCTCGCACCCCAGTTCCAGACCCTCTGGAAGCGGTTGAACATCTCCAACGACGCCTTCATCCGCACCACGGATTCGAAACACAAGGCCTATGTCCAGAAGACGCTGCAAACGCTGTTCGACAAGAAACAGATATATCGCGCCGACTATACCGGCTGGTACTGCACCTTCGACGAGCGCTTCTGGACGGATAAGGACGTCGTGAATGGCCTGTGTCCGGACTGCAAGCGACCAGTCGAGCAGCTCAGCGAGAGCAACTACTTCTTCAAGATGGGCCACTACCAGGACCGGCTGGTCAAATACATCGAGGCCAACCCGGACTACATCCGCCCACGGTCGCGCAGCAACGAGGTGCTCGGGTTCCTCCAGAAGCCTCTGGAGGACCTCTCCATCTCCCGTCCCAAATCACGCCTTTCCTGGGGGATTGATCTCCCGTTTGATTCCAACTACGTCACCTACGTGTGGTTCGACGCGCTGGCGAACTACATCTCGGCGCTCGAGTATCTGCGCCCCTCGCCGTCGTTCGACCGGTACTGGCCGGCCACCATCCACCTCGTCGGCAAGGACATCCTGACGACGCATGCCGTGTACTGGTCCACGATCCTCATGGCCCTGAAGATTCCGCTGCCGAAGACCATCTTCGCCCACGGCTGGTGGACGGTGAACGGCGAGAAGATGTCCAAGAGCCGGGGGAACGTGGTGGACCCCCACGCCGTCGTGGAGGAATTCGGCGCGGATGCGTTCCGCTACTTCCTCCTGCGCGAGGTGCCGTTCGGCCAAGACGGAGATTTTTCCCGAGAGGCCTTGATCGGCCGGACCAACACGGATCTAGCGAACGATCTGGGCAACCTCCTGAACCGCAGCCTGACCATGATCGAGCGGTTCGCCGGAGGCGTCGTGCCTGAACCGGAGAAGACGGTGAAGGCCGAGCTGGACAGACAACTGCAACGGACGGCCATGGAAGTCTTGCCTGCGGTCGAGACGCATCTCGGGAGTTTGGAGTTCAACCGGGTGCTGGAAGCCATCTGGAGCCTGGTTCAGCTTGGCAATCAGTACATCGACAAGAGCGCCCCCTGGACCCTAGCCAAGAAGTCTAACGACAAGCCACGGCTCAACACCGTGCTCTACAACGCGGCAGAGACTTTGCGTTTCCTCTGTCTCGCCCTCTATCCCTTCATGCCGCAGGCAGCCGAGGAGATGAAGCGGCAGCTTGGGCTGGTGTTGAACTTTTCGAAACCGTTGCTGTCCTCTGAGATTACCTGGGGCGGCGTGCTCCCCGGCACGGAGATCGCCAAAGGAAGCCCGCTGTTTCCGAGAATCGAGACGACCAAGACACAAGGAGATGTCCGCGTGACTCAAGACCAGCAGCCGGCTCCTTCGCCAACGGATCAGATCACGATCGACGAGTTCAGAAAAGTCTCGTTGCGCGTCGGCCTTGTCATCGCGGCCGAGCGCGTGCCCAAGTCAACCAAGCTCCTCAAGCTACAAGTCGATATCGGTACCGAGCGGCTCCAGGTCGTAGCCGGCATCGGCACGAAGTACGCGCCGGAAGATCTGGTGGGCAAGCGCGTCGTCGTGGTGGCGAACTTGAAGCCGGCCAAGCTCATGGGCGTCGAGTCGCAGGGGATGGTCCTGGCTGCCGGCGAGGAAGAGGTGACGACTCTGCTCACGACAATGGACGACGTCCCGCCGGGTTCGAAGATTAAATAAGGAGGCGTCCATGCTTATGCCAACGGGATTCATGATCACGGCAGTTATCGTAGTCATTCTGGTCTTCATGACCCTCAAGGTCGTTCCCGAATACCAACGGCTCGTGGTCCTCAGGTTGGGCAAGGTGCTTGAACGACCGAAAGGGCCCGGCATTGTGATATTGATTCCGCTCGTCGACAAGGCCATGCGCGTGGACCTCCGGGAGAAGTACACTGAGATCCCTCATCAGACCTGCATCACGAAGGACAACGCGTCCATCTCCGTGGACTTTCTGATCTATTCGAAGGTCGTGGACCCGATCGCCAGTTTCGTCCAAGTTCAGGATTTCGACGCCGCGGCCGAAGGTATCGCGGTCACCACCCTCCGCGCGGTCGTCGGGGACATCGCGTTGGACGATGTGCTGGCGAAGCGGGAGGAGATCAACCACGTCCTCCAAACCAAGATGGATCAGGTGACAACGCGCTGGGGCGTGAAGATCACCACCGTGGAGATCCGCGAGATCACGCCGCCCAAGGATATCCTCGACGCGATGGGCCGCCAGATGTCGGCCGAACGGAGCCGCCGGGCGACGGTGACGGAAGCGGAAGGGACAAAGGCCGCAGCCATTACAGTCGCTGACGGCGAGAAGCAGGCGGCCATCCTGAAAGCGGAGGGTGATCGCCAGGCCCGCATCCTGAACGCGGAAGGCGAGCGGCAGGCCGCGATTCTCAGAGCAGAGGGCTTCTCCCTGGCACTGTCCAAGATCTTTGAGGTGGCCAAAGGCGTGGATGCGAAGACCATGAGCTTGCAATACCTGGACGCGCTCAAGACGCTCGGCAACAGCCCAGCGACCAAGTTCGTGCTCCCGTTGGAATTGACGTCGCTTCTCTCAGGCGTCATGGGAGACAGCCGGAAAGCATTCACGATGGAGAAACCCTGACATGAGCGTGTCGCGCTGGCTGGAATACAAGATTGACGTGGACCCCAAGAAACCTGGTCGCCGGCAAGAGGTGTTCGACCTGAAAGCGATCGAAAAGGCGCTCGGAGCGCCCATCACGCACGTCTATTCAAACCAGATCCAACCCGGCGCAACGGCCGGGATGCACTACCACAAGGTGCACCAAGTCGCGGTCTGGATGCGAGAGGGTGAGCTCGAGCTGACGCTCGAGGACGTCAAGACTCACAAGCGCGAGGTCGTCGTCCTGAGGCCCGGCAACAAGATGCTTCTAGTTCCGACCGAAACCTACCACGCTGCGGCGAACAAGACCGACAAGCCGGCGCTGGCCATCATGTTCGCAACAAGTATCCCGAGGGACCCTAATGACGACTGGCACTAGCCACAAATTTGCATTCTTTCTCCTGCTTAGCCTCCTGTGGATCGCTCCCGCCTGGGCGCAGCACAAGGAGCAGCACCGCGGCCCTGCGAACCTCAAAGAGTACATCGAGATCCTCGAGCGGCCGGAGCGGGACAAGGAGCAGAAGCCCGACGAGGTCATCAAGTCGCTCAATATCACCGACTATATGACGATCGCCGACATCGGCGCCGGGTCCGGCTACTTCACGCGGAAGTTCGTCTGGGTCGTGCAGGACAAGGGGATGGTCTATGCCGTGGACATCGAGCCGGGCATGCTGAAATACAACGAGGAGATGATCGAGCACCTGCACATGCCATACAACGCGAAGTTCGTCGTGGCGAAGGAGGACGACCCCCTCCTCCCGCCCAAGAGCGTGGATCTCGTGTTTCTCTGCAACACCTATCATCATTTGGACAGGCGCGTGGACTACTTCACGCGCATCAAAACAGCGATGAAGCCGAAGGGCCGCGTGGCCATCATCGATTTCTACCACGATGAACGATCCGGCAATCTTGGCTTCTCAAAAGATCACCTTATCCCGCGCGACACTGTCGTCAAAGAAATGTCCGACGCCGGCTACACCCTCTCCAAAGAGCACACCTTCCTGCCCAAGCAATACTTCCTGGAATTCATCGTTGCAGGGAAATAATCGCGAGTGGCGCTGATGTCGCCTGCGGCGAAGGGGTGATGGCCAGCGGGCGCCCGGCGGAGCGGAGCTGTCGTTGCGAGGAGTCCGCGACGCGGCAACCTCGGCCGAGATTGCTTCGGCTGCGCCTCGCAATGACAATCAGGCTGCTGGCCGGCAGGACCCCAGAGCCGCAGGCGACACGAAAAACTGGGACAGGCAACTTTTCAAGGTCAAAAGTAGCCAGTCCCCTCAGAACAGCTTCTCGGCAAGCCAGCGCGCGGCATCGTCGGCGGCCTGGACGATCGTCGTCGCTGCGCCAACCGGCACTGCAAGGTTACGGACTGCCCGAGTATCCAGGATTTCGCCGTCGCTGATGCGCGCGACGATCACGTCCATCGAGACGAACACCGCACGGGTATCGATCCAGCGGCTGTCATCCCATCGACGGAGCGTCGCCAGGACCACGAACCCTCTGAGTCCCGCGGCGCGAGCTTCCTCAACGACCTTCCCGATCTCCACGGAGTGATCGGAAAAGACCGACAGCGCCTTGTCAATCCGAGTCACCTGATAGCCGTGCGATTGGAATGCCAGCAGTAAGCGATTGGCTAGCACGACTGAGATGGTTGCCGGCTTCTCGTCTCCAAGACCCAATTCCTGACGCAGCGCGTCCAGCGGGTTGTCCGGCGGCAGAGACAGCACACGACCCGTCGCATTGACTACCGGCGCCACCGTGATCGGACTGTCCGCCGGCAGGCTCGTCAGTCGCAGAGCGCTCCCGCCCTGACATCCTCCCAGCAGAGCCACACTCATGAGACAGGCCCCTATGCGAACCCACGGAACGCTCATCTGACAGCGGCCCTGAGCCTCATCGTTCGCAGCACCTGCCACACTGTCACGCCGGCGAGAACGACGCCCGCAAGGGCCACATCGGTGGGGCCAGCCGGCCAGTCGAGCTTGTACGACGCCGCGAACCCGACCAGCGCAATGCAGGCCCCCAACACCGAGGCTACGATGGAGATATCCCGCATGCCCACCGTCAGTCGCCCGGCGATCATCGGCGGCACGATCAGAAATCCAAACATGACCAGTGGGCCTACCACCAAGACGCCTAACGAGATCGCCACACCGATGACGCCAAACAGGACAAGGTCCCACAACACCACGCGCTTCCCCAGAGAGACGGCCATCTCCCGGTCCACCGAGACCAGCACCAGTTCCTTGTGGAAGAGAGACAGCACAGCCAGGATCACCCCATACCCCAGCACCAGAATGAGCAGTTCGGCATCCGGGATGGCGATGATCTCGCCCTTGAGCAAGTTCAGAACTCCGATTTCGGTGATGCGATCCGATGCCAGTAACAAGATTGTGGCGGCGCCGGCCAGCGCGTACAACGCTCCGATCCGTCCTTCGAGGAGCCCGCGACTGCGCCGCTCCAGCAGGGCCAATGTCAGGATCACAGCAAACGTCAGAAAGCTCGAGCCAACCAGCGCGATCGCGAAATCATTGATGTCACGGTCCGGATGGCCATGGAAGAACGCATGCCAAATGAACGCCCCGGCCACACCCGCGGTCGAAATCTGCGGCAAGGCGACTCCGAGAAACACCATGCGACGCGCCAGAAGATAGACTCCGACTAGCGGTGCGACAAGGCCGATGACCACCCCTCCGTACAGCGCGTTGCGAAGCAGGAAGTTCGGATTGAGGATTTCCAGCAGGGTCTCCATCACATCTCACCCGCCCACCCCGGTCTCGCCGGGACGAGCCCCTTTCCCAGTCTCCGTTCAGCCGATCTCCGCGTCCATCATCCGATAGACCATGTCCGGGGCCAGCATGGTCTCGACCGGACCGCGCAGGAGCTTCCTCTCATGGACCCAGATGACCTCACGCACCACTTCGCGCTCCCGGAGCGCCTTGATATGATGGCTCACCATCACCGTGGTCAACCTGCGGTCCCGATGCAGCCGGGCAATCAACTCCATGATGACTTGGGCCGCCCGGAGGTCGATGCCGCTCAACGGCTCATCCAGCAGTAATAGATCTGGGTCCGCCGCCAGCGCCCGCGCGATCAGCACCCGTTGGCGCTGGCCGCCGGAGAGCGACGTGAACAGCTTCCGGCCAAGATCCCCCATCCCGACATCGACGAGACAGGCCTGAACCAACTCGCGCTCGACGTGCGTGACCGGCCGCCCGGGCCCCAGACGCCCGTACGTCCCCATAAGCGCCACTTGAAAGACCGTCAGCGGGAACACCATCTCGATGGTCTCCCGCTGCGGCACATAGCCGAAGCGGACCGACCGCCCGTTCGGCACGCATCTGATGCAGCCGCGAAGCGGCCGAATGATACCCGCCATTCCTTTCAGTATCGTGCTCTTCCCGCACCCGTTCGGGCCCAGCAGAGCGATGAAATCACCTGGGTGGATGTCCAACGTCAGGCCCTCGAGGACCGGAATCCCGTCGTAGCCCAACGCGACGTCTTGAAAGCTGACAATCGCCTCGGCCATTCGCGCTCTCCTCAAACCTTCCCTGCGACGCCTGCAGCCTGCGCAGCCTTGAGCAGTTCCCGGATGTTGTATCCGATCAAGTCAAAATAGGTTTTCACCTCCGGCGCACCGCCGACCATGATCGGCAATTTCACCACCTGTCCACCGACCTGGGCCGCGATCTGGCTCGGCACCTTCTCGCTGAAATGGGGCTCGCGGATCACAACTTTCACCCCTTCAGTTTTCATGCTCTGCACCAACTCCACCAGATGCGCAGCCGTCGGCTCGATGCCGGGCTTTAATTCAATGGTTCCCACATACTCCATGCCGAACCGGTCGGCAAAATAGGTGAAGTCTTGATGATAGGAAACGAATCTCACCCCGCGTAATGGCCGGGCCATGATCTTCCACTCCCGGATTTTGGCATCGAGCTGGGCCAGAAACGCCTTCAAGTTTGTCTCAAACGTAGCTCGATGCTGGGGGAAATTCAACGTGAGCCCCTCGGCGATGGTCTCCGCGATGAACCGGCCCGCTTCGGGATCCAGATTGAAATGCGGGTTGCCGGCCGGATGCAACTCTCCTTTCGCCCGGCTGAGGTCCGTCGGCACCTCTTTGGGAGTCACCTTGAGTGACACATCGATATACCCGTTATTCCCTTTCATGATTTTTGTATTGCGGGCCTCGCCCAGCAACGCCGGAATCCAGGAATGCTCGTACTCGAGACCCATGACGACCAATACCTGCGCGCGATTCAGCTTGGGCACGAATGATGGCTTGATCGGCACGCCATGCGGGTCTTCGTAGCCCTTGGCAAGGCTTTCGACCGTTACTAGATCGCCTCCGATCCGGGCCGCGATGTCGGCCAGATCCGGAAGGGTTGTGACCACGTAGATTTTCTCCTCGGCGCGGGCCATGCCGCTGGAGACGAGCGCCAACGCGAAGGCCAGCGCCCAAAGACGATTACGCCATACGAGAGTCATCAGGCTGCTCCTTTCCACATTGACTTCGGTTTATTCCCGTTCGGAAAACCCATGCGAGTGGCTGCCGAGGAACGCAGTCCATTGAAGAAAGAACTCGTTGGCATCCTGAGCGTTCCCACGATCGGAGCGGTTATACTGCAGACGCAGTCGCTGGAATTCGCTGGGGAACCACGTCAAGTACGCCGTCCATGTGCGGTTGTCCGTCCGGTGGCCGGTCGCGTTGAGCGTGGACGCCGGCATGCCAGTGAATGGATTCGTGACGAGCAGCGGCTCCGACTGCAACTGGAAGTAGTCAAACCGGATGCCCGGCCGCCACTGCTTGCTCAGGCGATACTCGGCATAGACATAGCCGCCCCACGCGCCCTGGCGTACGGGATTCCCGAAAACGTCCCGCCGAGGTCCTCCGTTCATGGGATCCGCATCGCCGACATCGTGCAGCAGCTCTCCGGCAACGGTCAGGCTCTGGCGAACCCCCGAGCCGAGCGGGTACCACCGATATTTGAAGTCGAGCCCTACCAAACGACGCTCAAACCGTCCCGTGTTCCCAAAATCCTCGGCATTGGGTGCCTCAGCGATCGAACTTCCAAGTTCCACATTGTTGTCATCGTTGATGTCGAGGTAGGTCTGCAATCGGCCCATATAGGTCAGCCCCCTGATCGGGCGGCTGTTGAGATTGCTCACGCCGTCATGGAAATCGGCCCCTAGCTTGTTTCCGATCGTCCCGCTGGCTCGGAGAAAAAACGGCGTGGGCGCAAGCCAGCTTACCTCCACGCCATTGGTCTGAGCCTCTCCACCCACGAATGCGGCAAGCGACGGTGGGCGATCCACAAAGGGCAGGTCATGGTCGTGCCTGTGAGGCAACACGCCGAAGTCGGCAAAGAAGCGGCCGCCGCGGACCGTCAGATTGTACGGCAGGCGCGTTGTCACAATCGCTGCTTCTTCCACCGACAGGGTCGCTTCATCGTTATTCGTAGCATCGGCCGAGGCGTTGATGGTCGCATAGGCCCGCGCGAAGGGATCTACGTCGGCCGAGATGAACAACTCCGCGCTGCGAAGATTGAAATCCGCGCCGGCCGGACGGCCGTTATTGATCCTCGCCCCGGCCTGCGGGCCGTTGCCGGGATTGAATCCCTGGCTATTGGATTTGTAGGAGCCGATGGTATCGATGCCGAGGGAGATGGCGGGATTGAATTGCGAGGCGAAGGTCTTCTTGCTGGCTTCCAGCGCTGCGTTCGCTTTCGCCTCTACCTCCTGAATCTTCTTTTGGAGGGCAGGGTCAGCCGCTTGCGGCTGACCGGCCGCCCCGGGGGGGGCAGCCTGTTTTTCTAATTTCTCGATCTGCCGCTGCAACTGCCGGAACTGTTCTTCCATCTGCAACATCTGTTTCTTCAAATCCTCAAGCTCGGACGCCTTCTCTTGCGCGAAAGCGGCAGGCACCAATGGGCCTAGGCCGAGCGCAAATACAACGAGAAGCGCGAGCGCGCGTGATTCTACATTCATAAAGACACCTCGTGTCCGGATAGGTAAAGCGCCGCCTGCGGCCGAATTGAGCCGAAGTTCTACGGCACAGCGATTGGGATACGGACTTAGAGGGTCTGAGCGGGAGGAGCGCGGGCAGGAAGGTCGGTCAGAAGTAGGTGGAGAACAAAGTGATCCTGGTAGGGCGATTCGGGAACAAAGACGGCCGGCTCAGAGGTTAGGACCGGCGCACAGACGACGAGCGATGAGGAGGCGTGGCTTTGGACCCAGGAACAGAGATCCGCAGCTGAATGCTGGTGGCCGTCCTGGTCCGCCTCGCCGAGAGCATGGTGCAGCTCGAGCGTCGCAGCTAACGAGGGGAAGGCCAGCAGACAGACACCCAGCAGCGCAAGCAGCAAATAACCAGTGCAGTTTCTCATCAGAGCCTTCATCAGACTGGGGATAATACCAACCCTGTTATGCTATAGTCAAATTTTATGCTGATCGACAGCCACTGCCATATCGACGACGCGCGGTTTGACACCGACCGCGAGGCGATGCTCCAACGCGCGCGCGACGCCGGGATCGGGCATTTCGTGACGATTGGGTGCGACCTCGAGACAAGCCGCGCCGCTGTCACCCTGGCGCAACGTCACCCGTTCATCTCCGCCACCGTCGGCGTCCACCCGCATGAAGTGAAACACATCCAAGACGGCTGGTACGAAGAGCTGCGGCCGCTAGCGAAATCCAAAGGCGTCGTCGCCTACGGCGAGATCGGGCTGGACTACCACTACGACCACTCCCCGCGTGAGGTCCAACGCCAGCGCTTCCGCGAGCAGGTACGCCTGGCCCGCGAGCTGCGCCTTCCGATCATCATCCACACGCGCGAGGCCCAAGAGGACACGATCACGATCCTCAAAGACGAGAAGGCCGGCGAGGTGGGTGGGGTCTTTCACTGTTTCTCGGGCGATGCCTGGTTGGCGAAGGATGCGCTGGACCTGGGGTTCTACCTCTCGTTCTCCGGCGTCATCACGTTCCAGAACGCGACGATGCTGCGCGACATCGTCAAGACGGTGCCGCTGGACCGCATCCTGGTGGAGACAGACAGCCCCTACCTCACGCCCGTCCCGCATCGCGGCAAGCGCAACGAACCCGCCTACGTCTTCCACGTCGCCGAGAAGCTAGCCGAGCTCCACCGCCTCAGCGTGAAAGAGGTTGAGGAAGCGACGACGCAGAACACCAAGCGGCTGTTCAGGATCAGCGGGTGACTGTTCAGGGGATTAGCGGGTGGCGCCGAGCGAGACCCTGGCGGAGCGGCGCTGTCGTTGCGAGGAGTCTGCGACGCGGCAACCTCGACCGAGATTGCTTCGGCTGCGCCTCGCAATGACAATCACGGTAGCTCGGCGACAGGACCCGCTCTTAGAACTTCTTTAACTGACTAGCCTTCTTCCGAAGCGCCTTCGGAAGCTTCTTAGGATTGCCCTTCTTCTCCGGATCACGCCGCACTGGCTCGTCGTCCTCGGCCTCCCGCTTCCGCGCCGCCGGCCTCGCTCCTGACATCTGCAATCGCGTCTCGAAGTCACCCGACGTGATGACCGTTGCGCCGTGGACGCGGGCGAAGTTGGTGATTTCGCGGTCTGAGGAGACAACCGCGCAGTCCGAGCCATACTTCTCCGCCAGCCGCTTCACCACCTCGTCGGCCTGCTCCCCTTGTCGCGAATAGACGACCCCAATCCCCTCGCGCCACTCAACATGCTCGACTGGGTGCCCTGCTCGCCAGCCGTCAAAGACGACGGTCACGGGATGGCCCTTACGCTGGCGATAGCCGGCCAGGCCCCGGATCAACTGTTCCCGCTTAGCTTCCACGTCGCCCCGCAAGCCGCCGCGCACCCCAAGCAAGTTGTAGCCGTCGATGATGAGATGGATCGGCATGAGCCTAGCCTATAGAGGCGGGGTTCCCCTGTCAATGTGCCAAAAACTTGACAATTCTGCGCCATTCTTTATACTTCTTTCCGAAGTCCGCAACCCAAGCTGGCAAGGATTGGCAGGAAAGAGCATGGAACACGACCAAAAACTCACGGTCCGCTCTCCCAAGCAATGCCGGACATATCTCCCGCTGATCGCACTGCTGGCGCTCTGGCTGCCAACTTCATCTTCCGAGGCGACCTTTAAGACTCCTGATACGCTTCGTGTCGCATCGGCGCAATCCTTGCCTGCCCACCTGGTCTTGGCCAAGTCCAAACAGCGCGCGGCCAAGGTGACCACGGTCAAAAACCTGCGGGTCTCTCAGAAGGCCAACCAACACAGGCTGGTGCTTGATCTCGCCAGGCGGTTTACGTACACCCAGCAACGATTGGCCGATCCCGACCGGCTGGTGATCAGTCTAAAGAATGCCGTCCTCAGCCGGACCGCCAGAAACAAAATCGACGATGACAGTTTTCCGACCGAGGTCGAAGTGATCCAGGTCCCGTCGCGCAAGGTGCGCGTCGTCCTCGATATGGAAAACATAGCCACGGTCACGCTTCGGAAGCTCACCCGTCCCCACCGCTTGGTCATGGACTACGTCGCGCATAGTGAAAACCCGCTGACGTCCACGCTGCAGCCCAAGGTCACGCTCCCACCCGTCAGCCGCCAGATCACACCGGGCGAACGGCTGGCCCGTCTCGACATCGAGACGATCGTGCTGGACCCCGGGCACGGCGGCAGGGACCCCGGCGCGATCGGGCCAGGCGGGCTGACCGAGAAGGAAGTCGTCCTGGACGTGGCCCGGCACCTGCGCGATCTCCTGCGGGACCGCCTGGGCAAGAAAGTCCTGATGACCCGAGACAAGGACGCGTTCGTCGAATTGGACGACCGCGCCAAATTCGCCAACGGGCACAAGGCCGACCTCTTCGTCTCCATCCACATCAACTCGCACCCGAGGCGCGCCACGCACGGGATCGAGATGTACCATTTCGGCATCGCGTCGGACCGGCGCGCGATGGAAGTGGCCGCGCGTGAAAACGGCGACAACATCGACCATGCGCGGGACTTTCTGGACATGATCAAGGCGGATCTCGCGCTGTCCAAACGCATCGAGGAATCACAGAATCTTGCGTGGGAGACGAAGCTGGCCGTGGTGAATCACGTCGGCGCCTACTATTCCTTGGAAGATCTCGGCGTGAAGACCGCGCCGTTCTACGTCCTGCGCTACACGGCCATGCCCAGCATCCTGGTCGAGCTTGCCTTCATCAGCAACCCCATGGAGGAACGGCGCCTCCGGCAGCCCGACTTCCGCCAGAAGGTCGCCGAAGGGCTCTTCGAAGGGATTCGCAACTACCTCAACTCGGTGCAGGTCGCCTCCGCCCGTTAACACCCGGGCTTCCTTTGCCCACCTTTAAAATCACGCTTGAGTACGACGGGACCACCTACCATGGTTGGCAGATCCAGCCGAACCTGCCGACCATCCAGGGGACGATTGAAGCGGCCATCCGGAAGGTCGCGCAGCACGACGTGGACGTGATCGGCGCTGGGCGCACCGACACCGGCGTGCACGCGCTCGGCCAGGTGGCGCACTTCTCCATCACTTCCAGGCTCACGGCCGAGGAATGGCAACGCGCGCTGAACGGCATCCTGCCGCCGGACATCGCCGTGCTGGCCATCGAGCAGGTGCCGGAGACGTTCCACGCGCGGTTTTCGGCGAAGTCCAAGCTCTACCGGTACCAGATCCTCACGCGCGTGCACCGTTCCGCGCTAAGCCGCGGTAAGGTCCTGCACTATCCCTACCCGCTGGATCTTGAATCCATGCAGGAGGCCGCCCGCGCGCTAGTCGGAACGTACGACTTTTCTTCCTTTCAGGGCTCGCCGACCGACACGGACAATCCCGTCTGCACGATCACCCGCCTGACGATCGAGCGGTTCGGGGACGAAATCCTCTTCGAGGTCGAGGCGAACCGCTTTCTCAAGCAGATGGTGCGGGCGATCGTGGGGACGTTGCTGGAAGTGGGAAGGGGAAAGCTGAAGGTGGGAGAGGTGGCGGAGATTCTCGCGGCGAAGGACCGCACCAAAGCCGGCCCCACCGCCCCCGCGCACGGACTGTGCCTCGTGCGCGTGGACTACTAGCTATTCGTTCAAGACCCCAGCAATCCGGCGACTGATAAGTCTTCGTCGAGGTCGTCCCAGTGGATGCCGATGCCTTTGCCGATCAGCCTCCAGTGAGATCGCTGCTCCGCAGTCGCATTACTGAGCTTGGGGAACCATTCCAGTGGAGCGCTGATGGCGCGCCCGTCCGAAAGCTGCACGTGCAGCAGCGTCTCGTCGAACCGGACGCCGGTGGCATAGGCTTTGGTTTGCTTAGCCCTGAAGGGATTTACGAAAGGATTCATGTTACTTCTCAGGCGAGTCCTGGCTTTCGACGCGCTTGCGGAGCTCGATGAGCTCGCGCTCGAGGGCTTCGAAGCGGTCGGCGATGGGGTCAGGCATGTTGGTGTGATCCATCGTCGCCTCCGGGATGCGCTCCCTCCCTTCCGTCTTGATGATCCGCGCGGGCACTCCGATCACCGTGGAGTGTGCGGGGACCGACTTCAGCACCACCGAGTTGGCCCCGATCTTGACGCTGTCCCCGATCCTGATCCCACCGAGAATCTTGGCGCCGGCACCCACCACCACGTGATTGCCCAAGGTCGGGTGGCGCTTGCCCCGCTCCTTGCCGGTGCCCCCCAGCGTGACTCCCTGGAACAGCGTCACGGAGTCGCCGATCTCGGTGGTCTCCCCGATGACGACTCCCATCCCATGGTCGATGAAGAAGCCCCGGCCGATCTTCGCCGCCGGATGGATCTCGATCCCCGTCAGCCAGCGCGCTAACTGGGAGATGACGCGGGGGATGAACGGGACGCCCCACTTATGCAACCGGTGCGCAATCCGATAGGCCAGCAAGGCGTGGAAGCCCGCATAGGTGAGGATGACCTCCAACTTGCTGGTCGCCGCCGGGTCCCGTTCTTGCGCAGCAGCCAGATCATCTTTTATCTTCATGAACATACAGGTCTTATTATAACCCTTCGATGAGGCACACCACCTGGGCCGTCATCGCCTCCTCCCGTCCCACCGCCCCCTGCCCCTCGCCGCTTTTGACTTTGATGTTGATACACGCCGGCTCCACGCCCATAGCCTTGGCCAGAGCGTCCTTCATGGCACCCAGATGCGGCCCCAGCCTCGGCGCCTGAGCATTGATGACCGCGTCCACATTGACCACGCGGCAACCCCTCTGTGTCAACATGGACATGGCGGCTTCCAGCAGCTTCAGGCTCGAGATGTCCTTGTACCGCTGATCCGACGCCGGAAAGTGCGCGCCGAGATCGCCTTCCCCCATCGCGCCCAGGATCGAGTCGCATACCGCGTGCGTTAAGACATCGGCGTCCGAATGGCCGTCCAGCCCCTTGGTATGGGGAATCTCGATGCCGCCCACGATGAGCTTGCGCCCAGGCACCAGCGGATGGATGTCGTAGCCGTAGCCAACCCTCATGCCTTACCTTTCCGACTGGCAAGGATCGCCTCGGCGATGACCAGATCCTCCGGCGTCGTGATCTTGATGTTCTCCCAGGTGCCCGCGACGATCCCGACCTTGTGTCCCAATCGCTCCACCAGGGCGGCGTCGTCGGTCGCCTGCAGGCGCTCGATCGCAGCCTTCTCGTAGGCTTCGAGAAGCAGGTCCCGCCGGAAGGTTTGCGGGGTCTGTGCCAGCCACATCTCGTTACGGTCCAGCGTCCGCTGGATCTGCCGGTCCGGGCCGGCTTGCTTGGGCGTGTCCTTCATCGGTATCGCCACGATCGCGCCTCCTCCTTTGCGGGCCGCTTGGATCGACTGCTCGATGAGGTCTTCCGTGACAAAGGGGCGCACTGCGTCGTGGACCACCACGATCTCGACGTCGGGACCGGTTTCCTTCAAGCCGTTGTAAACGGATTGCTGGCGGGTATCCCCGCCAGCGACGACCTTCTGCACCTTCTTGACGCCGTAGCGCTCGATGACGTCGGTCAGGGCACGCCGCCGCTCCTCGTGCGGCACGACCAGGATGACCGCGTCCACGCTCTTCGCGCGGTCAAACGCGCGAAGCGTGTGGAGCAGCATCGGGACGCCGCCCAGCGGCAAAAACTGCTTGGGAACGTCCGTGCCCATCCGCATGCCGGTGCCGCCGGCCGGGATGACGGCGACTACGCGACCCCTGGCTGTGCGCTGGCGTGCATTCAACTGCGGGCCACCGGCACTTCCTGGCCTTCAGTTTCTTCCTTCAGCCGGGCGAAGATCATCCGCCCTGCCTGCGTCTGCAAAACGCTGGTGACCACCACGTTCACGTTTGAGCCGATGAACCGCTTCGCGTTGTCCACCACGATCATGGTGCCGTCATCCAGGTAGGCCACGCCCTGCCCGGCCTCCTTCCCTTCTTTGAGCACGAACACGCGCAACTGCTCGCCCGGCAGCACGACGGGCTTCAAGGCGTTGCACAGCTCATTGATATTCAGCACCCTGACGCCCTGCAGTTCGGCCACCTTGCTGAGGTTCAGATCGTTGGTGATCACCTTGGCGTTCATCTTCTTGGCCAACATCACGATCTTGGAGTCCACCTCCCGGATGTGCGGGAAGTCCTCGTCCACGATGCGCACCTCGATGTCCACCATCTTCTGAATCTTGTTGAGCACGTCCAGGCCGCGCCGGCCGCGTCCCCGTTTGAGCGGATCGGAGGAATCGGCGATGTGCTGGAGCTCGTTCAGGATGAATTGCGGCAAGATGAACGCGCCCTCCAAAAATCCCGTCTCACAGAGATCGGCTACCCGGCCGTCGATGATAACGCTGGTATCGAGAATCTTGTTGCTCATCGAAGCCGTGCCCTCTGTTTCGAACGCCCCTGGCTGACCGAGAATGCCTGCCGCCGTAAAAATTTTGATGCCGTAGATAAGGCCGAGATACGGAAAGATCGCCAGAAGCAGGAAGCCGAGGACCGGGACGGATTCAAAGTCCGGGACTGTGGCCCCCAGGGCCCAGGCGGCCAAGCTTGCCAGAAGCAGGCCGCACGCGAGGCCTGCCGCGCCGCCCAGCAGCACGCTGGGCTTCGCGTGCCGCAATGTGAATTCGATCCCCAGGACAACGCCGGCGACGACCACGCCGACCGCAGCCGCCCAGATCCAGCCGTTCTCCTGTTCAGAGCTGTTCGAAAACAGGGCAAGACTAAGCACGATGCAGAGAACGACAAACGTCGCACGGAGCACCATACTGCCACCCCCTTTCATAATTTGCTCATAATACCACAGGCCACGTCGAAACCCTAGACCGGAAAGAATAACCGAGGGGAGATGCTCAGCCTGGACTACTCAGGGATCCCGTAGCGAGGTGGTCGAGACCGAAGCCCGCCGTGGCTCCTCGCAACTGAGGACGACGAAGGCGTACTCGCAGCAGTACGTCAAGGAGGCCGAAGGAGAAGAGCCGCGCCGGGCGAGAAGGATTGGACACCACAGTAGGGATTCCCTGGGTGGTCCAGGCTAGGGTTGTATCGTGAGATAGAGGTTCCGGCCGTTGCGGTGCACGAGTACGAGGGCAGGGTCTTTGGACGAGAGCTTGTCCGTCACGTTCTGAAAGTCACGGAGGTTCACGATCGGCTTGCGGTTGACTTCCGTGATGACATCGCCGACCTGCACGCCGGCCTCGCCGGCCGGACTGCCGTCGGCCACGCGCGCCACCACAACGCCCCCCTGGCCGTCCCGGGAAAGGTTGAACCGGCGGACGAGCTCAGGGGTCAACTCGCGCACGTCCAGGCCGGCGAACGCGCCCGAGGACCGCGTCTCCTCGTTGCCGTCACCTGGGCTCTCTGCCTGGACCATGGTCCTAGGCTGCTCGGCGATCGTCACGTCAAGCTCCTTCGTCTGTCCGTTCCGGAGCAGCTTGATGTGCACCTTCTTGGCGATGGGCGTCTGGGCCACAAGGTTGCGGAACTGGGTGGGGTTCTCGACGACCCGCCCGTCGAACTCGATGATCACGTCCCCGCGCTCCAGCCTGGCGCGCCTGGCCGGGCTGTCGGCCAGGACGTCGCTGATCAGGACGCCCTTGGTCTCGGACACGCCGAACTGTTTGGCGAGGTCCTGGGTCAGCTCTTGAATCGACACACCGAGGTACCCGCGGACGACCTTGCCCCCCTTGAGCAACTGCTCCATCACCGATCGGACCATGTTGCTCGGCACGGCGAAGCCGATCCCCATGTAGCCGCCGCTCTGGCTGAAGATGGCCGTATTGATGCCGATGAGCTCGCCCCGCGCGTTGACCAGCGCGCCGCCGGAGTTGCCCGGATTGATCGCCGCGTCGGTCTGGATGAAGTCCTCGTACTCGGCGATGCCGACGTTGGCGCGGCCCACCGCGCTGACGATCCCCATCGTCACCGTCTGGTTGAGGCCAAAGGGGTTGCCGATGGCCAGCACGTACTCGCCGACTTGAAGTTTGTCGGAATCGGCCCAGGGGATGGTCGGCAGCTCCTTGGCCTCCACCTGGATGACCGCGATGTCGGTCTTCGGATCGGTGCCCACCACCTTGGCCTTGAGCTCCCGCTTGTCCGAGAGCAGGACGCGGATCTCGTCCGCCTTCGAGACCACGTGGTTGTTCGTGATGATGTGCCCCTTGGGGTCGGCGATCACGCCGGACCCCAGGCTGCGCTCGCGGCGGTCCTGCGGCGTCTCGAACCGCCGCCGGAAGAACTCGTCGCCGAAAAACCGCCGGAAGAAGGGATCGTCGAACGGTCCGAAGCTATGGCCCTCCGGAAGCCGGTTGATCCGGGTCGTGGAGATGTTCACCACGGCCGGCGTCACCGCCTTGGCCACCTCGACGAAATTGTGGTTGGCCCCACCCGCTGATGGCGGAGGCACGGCAACCAGCCTCGGCGCGCTCGGGGCCTCCGGCACCGCGTGCCCGATCGGCAGCCACCCCAGGTCGGAAGCGACGACCAGCCCCAGGATGACGCCCACTCCGATCAGGAGCAGGCCGAGCGCCAGTGCTGTTTTATGTGATAGTCCCGGCATAGATTCCAGTGATCGTCCGGAGCAGCTTGAGCGCGTCGGCTTTCTTGCGCTGGAAGGAATTGCGCCCAATGATGGACCCGAACCCGCCCCCGTCGCGGATCGCCCGGACTTCTTCGAGGAGGGCGTTGTCGTCCTCCTTGGTGGCCCCGCCGGAGAAGATCACGATGCGGCGCCCGTCGAAGGTGGACTGCACAACGTGTCGGACTCGATCGGCCAGCGTCTTGATCGAAATCTGTTGCGCCTCGTATACCTTCTTCGCCGCCGCCTGCTCTAGATGATCGGTCGGCAGCTTCACCTTGATGATGTGGGCGCCCAACTGGGCCGCGATCTGCCCTGCATAGGCGACGACGTCGAGCGCCGTCTCGCCTTCCTTGCTGATCTGGCCGCCGCGGGGATAGGACCAGATCACGAACGCCAAGCCATGCCGTTTGGCTTCTTCCCCAATCTCGCGGGCTTGCTCGTACATATCCTTGCAGTGCGCCGATCCGGGATAGATAGTGAACCCCACCGCCACGCAGCCGAGCCGCAACGCGTCGCGCACGCTGCCCGTGACCGCCGGCGCTGGGTCCTTGTCCTCATGGAGGACATCGTGGTTGTTCAGCTTCAGGATCAGCGGAACCTCGCCCGCGAACTCCGCCGCGCCCGTCTCCAGGAACCCAAGCGGCGCGGCGTGGGCGTTGCAGCCGGCCTCGATCGCCAGCTCGAAGTGGTACCGGGGATCGTAGCCCGGCGGATTGACCGCGAAGCTCCTAGCCGGCCCGTGCTCGAACCCCTGGTCCACCGGCAGAATCAGGCATTTGCCAGTCCCCTTCAGCGTGCCGTGGTTCAGAATGCGCGCCAGGTTCGTCTTCACGCCGGCGTTATCCGCACTGTACCAACTCAGGATGTCGCGCACACGGTTTGTCATGGTTCTCTCCTATCGTTTGCCCTGAATGAACGCCTCAGCCAAACTCACATCTTCCGCACTGCCAATCAGCAGCGGTACCCGCTGGTGCAGGGCCTTCGGCTCGACCTCGAGGATGCGCATGGTCCCGGTGCTGGCCCGCCCACCTGCCTGCTCCACGACCATCGCCAGGGGGTTCGCCTCATACAGCAGGCGCAGCTTCCCTTCCGGCTTGTCCGTCTCGCCGGGATACAGGTAGATCCCCCCGCCGAGGAGCATGCGGTGCACGTCGGCGGCCAGGCACCCCGAGTAGCGCAACGAGTACGGGCGCCCCGTCGCCTTGTCTGATTCCTTGAGATAATCAACGTACCGGCGCGTGCCGGCCGGCCATTTGCGATAATTGCCCTCGTTGACGGCATAGACCTTTCCTCTGGCCGGCATCCGGATATTCTCGTGGGAGAGCAGGTATTCCCCGATCCCGGGATCCAGCGTGAACCCGTGGACACCCTGGCCTGACGTGAAGACCAGCATCGTGCTGGACCCGTACATCAGATAGCCGGCCGCCACCTGCTCCGTCCCCTTGCGGACGAGCTCCGGTGCGGACGGCAGTCCACCTTCCCCTTCGTAGCGCAAGATGGAAAAGATCGCGCCCAGCGGCATGTTGACGTCAGTGTTGGACGACCCGTCGATGGGATCGAACAGCAGCATGTACTTGCCGTGAGGCCAGTTCTCGGGAAGCTGGACCGGCTTCTCCATCTCCTCCGACGCCAGCGCGCTCACCAGGCCGCTGCGCTGGAAGACCTTGATGAAGGTCTCGTTGGCGATCTCGTCCAGCTTCTTGACAGCTTCGCCCTGGACGTTGGTCCCGCCCGTGGTCCCCAGGATGTTGATCAGGCCCGCGCGGCGCAGGTCGTGGGTAATGAGCTTCCCCGCCAGGCCGATCTGGGCCAGCAGGGCCGAGAACTCGCCTGCGGTGGCCGGGGACCCGGCCTGGGTCTCGATGATAAACCGGGTGAGCGTGATGCCGATGCGTCCCATGGATGAGATCTCGTGAGGCTCGGATTATATCGGGTTCGGGAGAGGCAGGCAATAACAGATGAGTGGGGGTAAGTGAGCGGAGATCTCTGCTAAGTCTTATTCAGATGCTCTTGCAGAAAAGCTACTCAAAGGTGGAATCAAAGTTCTGTCCATCATCAATGGGAACGGACCCCTTGCCCTGATCGTGCGGCACGCCTACAGTGACGCTCGTTACTCTCCTCAACCGTGAACACGATCGCGCTCAGCATCATGTAGTCAGATAAGGGTATCATCAAAATCCAACGGTCTAATCGTCGTGCTCGTGCCGCTTCTTGCTGAGTTTGGCATTCGCCGTGGCCAGATTTCCCGAGGCGTCTGTCGCGGAGACCGTCAAGACGAAGTTCGGCGCCACGATGTGGAGCACGCCGTTCCTGCGGCTGACCTTGGTGTCATCATCCCGCGTGAGGCGCACCACTTGCCCGTCCATAACAGGCACCCCATTGATGGCAGCCTGCACCGACGGGTGGGGATCGCAGCCGTCCGTGGCCTGAGCCACGACCTGAAGCCGATTCTGGTTGTCAGGCTCCCACCGATCCTCCTCCTCACCCCGCTGCTCTCGCCGCTCGTCGCTCTTCCTCTCTGAAGCCAGCCGTGTGAAGGCGGCGGTCACCGTTGGCGGCTGGCGATCCGCCACCGTGATCGTCACAGTGTCCGAGGCACTCGCGCCCTTACCGTCTTCCACCGTGAGCGTGACGGTGTGTGCTCCCAGCGGCAGGATGACCTGCGGGGTTGGTCCATGGACCGTCCCGAAGGAGTCGATCCATCGAAAGGTGAGGGGGTCGCCGTCCGGATCGGTGGAGGCGGTCCCATCCAGCGTCACGTTCGCCCCGCTGGGGCTTCGGCACTCCAACGTCTGATCCAGCCCTGCCTGGGCGAGGGGCGGTAGATTCGGCGCACGTTCGAGCACCGCCACAATGACGGACACGCCCTCCAGCTTGCTGAACGAGCAATTGTTCTGCTCATTCAACTCCACCACGGCGCCGTCGGCATCGGCACAGGCGGCCAGGTGATACACGCCCGTCGGCAGATCGCCCGGCAGCGTGAAGGTCGCCGTCCCGCCCATGTTGCGCTCCCCAGGCGCCAGCGCAGGAATCGCGCGTTCGCCAATCACACGAGCCGTGGTCGGGTCCACAGTGGGATCGGTGGAAATGAAATAGCGCGTGGCGGAGGGAGGAGAGCCAACGCTACCGATATTCGAGGTCCACTCCGTTACAAAGACCGTCTTGCCGCCCTGCGACTTCAGCATGGGTGGAGCAAACAGCGGCACCACTAGATCTGGTCCGCCGGCCCACGTCACGTCGGCAGAGCCCAACTCTTGGATCACTTCCCCGAAGATTCCGGCGGTAATCTTATCGGTCCCCGTCTGCGTGCCGGTGTACGTGAAGCTCAGTGTTCCCTGACCGTCGGTCGCACCACTCAACGCCAGGCCCGCCTGCGGTCCTTTGACCACCCGAAAGCCCAACGGAAACCCGGCGACATGGGGATTCGCCGGATCGCCAAGATTGATCACCGTCGCGGTCAAGGTGTAGGCGGTCCCAACAGGTAGTGTTGAACTTTGGGGAGTGAGTTTCAGCTTCGGTTCGAAGGGAAAGACCGTATTAGGTGTATTTTCCACCATTCGCTGGGCGTTGAGGAGCACTAGGTCGAAAACTTCTCGCCGCCGTCGCGCTGGGGTGGACTGCGTGACCGTCTGGAAGAGCGTCTGCAGACGACTCTTGGCCAGCGTGCCATCCTGCGCGTCCAGCGCCTGACGGGCAGAAGCCAATTGGGTGACCAGCGCGTTGGCAAGCGTCTGATCCGGAATCCAGCCTAACTGAATGGCCTGGTTGAGATCGTCCCGCAGTTGGTCCCAGTGGGCAAAAGTGCCGGGTATGTGGGCCGAGGGGCCAAGGGTGACAGTGTGGAAAGTGATTGACTGTTCAACCTTTGCGGCTGCGATTTGCTCCTTGATGTCCACCCCCTCGAGATCTGGCACAACAAAAGTCCAGAACGGACGTACCTTCATCTTGCGAATCGCCGGCATGCCAGGGCCGAGTAACGCGAACCCGGAGAGGGTTTGTCCGGGAAGTATGCGGACCGCCGGGGCACTGCTTCCGAACGACGCAAAACCAGCCCGCATTAACCCTCCGTTCCACCCCGTGGGCACTCGCTGACCGAACGGGACGACCGTCGTCCCGGCGGGCAATGCTAAAGGCTGAAGGTCTGCGAGCTCTTGGTCAAAGGGTTTCAGGCCAGCTCCAAGAAGAGGTATCGTTAGCCCGGAGGAATCGAAGGCCGGCGACCCAGCGGCCCTTGGAATGTTGGTGGTGACGTCCAGTTCGAGGTGCCAGATCTGCCCGGTGTTGCTGGCCGGATTACTGACCGTGTAACTATACGTATAGCGCTGGGTGGCAGGATCAAACAAGGTCTCCTCTTGCACCTGCACTCCCTGGAGTGTGGGGATCGGCATGAGCCCCACCTGCCCCAAGGCGGAGGTAAAGAGGACGTCAGCCCCCACCCAGGCGAGGAGAATGACCAAGCTCCTTCTGAACCACACACGGTATGTCCCTTGGCGGAGATTACTGAAGGTAGACATGGTTCCTCCCTTGGGATTCACACAAGTATGCACTTATCGGTTCGTCTGTAAATGGAGTTGAACCCTGCGGAACGGTTGGGATGAGATCCGGAATAACTCCTTCAACAGCGTCTTTAACAAGCTCATTTCCTCCCGCGATGGATACGCAGGCGGTGTTATTACCATTCGAGTCCGTCGTGTCAATGTCGACCTCCGTGCCGGTCCGGTGGCTCCAGTGGCCGTTTCCTTTTGTGTTGTCTCCGAACCATTGCTTGTTGAGGTCATACACCCCGCCACGGACAAGGCTGATGTCATTGACTCCGAGCTTGCCCAGGCTCGGGTTCAGTTCCTGGTATTTTCGAGCGATTTGTCTGATCAGCGCGACAGCAGTGGCCGTGCCGAAGTGGTTCTCCGGGTGCACCGTTGTCTGTCCGCTCAGCACAAACGGAGCATCAGCAGTTTGGGCAAGCTGGCCATCTAACGGGACCCCCACACGCAAGATCGCGAGAAATTGCATCCGATTCAGGCCAAACCGGGTTGGCACTTGATCAAAGCAACCAGGCGATCCGCAGAGATAGCCAGGAGGCATGATCATGAATTGTTCAACTAAGAGGTCCCCTGAAGCTTGAGGGACCGGATAGAGCACCACCGCCACATCCTGCCCAGTGTTCCCGGTCATCTTGGGAGGATTCGGTGGGGAACCGGTCACCGTGCCCGAGCTGTCCGGAAAGCCCGCAAAGATCAAATTGCCGGTGTCCTTCGGCTCGATCAGTGGATGCGCTCCGGGAATGTGCGCACCTGGCACATGCCCACCAAGATTCTTGCGTGGGAACGAGGATCAGGAGCAGGGTCCGGATCAATCAACTTGAGAATCTCCACGCTGTAGCCGCAGTTGAGCAGGTGTCCATCAAAAAAATCTGAGCAGAGAAGAATGAAGGTGAAGCGGAGGGGGTAGCCGGTGGTCGGCTGTGGCGGCTTCCGCAAATCCGTCGCTGGCGGCGAGGGGGGCACTGAACCTTCATCCACCGTAAAATGACAAAAATTGGGGTTCCCAACAAACTGCGGCCCGCAGGACGTTTGCCCCCAGGCCACTCCTCCCCACAAAAACAATCCAACCAGTCCAATGCCAAGACTTTTCCACTTAGCTTGGTTAGGCCAAGCCATCACATTTCCTCCTTATGAGGTTTAAAGACCGAGAAGGTGAAGCGTTTTCCCAAGGTCTTCAAGGTTGGGCGGTCAGGGTGACACCTTCTACCCTGGTTAGTATGGCGGAGATGGACCCGATGAGCACCTTGGATTTCATGAGCACGGGAATCCGCGCCGCATCGTTGGTGACCCACACCCGGATATTGCCCTCGTTCAGGAAGAGGCCTTTGAAAGGCATGATCGCGAGGATGCGGATGGTGTCGAACTCGCCGAGCGGGCCTTTGATCCGTTCCGCCCCCTCGATCTTCAGCTCAAGCCGGTAGTTCTTCTTGTCGTGGTTGACATAGATGATCGTGGACGATCCGACAGCCAGTGACGGGAGCGTCCGACAGAAATAGAGCACGGAGAGGGTGTCCTGGACCCCGGGCGGCACCTCCATCGTCTCGGTACTGCCGTCTTTCGTCACTGTCGCCCGGTGCGAGGCCTGGTCGAAGACCACCTCGATGTCGTTCTTGCGCCTGCCCTCTCGCCGCTTGAAGAGGAGATGGTGGGGATAGCCCGCTTCTTCGTCCAGCAGCGACTCGACGCGGTTGTTCACCGGATAGAAGGTGGAGATGAACTCGTTCGACCGGGCGGTGTGGACGAGCTTGACGACCGGCCGGCCGGCCAGGGTCTGGCGCTCTGCGACCTCCAACACGGCGGTGCCGGCGGCGATGATCCCCCACTTCAGCGCATAGGTCAGCCGCTCACCGACCTTGAAGTGAGCCGACGCAGGACCGAGCGCACGACCGTGCGATGGAGCGGCGGGACGCGGCGGGAGGAAGACGAGAAGGCCGATCGCGAGGACCGTGACGAGCAGAAACGGGGACAGGCTACTTTTTGACATGAAAAGTAGCCTGTCCCCGTTTTCAGAGACGCACGATCTTGTGGCGATCCGCCGTGACCTGGCGTGTGGCGTTGCGGCTGTCCACCACCAGGCGCGCATGCTTGACGACGGCATCCCAGTCGTAGGTCGTATGGTCGGTGGCGATCACGACGCAGTCCGCGCGCGCGAGGGTCTCGGTGTCTGCAGCCGGCACGCGGGTAAGTTGCTCAAAGCCCTTGAGCGCCGTCACGTGCGGATCGTGCCAGCTCACGCGGGCGCCTTTGTCGCAGAGCAGCTTGATGATGTCCAAGGCCGGCGACTCGCGGACATCGTCGATGTCCCGCTTGTAGGCGACCCCGAGCACCAGGATCGAGGAGCCGTTGACGCTCTTCTGGAGCCGGTTCAGGGCGTCCGTGACTTTCCCCACCACGCAATTGGGCATCTCGGCGTTGATCTCCCCAGCCAGCTCGATGAACCGGGCCCGATAGTTCAGCGTCTTCAGCTTCCAGGACAGGTAGTGGGGATCCACCGGGATGCAGTGCCCGCCCAGCCCCGGACCCGGGTAGAACGGGATGAACCCGTACGGCTTGGTGGCAGCCGCCTCGACGACTTCCCAGACATTGATCCCGAGCCGGTCGCACATGATGGCGATTTCATTCACCAGCCCGATGTTGACGATCCGGAAGGTGTTCTCCAGGAGCTTCGTCATCTCCGCCGCTTCCGTGGACGACACCGCCAACACCTTGTCCACCACTTGGCTGTAGAGCGCGGCGGCCGCTTGCCGGCACGTGGGCGTGATGCCCCCCACCACGCGCGGCGTGTTCTTGAGGCGGTAGGTGGCATTACCAGGGTCAATGCGCTCCGGCGAGAACGCCAGGCAGAAGTCCACGCCGACTTTCAGGCCGCTTTCTTCCAGCATCGGCAGGAGGAGCTCCCGGGTGGTGCCCGGATACGTCGTGCTCTCCAGCACAATCAGTTGGCCGGCACGCAACCCTGTCTTAACCGCGCGCGCGGCCTGCAGGATGAAGGACACGTCGGGGTCCTTGGTCTTGTTCAAGGGCGTCGGCACGCAGATGCAGCAGGCGTCGGCCTCGGCCAGGGGGGCAAACTCCGTGGTGGCATTGAACCGACCGGCTTCGACAAGCGGCCGCAGGTCGGAGGACGGCACATCCTGGATGTAGCTGTCGCCCTTCTTGAGCCGTCCCACCCGTCCCGCGTCCACGTCAATGCCGGTCACGTGATAGCCCGCCTTGGCAAACCCCATAGCCAGCGGCAGGCC
>CAZSUT010000019.1:2617-36025 GCA_964610095.1 uncultured Nitrospirales bacterium | reverse complement strand
CGACGGTCGTCACCGCATAGGTCTCGAACAGGTCGGCGGCCATGCCGGCGCAGTCCCCAACGTTGTCCCCGACGTTATCTGCGATCACGGCGGGATTACGCGGATCGTCTTCAGGGATGCCCGCCTCGACCTTGCCGACCAGGTCGGCGCCCACGTCGGCCGCCTTGGTGAAGATCCCGCCGCCGACGCGTGCAAAGACCGAGATCAGGCTCCCGCCGAACCCCAGGGAGAGCAGCGCGTGCATCGCCTTGTCGGGACCCGAGACGGCCGACGCCACGTAGTAGAAGCCGGCGACGGCGAACAGCCCCAGGCCGATCAACAGCAGCCCCGTCACCGCGCCGCCCTTGAACGCCACCTGCAGGGCCGCATTGAGGCCGCCGTGCGCCGCCTGGGCGGTCCTGACATTCGCCCGCACGGCAATCTTCATGCCGACATACCCGGCCGAGGCGGAGGCCACTGCGCCGATCAGGAACCCGACTGCCGTCAGGAACCCGAACTTGGCGGACCAGAAACCGGCCGCCCACAGCACCACAAACAGCGTAGCGGCCACGTAGGCGACCGTCGTGTACTGGCGGTTCAAGTAAGCGTTGGCCCCCTCCTGGATGGCCTTGGCGATGGCCTTCATCTTCTCGGACCCCTCCTGCAGCTTGAGGACCCACTGAATCAAATAGGCCCCGTAGGCGATCCCGACGAACGCGGCCACGACGGCAAACAGCACAACCCCGGTGCTTCGATCCATGCAAACGCTCTCCTTCCCCTATGAAATGATGGTGGTGTCTCGGCTGCAGACGACGAAATGGCCGCCCATTGTATAGGGACGCCCCCTACATATTCAAGCAGAGATATACACAAACCTTCTTGACACGGCTCTAGGGAAGGAATCTAATCTGGGCGGATTTTAAAAGCTCGGTCCGTCTTAGCGGGCAGGATCTGAGGCCTGCAAGTTGAAGGTGCAATCTAGAGTCTCTCTGCATTTAGATGGAGTGAAAGATTGTGTCTTTTTATTTTCTTCTCGGAGGCAGCACATAAGGAGGCAGTTATGAAATCGGCGCTGGTAGTTCTAGTAGCTGATTTATATGTGCCGTTATCTTTAAGCGGATGCTCAGTGGCGATGGCCTTGCATGGGAACCCTGAGCCGAACTTCAAGGCTTTCGAGGTTGGCTCAAGCCGTCAACAGGTCGAAATACAACTTGGTAAACCTGTCGCCTCTCAACCGCTCGGGGAAGGAAAGAATAAAGATAGCTACCGCTTTGAAATAGGAAACTCGCCAAACGGACATCGGGCAATGATGAATCTGTATATTGATCTCGCCACTATTGGTTTATGGGAAATACCAGGCACAATTGTGGAAGCCATGATGGGACACGAAGAGGAAACACGGGTTACCTATGATGCCAATGACCGAGTGCTTGCGATAGAGGGCTATACACCGCCCGAGCCAACGGGGGTATTGAAAGAAGCGATAGAAGCGCAGGAGAAGGTTGACCAACCTTCCCCAACACAAAAATAGTGATGGGCTGAAATAGCGATCAGAGTGATGAGTTGCCTGTCGTGGGGCGGCGGCCATGAGCACAAAACGGGCAAGCTTTCAGCAGGATTCAGTAATATGTTGTGCGTGAACGAGCGGAACCAGTCATTGACAGGCTGCCTCACCACGTCTATACTGGCGCCCACGGTGTCGTTAGTAATCTCTGCGATGGTCATCTAACCACAAGGAGGGGCTATGATAAAAAAACTCATTCTCGTACAGGTGGTTGTTGCGTTCGCAGTTTTTTCTGCCACCATGGCCTTGGCCACCAACCCTGATACCGGTCCGGGTTGCGGCCTGGGTAAACTCGCCTGGGCGGATTACAAACACCAGAAAAACATATTGCCCCAGGCCATGATGGCCACCACCAATGGCACATTCGGTAGCAATACCTTCGGGATCAGCACGGGAACGTCCGGATGCACGAATGACGGCAAGTGGATGGCAGAACAGAAAGTGACCATGTTCGCGGAGATCAATTTTGAGAATCTCTCGCAGGAGATGGCCCAGGGGCAAGGTGAACATCTCGCCTCGCTTGCCACGCTCATGGGAGTGCCGGCTGATCAACAGCCCGCCTTCTTTGCGCTGACGCAGGAGCAGTACACCACCCTGATTCAATCGGGGGAGACCGCGCCGGTCGCTATGATCAAGGCGTTGAACGCCGCGATGGCCAGCCACCCGGCTCTCGCGAAACTCTCCACCAATCACTGACCGACACAGGGGCTCCCGGCGTTTCTGCCGGGAGCCCCTCATTTCCGTTTCGCAGACGACCCGCTCGCGACGACAGACAGAATGGCTCGTGGCGTTCCTACTGGTCGTAACGACCGTAGGCGTCGCCGAAAGCAAGGACGACGCCTATCTCACCGAACTGATTCGCCGAGCGTCCGAGGCCAGGCTTGCCGAAAATCGCTACTGGCACCTGCTGTTGCATTATCGCGAGAACCTCGGAGGCGGCTACACCAGCGAGGTGGACGATCCCGGGTTCTTCATGGCCCCCACCGGCAAGACGGACCCACAGGCCGAACTGGAATCGACCCTCGCCAAATTTTTCTCCGACGAGCTGGTCGGCCGATCCCGCCAGCCCGCGCAGTGCGCGTTCGTGGCCCGCTACCATTGGCTGAAATCGGAATTGGCCTTCGACGATCGCCGCTTGCTTCCGCAAACCTGCGAACGATTCCGGTCCTGGCTCACCGAGATGAATCCGCAATCCATCACGCTGATCTTCGCCTCGGCGTTCATGAACAATCCATCGTCGATGTTCGGGCATACCTTCCTGCGCATCGACCAGAAGGGACAAACTGAACAGACGCGCCTGCTGGCTTACACGATCAACTATGCCGCGGAAGTGACGACCGAGAACGAATTCGCTTTCGCCATCCTGGGGGTCTTCGGCGGGTTCAAGGGCTATTTTTCGACCATCCCCTATTACATCAAGGTCATCGAATACCGGGACTTCGAAAACCGCGACATCTGGGAATACCGCCTCAACCTGTCGGCAGAACAGATCACGAGGATGCTCATGCATGCCTGGGAGTTGGGCAACGCCTACTTCGATTACTTTTTTTTCAAGGAGAATTGCTCGTACCATATCCTGTCCCTCCTGGCGGTCGCCGATCCCACGTTGCATCTCACTGATCAGTTCATGGCCTGGACAATTCCCGCCGATACCGTACGCGCGATCACGCAGTACCCCAACCTCGTCGCCGACATTGCTTATCGACCCTCCCGCAGCACACAGATCCGGCGGAAACGAGCCATGCTGTCCGAGGCGGAAGATCAGTGGGTCTACCGCTTAATTGATGATCCGGCCGTTGCTGACTCGGCGAGGTTCACACGCCTCCCGCCCGATCGACAGATCTTCGTCCTGGACCTGACAACGGACTATCTGCTGTACCGGAGCGCGACCACTCCCGAAGCCGACGCCGCCCCCTACCGAGAACGGCAGCGCGCCCTACTCGTCACCCGCAGCCAGATCAAGATCCCATCAGAGGACATTCCCATCATGCCGTTCACTGACCGGCCGGAGCTGGGCCACAGCACGTCGCGGGCCGGGCTCGGCGCTGGCTGGCGGCAGGACGAATTCTTTGAAGAGCTGAGCGTGCGCGCCGGGTACCATGACCTTCTTGATCCAGAGATCGGCTACACTCCCGGGGCGCAGATCGAACTGCTCTCACTCAGCCTGCGCCATTACAACAGACGCGACCAGAGCAGGCTGGAACGGTTCAAACTGGCGGACATCGTGTCCTTGACACCGATGGACGCGCTGTTCAAAAGCCCGTCGTGGAAGATCAGCGCCGGCTACGACACGGTCAACCGACACGACTGCCGCTACTGCGGTAATGCCTATCTGAACGGGGGTATCGGTGCCGCAGCGGAAACACATTGGCTTCGCCACGAGATGTATTTCGCCTTTGCCGAGCTAGACGCGAACTACAGCCATGCCTTTGAACAGAACCATCGGGTTGGCGGAGGCGGGACGGCTGGCCTTCTCGCTGATCTCACGGAGCGCTGGGCCATCCTGCTGTCGACCACGTATCTCCTGTATCCTGTTGGAGAAGATTCAGATAATTGGCGTGTGTCGTTTCAGCAGCGGTTCACGCTACAGAAGGACCTGGCCCTGCGGCTGGAGTTCAACCACCAGGACCGTCACGACAATGAAGCGGTGCTGTCCGTGCAGGTCTACTTCTAGGAGGAGCGCGTTTCATGCTTGATCAGCTCCTGGTCTATCACCCGACGCCATGGGAGGACAGGGATTGGGCGCGCCTCAGCAGGCTCCCCCTCGAGGAGGTCTGGTTCCAGGCCCAGGACGGGACCCGTCTGTTCGGCTGGTATGTGCCGGCCACGGGCCTTCCGGCGGTGCTGCTGTGGTGTCACGGGAACGCCGGCAACATCATCCACCGCCTGGAGAACCTAGCTGCGCTCCACAGGATAGGACTGTCCGTCTTTCTCTTCGACTATCGCGGTTACGGGCGAAGTGCGGGCATGCCCTCAGAGCCCGGACTCTACCAGGACGCGCTGGCCTCCTATGAGGTCCTCACCAAGGCCAAGCAGGTCCCTCCGGAACGGATCGTGATCTTCGGCCGATCCCTGGGCGCGGCTGTGGCCGGCACGCTGGCGAGCCAACGACCGACGGCCGGCCTGATCCTGGAGTCCGCGTTCCCCTCCGTCGAGGCGCTGGCCAAATTTCACTATTGGGGACTCCCCATGCACTGGCTGGTCAGCGCCGAGTTCAATCTCGCCGACCGATTGCGCCAGGTTCGCCAGCCGGTCTTGGTCATCCATGGAGATCAGGACCGCCTCGTGCCGCTCCAACTAGGGCAGGCGGTCTTCGAGGCGGCGCGCCCGTCGAAAGACCTGTACATCGTCCACGGGGCCGACCACAACAATCTGGTGCGGATCGGGGGGGGGCCCTACTTCGAGCGTCTCCGGCGATTTGTGACGGAAGTGACCCGCTGAGGAGAGCACAGATGTGAGGCGAGAAGCTTGTCTGGATGGGCCAGACTTGCTATAGTCAGCGCATGCCTATAGAACCTCAGTACATCGTGGTGGATCAGAAAACCTTCACCAAGGAGGACTTGGTGCTGGACAACCACGTCTACAAGAACTGTCAGATCGACAAGTGCCGGATCTATTACAGCGGCGGGCCGTTCGAGCTGATCGACACGCACATCACGGAATCGGAGCTCGTCCTGAACCAGCCCGCCAAGAACATCTACGCGGCGATCCAAATCTTCCGTTCCAAGTCACCGGGCTCAACCGTGGTGTTCGAGTAGCGCGTCTGGACAGGCCCCTGCCTCACTGGCACGGCTTTTTCTGTACCTTCCCTTCCGCGACCTTCGTGTTGCCGCACCGCTTCGTGATCTCCGAGGGTTTGAAGACCGGGTCCGTCATGCCCTTCGGCGTGAACGAGGCGACCCGCTTGGCGAAGGCCTCCGGCCACAATTCGCCAGGCGTGGCGTAGTGGAGCGAAATCTCCACGTCGAATGAGGGGGTCGCCTCCGGCGTCGGGAAGGCGAAGGTTTCCACGCGGGTTTCCTCCGCCTTGAGGGTCGTGTCCTCCAGCAGCTTGATCGCATCGTGGTCCATCAGCGTCCGATTGCCTCTCGCATCGGCGAAGATACGAGCGTAAGTGCGCTTCTCTTTAAAGACCTCCCGCAGGTTCAGCCCTTTGATGATGACTTGCAGATACACCTGATTCCAGATCGGGTGCGTGGTGGGCACATTGTGAGGGACCAGGTTTTTCAGCTTGACGGTCAGCTTGGTCTGGGCTCCCTGGACTTCGGTTTCATAGTCCAGTTCAAAGGCCTGCTTGCGAAGGGCCGGAGACTTGCCGTTGAACTCGTGCCCCGCGATGTCCCGCTTCTTCTCCTCGTTCGCCGACGAGTCGAAGCCCTGCGGCATGTGGCAGGTCTGGCAGTTCTTCCCTTCCTTGGCCGCCCTGCTGCCTCTCCAGTTCCCGACGGCTTCGGCCGTCGGCGCCCCTGGCGGGGCAATGGTATGACAGGCAAGGCAGAGGTCCGACTTCTTGAAGATATCCAGGTACTGCGAATCGTGCGCCTTGCTCTCAAGGAAATCCTTGTAGCCCCCAAAGACGGTCCGACCCGGCTCCAATTTGACGGATGGGTGGCCTTTCACATTCGGATCCACCGCCTTGATGAGATGGCACTGGATGCAGCCGACCCCTTCGAACGTCGGGTCCCCGGAGATGATCTGTTTGACCATGGAATCGACCAGATCCGGGAACACGAGCGACTGGGGCGCATGGCAGTTGAGGCAATAGCGCTTGTCCTTTCCTTTGCTCATGTAGTCTTCCAACATGGCTCGGAACGTCGGCGAAACAATCGCCCGCGCAATGGTCGACTCCTCGTATTCCTCGTTGGCGCGGATGTGGCACTTCTTGCACTTGGATGAGGCCGGGAAGACCCGCTCCGGCGTCATCGGGCCTTCATCGACCTTGGCGGCAAACGTGCCTTGAAACCATCCCACCCCCATCACCACACCCAGGATGGTGAAACTGATGGTGAGCGTCTTCACTTGCCGAGATGTCCATCCCATAGCTCGCTCCCTGTCTCGCGATGTGCAGCCACGGAAGGTGGGGTGGCGTTAGAGGGGTTTCGTCCTGAACGTCAATATGCGTGGTTCAGCGTAGTCTGCGATCAGTTTTTTGACGCGCTCACGCTCCGCGTCAGACTGGAGTGTTTTCAGGTAGCCGTCCAGCAGCGCGGGGGCAGGCTTGGGAATCAGGCTGTAGGTCAGGACCGCCTCGATCTGCAGACCTTCGCCCTCTTCGCTCAGAGTCAGCTCGAAGGGGGCCCGCTTGGTCGTACCGCCCTTGACCAGGATGTCACCCAGGGGTTGATCCAGGAGCTGCTCGTACGGGGTCCCGAACGTCTTCGGGAATGAACCCAGCGGGCGTCCTTGCTTATCCTTGACGGTGACAGTCAGATAGAACTGTTTGAGGACGGGATCGCCGTCCGGAAAATTGTGCGGCACGGCGCCGTTCATGACGGCCACCTGGCCTTCCACCTTGGCGCCGTTCTTCTTGGCGTCGATCTCAAGGCGTGGCATCCACTCGGCCTGCAGGTTCCGGTTCTTCAGCATCAACCCGGGGATCACGATGCCGCGGAAATAATGGCGGCCGATCTCGCGTGTCATGGCCCCGCGTTTCGACGTCGAGCTTCCCGTCGACTGCTCCATGTGGCAGGACTGGCACACGGTGCCTTCCAGAATCTCACTGTCAATGGTCGAGCTCCGGTTGTCGCGCAGCTTTTCAAAATGGCACGAGGTGCAGAAGTTCGCGCCCTTGTAAAGGGGGGAGTGGAAGGAGGTGTGGACCATGTTGTCTTCCGGGTCCTTGAACGGACCGTACATGGTCTTGCCGGCCGTCAGTTGATAGGACGGGATCTTCTTGGGGTCATCGGCGAGCTTTTCGACGAGATGGCAGGAGGCGCAGCTGATGCCTTCGACCGTGACCTTACCGGACATTACCTGCTCGATGATCCGGTCCGTGTGCTGCGGAAAGATCGTCACGGCCGGGGCATGGCAGGAGAGACACAGTTGTTTCTTGGCCGCGCTGGGATTGGTCTGCAGCCAGATACCCATTACGGCTCGGAAGACCGGCGAGGGCAACGCCGTCCCATGGAGCAGTGCTGCATCCACCCGGCCCATCAGCTTGAGGTCCATGGTCAACTCGCGAAGCCCGGCCATCTCCTCGTAGTGTCGATCATGGCATTGCCGGCAGACCTCAGAGCGGACAAAGACGCTTTCGATCTCCTCGATCCAGGGGGCCTTCGCGGTCTTTTTATCCTGCCCGGCTCCCTCTTGAAACAGGGCAGTGCCGAACCCGACCAGCAGGAACGCCGCCAGGCCCACCAGTAGTGCTCCATGTCTCATGCCGGCTCTCCGCATGCGCTCGAACCCAGGCGAGACCCGCGCTAATCCGTGCGCTTGGGCACGAAATGGAAGTTCAACTGTCCGCCCTGACCTTGATTTTCAGGATTGGTGGGCTCCCATGTGCCGACCGTGAAATTGCCCTGAGGGAGCACCTCGGCCATCAGCCGTCCGAAGTCTTCGAGATCGCGGACCGGCTTTTTATTGATCTCGGCGATGACTGCGCCCACCTTGATGCCGGCCAACTCCGCCAGACTATCGCCGATCACCTCGAAGACGGCGACGCCTTCGGCCGACCGGAGGTTGAGCTCCTTGCGGATGTCCTCGGTGACCGGTCCGACGATCAGCCCGAACTGCTCAGCCATCGCGATGATGTCCTTCTGCTTCTTGTCCGCAGCCTTGTCAGGCGTCAGCGCCACACTTTTCTTGTCGGTCGTCGCGTCCGATGCCGCATGAGCGACGTTCATCACCATCCCCAGTAAAACTAAGCTGCTCAAGACTATTCTCAGATAACGCATCGGCTTCAGCTCTCCTTCTTCTCGACTCGTTCAGAGGGGATCGGATCGATGATTAACTGAAGCCAGGGCGCGACGGCCTTTTGCCCGTTGCGCTCCTTGTTTTCTCCGTTCCAGACCGCAAAGGCGACCGTCTGCATGCGACCAGGTCCGAACGCGGCATCGTTGTCAGGATCCCGCGTCTCCATGGCGCGTTTGAAGACGACCCGCCAGCGTCCCTGCTCCCAGACCGCATTCCCCTGCACAGTCCCCTGACCGCGTTTGCTGGTGAGCGTGCTGAAGCCCCCGCCCAACAAATCCTCGACCGAGGAGGCGCGGCGCGGAATGACTTCGAAGCGCCGAATTTGTCCCTCATCACCGCCCGCCTTGCGTTCCTCCTCCTTCGCCTTACGGCGGTCGATATCGGTCTGCCAGTCGGCCTTCCAATGCCAGATGTTCAAATAGTGATCCAATTGCCCCATGCAGAAGAAGGCCGGGGCATCCCCAAGCGGGAAGGAGATGGCCACCCCGTCCCGGAAGGTGCCGGGGGTTAGGCGATCGTTCTTGGTCGGATCCTGCCACTCCAGGAGGAACGCCAGCTCCTTGCCGTTATGGAGCGAGCGGACGGTCAGCGATTTGATGGTCGGATCGGGCAGGCTGGGCCGCGTGATGACTTGGCCGCTGAGCGGAACGACCATCGGGGTCGCCTTGTTCCAATCCGGAGACTTCGGATCAAAGGGCAGGTCGCCGGGGATGTAATAGGAGCGGATGAAGAGCCCCTGCGAGCTGACCACCTGGACGCCGAGCCCGTAGAACCCGATCACCAGAAGCAGTAGGATCATGAGGAGAGCCTGGACCCGGCGACGCGTCTTGGCGGCAGGAGCACTCCGGCCCATCGTCACCCCCATTCACGATTATCACGGCCTCCCTTGCGCGTGGGAGGACCAGCGCTAGTACATCTTCAACCGACGAATCTTGTTTTCGCCCCGCTCGCAGATGTAGAGGAACCCGTTCTGGTCCAGCGCGAGGCCGGCCGGCGAATTAACCACCGCCTCCACAGCTACGCGCCCATCGCCGTGCTTGATCATCTCCTTGTCCACGGCCTTGACGAATTTGGCCATGCCACACCCGCCCATCGCGCCCGAGTCCTTGTAGCCGCTCTCACCGTTCCCGGCGACCGTGGTGATGATGCCGGTCCCCGCTTCCACGCGCCGCACCCGGTGGTTCATCGCATCGGAGATGTACATGTGCCCCAAAGAATCGAAGAGCATCGCCTCCGGAGCGTTGAGCATGGCGTGGGTGGCCGGCTTGCCGTCCCCTTCGTAGCCGTAGAAGCACGCCCCTGCGACCGTGGTGACGATCCCCGTCCGCATGTCGATCTTCCGGATCCGGTTGCTGCCCTTATCCGCTACGTAGACGTCGTCATGCGCATCCACGGTGATGGCGACCGGGTCATGGAACCGGACCTCGGCCCCTGGCTTTCCGTCGTCCCGATACACGCTCATGTCCATGCCGTCCGGCGAACATTCCGGACGCAACCAGCCGTGGTCGTCGCTGAAATCGATTCCGATGGCGTCGCCGGAGAGGACGACCAAGTTCTTAGCGATCAACGGGCTGTCCCGGACGTCGTCTTCTTTCGACCACATGCCGGCGATGGTGGTGATCTGCTTGGTCGCCGGATCGTACATGCGGATGCGATGGGCCTGCCCATCCACAATAAACAGCCGGTCCTGCGAATCGAACGCGATGGCGCTGGGATACGTGAGATTCACCGCGAGCGCCGGACCGTCGCCGCTGAAGCCGAACTCGCCGGTCCCGGCGACGGTGTCAATGATCCCGGTCTTCATGTCGACGCGGCGGATCCGGTTGCTGCCGGAATCGCAGATGTACAGATCGCCCTTCGAATCGAAGGCCACGTCCAGCGGCAGGTACAGCCCCGCCTCGGCAGCGGGCCCGGCATCGCCGCTGTAACAGGTTTCCCCGATGCCAGCCACGTGGCTGATGATGCCCGTCGCCAACTCGATCCGGCGCACGCGATCAGACCCGGACTCCGCATAGTAGAGGGACTGGTTCAGCGGGTCGATCGCGACACCGACCGGCAGCGGCATGCCTGCCTTTGTAGCCGGCTTGCCGTCTCCCGTGCTGCGGGATTTCCCGTTGCCCGCAAAGGTCTCGATGATGCCAACGGCTATGGCGCTGCTGTCCATAGACGACCCCTCACTTCAAACTGCGGACCTCATGTCTTCGGTGGCTCCGATGTCACAGGCGGCGGCGCGGCGGGAGGCGGCGGCGCCGGAGCGCCTCCCGGCTGGGTCCCTGGCGCAGCCGCCGGGTCAGGCGCACCCGGCTGTTGGATCTGCTCTTGTTGCGCACTGGCCTCTGCTTCGATGGCGTCCGCTTCATGCACCGACTTCTTAAAGCCCTTGATGGCTTTGCCCAGCCCTTCACCAAGCTGTGGGAGCTTCCCGGCCCCGAAGATGATCAGCACGATGAAGAGAATCAGTACCAGCTCGGTGATGCCCATGCTTCCAAACATAGCGTACTCCCTTGTCAGCGGCTCCGGTTACTTGTCCTTCGAATCCGTCGCGGCCCGCCGCGAGGCAAACCGCTGCTTGAGCCGCTCGCGCGTCTGGTCAGCTTCGGCAAACCGCTTGGCCTTCTCATAGGTGCTGATCAGGTTGTAGTACGCCAGTGGCTCGTCCGGATTACTCTCAACCGCCGCCTCCAGCACCCCGATCGCTTCCTCCGGCTTGCGCAGGTTCAGGTAGATCTCCATCAGCGTGAAGGCCGCTTCCAGATTGTGCGGGTCAAGCTCGAGCACCCGGCGATAGGCCATGATGGCGGTGTCGATCGTATGGAGGTCAGAAATGTGCCGCAGATCGAGCTTTTCATAGACCTTCGCCAACTGGAACCAGGCGATCGGGTCATCAGTGGTGACCTCCACGAGCTTTTCCAGCAACGGCATGGCCTCCATATATTCGTCTCGGTCGTACAGCGCCCGTCCGAGATTGAAAAGCGCCAGGACGTCCCGCGGATTGATCTCCAGGGCTTTCCGGTACTGGGCCATGGCATCGTCGATGTTCCCCTTTGTCGCATGGATGGTGCCACGGTTCGCATAGTACATGGCGAGCGACTGGTCCATCTGCTTGCGGATGGCTTCGGCCATCTCGATGGCCTTCGACACGTTCGCCAGCGCCTCATCCAGCATGCCCTTGGCGAAGTAGATCTCGCCTAGGCGGCACTGGGCCTGGAAGTCCTCAGGATCTTCCTCGAGCAGCTTCTTGATCTCCGCCATTTCTTCATCAAGGCTCAGCGGCGCCTCAACGGCCTCGTCGGCAGGCTTGGCGTCTGGCTGCGTGTCTCGGTCTGTGCCGGCATCCATCTTGCTCACATCCCCATCGGTCATTCCGGTTCCGCTCAGGACACGCCCGGCGCGGCGGCGGGACGATCGGGCATCCCCGCCGGGAACAGCTGGCCGACCGATTCGCGGGCGTCGATCCTCCCATCATTCACGATCAGCAACAAACCCACGATCACGAACAGGGTCAGATGGGACAATTGCAAGGCGTACCCCGCAATGAACATCAGTACAAGCCCGTAGCCGGCGCGCCGCCCCATGCTAATCTGCTTGATCACCGTATAGGACCAGAACAGCAGGCCAGCTACATAGAGCGGGAACGGCAGGTAAAAGGTGTAGCCCATCCCCATCTGGAAAATCCAGCCGATGCCCTGGCTCGCCTGGCGGACCTGCCTAGCCAGGGCAGAATCAAAGAGTTCGAGCACGCCATCCATCGCCAGCAAGGCAAGGAACAGGGCTGCCCACGCGCCCGCGAACTGGAGGGACCGCCGCCGCTGTTGCCGGTTCTTCGTGCGGAAGGTGAACCCGGAGTACACGGCGAAGACGAGCACGGTCGCCACCACCATCAGGGCCTCGCCGAGGCGGCTGATTTCATGAACCAGCGGCGGGGTCGAAACAATCCCCAGCCACCCGTACGTGGTGGTCGAAATCTGGTAGTAGAGCCAGCTCGACACGCCAGCCCCGTAACAGAGCGCCATGGCCCGAGCCGTCGGGGCAGGATTGGCCCGGCAATACTGGATCACGAGGGTCCACAAAAGCGCGAGCGCCAGTCCGTTGTAGACGACCGAGCCTAACATGCGTGGCGGGAACAGCAGAAACGCTGCCGTCAATGCCAGGAGCAGCGACACCATCGGCACGACGATCCGGTCCAGGGGCCGGGCCAGCAGCCCGTTCATCTTGTAGAAGAGCAGCACCAGCAAGACGAGAAACACGAGGATCGCCGAAAAATTCATCAAGGCGAAGCCGATCGCCGACGCCCCCCGCAGGAAATACTCGACGACCACGTATTCCTTCGCGACCTTCGACAGATGCATCCCCAGTCGGGACACCAGACGGTAGAGGATGAGCTCGCAGAGCCCCGCGACCAGCAAGGCCTTCAGGAAATATTCCAAGAGCACGCTGCCGGCCTCGGAGCCGACGCGAACTTTCTGGGTCATCACGGACTCGGCCATCAGGGCTCCTTTACGGGATCGATCGCGCCTCTGCTACCCTGTCGCGACCGGGTGGGCCTTTGCGCGGGCGATGTACAGCAATCCGTCCGCCATGGAGTAATTGAAGGGCAGCTCGCACACCACCTCGCTGATCTTCTCGTACACGTACTGGTAGACTCGTTCCGCTTCGTCGGGCTTCATCCCTTCCATCACCTCGTAGAAATAGCCAAGGCTAAGGTCCTCCGACGCCGGCCGCATGATCCGCCGGATGCCGTAGCTGGCCGGGTCGCTCATGATCGGCGCCTCTTTCTCCAGGTCGAAGAGACAGGGCTGACACGAGAAGCCGTAGGACGAGTGCAGCCGTGTGTGCCCGTGGATGAAATCCGCGGTTTCCATCGCTTCCGCCTCCGTCTCGGTGGGGAAGCCGATCAGGACATAACAGTGCACGGCGATATCGAGATCCAGGCAATCATCGATGATCCGGTTGACGTGCTCGCGCTTGATCCCCTTCTTCATGAAATCCATCACGCGCTGGTTGTAGGACTCCAGTCCGTAGACGATCTTCAAGCACCCGGCGTCCCGCATCAGTTTGAGCAGGTCCCGCGTCAGGTTCTTCTCGAACCGCATCTCGCAGGTCCACTGGGCGTTAACCCCGGCCTCGATGAGCTGGCTGCAGAGACGCTTGGTCGGCGACAGGGCGAAGCACTCGTCGGTGAAGAAGAAGAACGGCGTCTGGTACCGTGCCATGAGCCATTTCAGGTCGTCCGTGACCTTCTCCGGAGCCCGCTGCCGGAAATTCTGGTGATCCAGCGTCAAGGCGCAGAAGGCGCAGTCCTTGTAATAGCACCCGCGGGAAAATTGGATGGGGAGCACGGACTGGGGCGCAAGGTACTGGCGGAACGGAAAGCCGTCAAAGTTCGGCGTCGACAGCGCATTGATGTTTTCGGAAAAGAACGGTTGGTTGACGATGGTCTTCCCGTTCTGCCGGTAGATGAGATTCGGCACCTTGCTGAAATCGCGCTTCCCCTCCAGCTGATGGATGAGCTCCAGCAAGGCAGTCTCACCTTCAAAGACCACAATGTCATCGACAAACTGGAACATCGCCTCGACCCGCCGGAGATTGTCCACCAGCCGGGTGAAGATGCTCCCGCCAATGGTCAGATGCAAATCTGGTCGCGCCTGCTTGAGCAAGCGGCAGAGGGTCAGGCCCGGCATGATTTGGGACGTCGCGGTGATCGAAACGCCGACCAGGTTGGGGGCCTGCGCCAGGATGTCCGGCACCAGTCGGGCCCGGAAGACCTCCAGGTACGGATTCTCCTGCTCGTCCGCGACCGCCTTCAGGATGTCTCTGGATGAATAGATGGAATACCGCCACTGGTTGTCGACCACGGAGATACGTGTCGGGAAATAGAGCGTCGAAATGAAGGCGAGCCAGCGATCGATAAGGAATAGGCTCTCCCGATATTTGTCCGGATCGTAGAACTGCTCGGAGCGCAGGATCCATTTGGCTGCTTCGATGTGCTCGTAGAGAGGCGGAAACCAGTCGAGAGCTTCTTTCATCCGGGCGAGGTGCTCCTGGCTCGAGGGGCCCGTTTCCCCTTGCGTCCCCAGCCGTTCCAGGATTCTGACCTTCTCCTGCATCCGCTCGTAGGTCTCACGGCCGGTGGCTTGGCTGAGGAAGCTGTCGAGGACCTCAATGCCGAGATCCCGCTGGACAATGTCCGTGACGCCCTCTTGCTTGAGGAAGCCTGTGAGCGACGGGAGACTCAGGTATGGCTGGGAGGGATGCCAAGTAGGAGGAAACAGGAGCATGGTTTTCATCTTGTTGGCACCTCGCTACCGAACAGCATAAACGTATAAAGAAGCTAGCAGAAACGCGCGATTCCCTTGCGACGCCCTTACGAGTTTTATACACCCGGCGTAGAGGGAAATGCAACTGAATCTGCAGGGTTGGCGACCCTCTTAAAGGGCGCGTGGGACCGCTTCCATGGCCCCTGTTCCAGGGCATAAAAAACCCCGAGGGATCTCTTGGAACTGATCCCCCGGGGCTCAACTGCTGCCGCGCCGGGGATTCGCTCCCTACAGCAGCGGTATGACCACGCGCCTTACTGCGGAAGATGCAGGGTGAACCAAGTGGAGATCGCCTTCATCCCGTCACGCTCGACGTTCTGGCCATCCCACACGGCAAACGCAACCGGAACCGACATGCCGAGCTTGAACTGCACGTCATTGGGGTCCTGGGTCTGCAACGCCCGCTTGTACACCACACGCCACGAGGGACCCGAGCAGCACCCACCTTTGAGCGCACCCGAATGCTCCCACACGCCGTTCCCCAACACATCTTGGTGGATTTGGGTCGTCAGGGTGCTGAACCCGTTCGCATTGAGGTCTTCAACGGACCCAATCCGCAACTCAGGATCAGAGAGGATATTGCCCGACCAGATGCCCGTGTTGAACGGGCCCATGCTCCGCCCGATGCGATCCAGGTAGGTCACGCCGCCAGCCGGCTCCTCATAGTAGTAGTCCCAGAAAATAGCCGGGTATTCGTTGTCCACGTCCCAGATTCCAGCAACGTCCTTTCCGAGGTCCTTTTGCCACTCGGCATTCCACCGCCAAATGTTCACCGTGCCGCCTGACTGCCCCATGCACTGGAATGGCGGGGCGCCACTGGTATTGACCGGGAACTGAATGGCCGCCTGGTCACGGAAATGCTGCGGGCCGATGGTCGTATCGTTTTTGGACTGATCCGCCCAGTCCAGCCGGATGCCGATGTCCTTGCCGTTCGTGACCGCCTTCACGAAGACCGACTTGACGGCGATGTTGGGGTGCATCGGCGTGGTGATGGTTTGTCCGGTGAGCGGAACCACCACACCTGGAACATTCTCCCAGATGGGGTTGGCCCCGTCCATCGGAATGGGTCCCTTGATCATCTTCGCCTGGATGGCGACCGGCTGGCTGACGGCCAACGGGACCTGCCCCAGCGTCAGGACCACGCCTACGGCGAGGGCGCTCAAGAGCACCCCCCATACGACGGCCCTGTTCCTCGTGTGAATGATTTCCATAGCGATAGCCCCTCCTCTCTAAAGAAATAAAATAATTAACCGAAGAACGACTGTGTGCCTCGCAGATTATTAAAAAGCCGCACGTGACTACGATGCATGCTGCCGACCGATCCCCTATGCATGACCGGTCCTCCCAGAATCTCCGTTGCCTTCCTTCGTGTCGTCGTCGTCCATCTGGGAGCGGCCCCCGACTTCATCCAGCAGGACCGTCAACTCGTTCCCGAGGTCCTGCGCCCCGCACTCGAACGTGGCTCCTTCCGGAGGATTGAAGGTAGCCGGTTTGTAGTCGGTTTCTTTATAGGGCTGGGGCTTGACACCGAGGTAGGCGCATTCGAACTTGAGATAGGCCTTGCACAGCTCGCACAGCAGGTGGAAGAACCCCCGCTGCGCCTTCTTCGACGCCATGTCAGCAAACAAGGGCGCCCATCGCCCGATGTGGTCCCGCACAAACTTCTTCTCGGCGTCCACGACGATCTGCAGTTTCTCCTCACCGTCGTGACAGAGCGCGTACGACTCCTTGTAGGCCAGGAAATGCAAGAACTCCAACTCGACGCTGATGTGGTCCAGCCGCTCATGGACGACTTCAGCCAGCTCCAAACCGAACGCCTTGTAGTATCCCGCAATGTCGCCCATGGTGTGGGACTGCTGAAAGACGTGTTCGTTCCCGAAAAGCGTTTCGTAGGGTGGGGCGTCGAGGCTGATCACGTTGGAGAAGACCCGCCGATGCTCGTCCTGCAGGTCGCTGAACTCCCACGTCTTGAAGTTTTCCTGTTCCCACTCGCCGATCTGTTCGACGAGCTTTCGAATCGGGAGGATGAGGTCCCGGGCAGCCGGGGCCGCCTTCACCGCGTCAAAGCTTTTCTCCAACGATTCGACCGCGGAGAGACCGTCCTCCACGAACTCGCCGTCTTGCAGGTAGTTGTAAAACTCTTCTTCCTCGGGGAAGAGGAAGCCCCAGGAGAGGAGGAGGTACATTTTGCTGCGGGATAGAGCCAACTCGACTGCCGGAGCGTCGGCCAAGCCGGCTCTGCCTGCTGGATTACCAGACACTGCCTGAGGTCCCATCGCTCACAGCCTCCCTAAGCTTTGAGCTTCTCAAGAATAGGAGAACCCATCCAATGTTGTCAAGGGCTTTTTGAGTTCCTATGCATGTGCATTACAACCCTTTTTAGGCACCCGCTGGCGGGGCCGTTTCGAGGCGCCTGCCCGAGACGACCTTGATGGCGATCCGATCGTTCACGGTTGAGCAGACTTGCTCACAGATACCGCATCCCACGCATTTGGCCGCATCCACGACCGGATAAGGGTCGATAAAATCAACCGAAAGTGCTTCGACCGGGCATTTCGCCAGGCAGAACCGGCACCCCTGGTCGGCCGTGCAGTCCGCCCGGCTGACCACCGCCACCCCCATGCGCACTTCCGTGCGGTCTCCCACTGGAAGCAGGGCTTCAGTCTCGCAGGCCGCGATACAGGGAAAATCCTCACACAAATAACACGGGGACTCGTTGGCAAAAATGACCGGATAGCCGGTCGTGACATCCTTCTTGATGCTCCCGTACGGACACGCCGGCAGGCAGTCACCACAACGCGTACAGCGGTCCAGGAAGAGCTCTTCGGCAACCGCCCCCGGCGGCCGCAACCAATCCGTCCTGACCTTGACCGTAGGCTCCTTGGGACCAGTCTCCGACGGGGTCTCATTCTGTTGCTGGTAGTACTCGTAGACCGTTTTGCCGACCGACAGGACAGACTGCTTGAGGAACTCCCGCCGGCCCTTGTCGAAGTCTTCGTCCATCCGCGCGCGCTAATCCCCCATGACGCCGGCAGCCCGGAGCTTGTACACCTCGATGCAGCGGTCGCACCCCCCATACTCCGGATCCCAGCCGGGATGGTTCTGACGGATATAGTCCAAGACCTCCGGCTCCACTTCCTTCTCAAGGTTCTCGACCCAGTTGTACGTGGGAAAGCCGCAGAGCGGACACGGAAACCCCGGCATCAGCATGATCTTCTTGCGTTCGGGGATCTCCGCCCCCTCCACCTCGATCGCCCGGTCGATGACCTTGAGGGTATCGGTCGCCATTTCGATCAATTCCGGGTGGGTGAAGTGCTCGGTCGCCCAGAGGCCTTCGAAAACGGCCACCAGTTGTTTCCCAGGGATTTTGCGATACCAGGTGGAAAATTCCCGGAACCGCTGCTCCTTGGGGAACACCGGCTCCTTCTCCATCCGCGTCAAGCTACTGTCGATCGAGAGACACCACAGGACTCGGTACCGGGCCAGGATGAGACTTTCCTCGCCGGGGGTGTTCCCAACCTTGATGTCCGGGTCATAGAGAAAGGCCGGGTCGAGCATGTCCTTAATGTGCAAGAGCTCGTGACGGCAGAAGCGGGGCAACGCCGGATCATAGAAGCGCCGGGGCAGGAGCTTGATGCCGACCCCCTTGAGGCCCTTGGATTCAAACTGTTTGGCCAAGTCCTCCTCGACGGTCCCCCACTTCCGCAAGATGTCCACGGATTCCTGGTCCTCCTTGAGCACCCCGCGAACCAGGGTAATGCCGATGCGCTCCTTGAGCTTGGGAAACTCGTTGAAGGCGTTGTCAATGATGTCCGCGAAGCCCCAGTGCCCGAACAGGTACTGGTATAGCTTTTGGAACTCCGGTTCCCGGTCGTCCAACGGAAAGTTCTCATAGATGGGATCAGCCAGCTCATGGAACTCCTTGTAGAACGTCGGATCCCCTTCCCGCTCGGTCTTTTCGATGAAGGCATCGATGACTTCCTGGATCAGGGACGGCTGAAACCTCAGCTCCATGACAGGCCTCCTTGACTTCCTTTTTCAGGGTCCGTTATGATCGTAAACACTGTTCAAAAAAATTGAATTAACAGCCCATTATAAATAGCGACTGCTCTCTTTTGCAAGCCAAGGAAACCTGGGTCTTTTCCAGAGGAAAGCACGATGGCCGATAGCCCTGCAACACCCGGTGTGGATTCCCCTCCTCCCGCCTCGTTTCTCCCAGGAATGCCGGAGAGCCCGCCGGTCCGTGTCGTGGACTGCGAGGCTTACTGGCGAGCCGGAGCCCGCGATGTCCGAGTCTTTCGCGGGCACCACGACCCGGTCTGGGCCGTGGCATACCATCCCGACGGCACGATCGCGGCCAGTGGCAGCGTGGACCACACGATTCGGATCTGGGAGGTCGACACCGGCCGGATGCTCAGGATTTTGCGGGGCCATTCGGATGTGGTCCGCTGCCTCGCTTTCTCACCGGACGGACAAATGCTGGCCAGCGGGTCCACCGACCGGACGATCCGCCTGTGGAATCCCAAGACAGGCGAGTTCATCAGAATGCTGTTCGGCCGTTACGACCATGCCGTCCACTCGCTCTCCTTCTCACCGGACGGGCTCATGCTGGCCCGCGCGAACGAGAACCGGGATATCAAGATCTGGGAAGTCAGCACCGCGACAGAATTGCTGTCGCTCTTGCCCCGTGACGTCTATGACCGGCATTGGAATATCTGCACCGTGTTCTCGCCAGATGGCCGCCTGCTGGCCAGCGGCAATGACGTCGGTGGCATGACGCTGTTCGAAGTGCTGCCCAGCGGGCAGGAGCTCTGTGCCTTGGACGGGCACAAGTCCGACCCCTTTGACGGCACGATCGAGCGGCGCGGCTTCTGGGTAGAGTCGCAAGAAGGGTGGGAGACCGCCTTCGAGAACTGGATCGGCGGCTTGGCCTTTTCTCCGGACGGAAGTGCTCTCGTCAGCGGGAGCCGGGATAGGACCCTGAAATACTGGGAAGTGCCAAGCGGCAAGCTCATCCGCACCGTGAGGGCCCACGCCGGATGGGTGCGCGCTGTCACCTACTCCCCGGACGGCAAGATCATCGCGTCGTGCTCCGACGACACCACAATCAAGCTCTGGGACATCAAGACCGGGCGCCCGATCCGGACCTTGAAGGGCCACAAGGAGCCGGTGCGCTCGATCGCCTTTTCTCCCGACGGCCGCCGCATCATCAGTGGCGGCCTCGACCGCACTGTCAAGCTGTGGGAAGGAGGCGAAGGCCCGAAGCCCGTTTAGGCGGGTGTCGGTCAATCCTTCTCGTCACCCCCGTTCGCGCCCTTCGAAATGCCGTAGCGCTTGCACTTCTCCCAGAGAGCTTTCCTTGAGAGCCCCAGCAGCTTTGCAGCTTCGGTCTTGTTGTCCCGCGTCCGCTCCAGCGCCTTGAGGATGTGCTGCTTCTCGAACCGCTCGCGGGCGGAGTCCAGTCGGTCCACCAGCACCGCCTTTTTGTCCGCCGTGGACGCCCCTTCGCTGCAAAACCCGCACGTCGGCTGCGGCGGGCCCCCGAGATACAGGCAGGAAGGAAACCCGCACAGGTCCCAGGGCTCAATCTCGCGACCGTCATGGCGAAGCGTCACGGCCCGCTCCACCGTGTTTTCCAATTCTCGGACGTTGCCGGGGAAGGAATAGTGCAGAAGCAGCTCCTGCGACCGCTGAGAGAAGACCTTCACTCGCTTGCCCGTCCGCATCGCGAAGCCCTCCAGGAAGTGCTTGGCTAGGATCATGATGTCCTCTTTGCGCTCCCGCAACGGCGGCAGATAGATCGGGACCACGCTCAGCCGATAGTAGAGGTCTTCTCGGAAACGTCCGGCCTGCACTTCTTTCTTGAGGTCCCGCTGGGTGGCGCAGATGAGGCGCACATCTACCTCGATCGTCTGGTTGCCGCCGACCCGCTCAAATTGCCGCTCCTGCAACACGCGCAGCAGCTTGACCTGAACCACCGGGGAGATCTCCCCGATCTCGTCCAGGAAGATGGTGCCCTGGTGCGCCAGCTCGAACCGCCCCTTGCGCTGCCTCAGCGCGCCTGTAAAGGCCCCGCGCTCATGCCCGAACAGTTCGGTCTCAAGCAGCGTCTCCGGAAGGGCGGCACAGCTGACCTTGATGAAGGCGCCATCGCGCCGCGGGCTGTTGTGGTGGATCGCGTTGGCCACCAGTTCCTTCCCGGTCCCGCTTTCGCCGACGATCAGCACGCTCGAGTCGGTCGGGGCCACCAGCTTGATCTTCTCCAGCACCTCCCGCATCTTGTCGTTCTTGCCGAGCAGCCCTTTGAAGCTGAACCGCCCCTCCAGTTCTTCCCGCAAGGACCGGTTCTCATCCTCCAGTTCCAGGACTTTCACCAGGCGCTTGACGATCAGCAGCAGCTCATCCATGGAGAAGGGCTTGGTGATGTAGTCATACGCGCCCATTTTGATGGCTTCAACCGCCGTCTCGACGGAGCCGTACGCGGTGATGACGATCACGCCGGTCTTGGGCGAAACCTCCTTGCAGGCCTGAAGGATCTGGAGGCCGTCCATCCCCGGTAGGCGAAGGTCGGTGATGACGATCTCGAACGGCTCCTTCCGGATCAGATCTATACCCTCCAGGCCCGTCGTCGCGACCTTGACCTGGCACCCTTCCGCCTTCAGCGCGTCGGCGATCGAGATCCGCATGAGGGGCTCGTCGTCGATGATCAGAACGTTCGGCTGCGGCATGGCGTCAGGCCTCCTTCCCGACCATCGCCCGAACCGATATAGCCGGCAGCCGCACGATGAACGTGGTCCCGCGGCTGACCTGGCTCTTGACCGCAATCTCCCCGCCATGTCGCTCGACGATCCCCAGGCTCACCGACAGCCCCAGCCCCGTCCCCTCGCCCTGCCCTTTGGTCGTGAAGAACGGATCGAAGATCTTCGGCAGGACGTCGGGCGGGATGCCGCAACCGGTATCCTCCACCTCGATCGTGCACCACGGGCCGTCGTGGCCGGAGCGGACCGTCACGACCCCTTCCCCGCGGATCGCCTGCACCGCGTTGAGGATCAGATTCATGAGTACCTGCTCGAGCATGTGCCGGTCTGCCAGGAGGGGCGGCAGCTCGTTGCCGAGATCCCGTTGAAGGCGCACCCGGGTCCCTTCGAAAGCGTAGCTGGTGAGCGTCAAGACCCGCTCGATGATCGCATTGACCTCGGTCGGGGCGAGCTCGGGATCGTGCTGCTGGGAGAAATCGAGCAGCTGCCGCACGATCTTCTGGACCCTCCGCAAGCCCTCTTCCATCGACGCCAAGTACTCCGTCGCCCGCTCCAGCGAGACGCTCTTCTTACGGAGGTTGTAGAGGCAGTTCAGGATGCCTCCCAGTGGGTTGTTGATTTCGTGCGCGACCCCGGCGGCCAGTTTCCCGACGGAGGCGAGCTTCTCGGCATTGAGCACCTGCTGCTCCAGGCGTTTCTTCTCCGTGACGTCCCGCGCGATGCCCAGCACCCCCACAATCTGCCCGCTGTTATCCCGAAGGGGAGACACGCTGACCAAGGCATTGCGCGGCTCCCCCGTCTTGGTCAGGATCTCCACCTCATAGGCCTGCTTGGTCCCGATATCGAGAGTGGTCCGGAGACGCTTGCCGCGATGTCGCTTGGACATCAACGACAAGTACGGCCGGCCGATCAGGTCTTCCTTCCGGTAACCCCAACTATCGACCTTGCTGTTCACGTAGGTGAACCGCTGGTCCAGGTCGAGCGTGTAGATGACGTCATTGGCGTTCTCAAGCAGGTTCTCGAGATATGTCTTCGTCTCTTCGATTTCCCGGGTCCGCTCCTGGACCTTCACCTCCAGCGACTCGCTGTACTCCTGGAGCTGCCGCTCCAGGACCTTGCGTTCCGTGATGTCACGCAGCTGCACCATGATGTAGGTCATGGGGCCGGCTCCGATGCCGGTGAGGTCCAGTTCAATGGAAACCGGCCGCCCGGCCCGATCGAACACCTTGACTTCCACCGTCGGCGTCTTGTTCGCTCCCTTGAGAACCTCTTGCATCAGCGCAGTGACCGACGGTTGATACTTGGGTAGGATGAGGTCGATGAAGCGACGGCCCACGAGCTGCTCTTCCGGATATTTGAGGATGGCTTCCTGGCGCCGGTTGACCGCGATGATGCCTCCACCGGGATTCACCATGATCACCGAATCGGCGGACTCGTCGAACAAGATCTTGTAGCGCTCCTGCGATTCGCGGAGGTCCCGCGTCCGGCGCGCCACCTCGTGTTCAAGCCCTTCCGTGTGCTGGCGGAGACTGGTCGCCATCTGGTTGAAGCTGTCGGCCAGCTTTTCGATCTCATCGCCGGTCATGATATCGAGACGGTGGTGGAGCTCGCCCCGACCGAGCAAGGCCGCTCCCTCTTGCAGCACTTGGATTGGGCGCACGATCCGGCGGGCCAGGAAGCGGCCAGCCACGAGCATGAGGACGAACACCCCGATGGCTCCCGCGGAGACCTTCCAGATAAGCTGGTTCAGCGGCGCGAACGTCTCTTTCGGGTCCTGCCGGACGAAGGCGATCCACCGCACTCCGTTCCCGCCTAGGCTCTCACGGGCGAGGGCAACCGGAAACTCGACCGGTGCGTACCCGACGATCGCGTTCTTTCCCCCATGCGAGTCATCTTCGGCTACCACCCAGCCGGCCGTCGGTTGTGTGATCTGCCGCATCAAGGAGGCGTTGATCGTATGCTTGTCTGGGGAGAGCACCGGGCAGATCAACGGCCGGCCGGCCGTGCTCAAGAGCATCGCATGCCCTTGTTCGCCGATCCGGACCTCCTGGATCGTCTTGAAGAGTTCATCGCGACGCAGACGGACGTTGACGGCGCCAACTGCCACCTTCTGCGCGTCGTCTAACACAGGCACTGCCACATCGAGCACGTGGAACCCCAGTTTCTCGTCGAAGATGAGGTCGCTCACGTAGATCTGGCCATTGCCCCCGTTGAAGGCTGCCTTCCACCACTGGGCCTGGCTCTGATCGTATTCGGCCTGAGGCGTGGAACTCACCACCAGGGCTCCCTGGCCGTCCGTCACGAAGATGGCGACGTATTCCGCTTTCCGGATCCGCAACCATTCGTTGAGATAGTCCGTCGCCATCTTGTTGATGAAATCCGGGTACTGGTCCTGGCGCGGTCGCATGGTCCACCGCCGCTCCCATTCACGGACAATCCGGCGAATGGCCGCGTGATCCCGGCCCGCATAGCTCCGGTTGGAATCGATGACCGCACCGCGTAGGATCGGAATCGTGGCCAACTGACGGGACTCACTGACGCCCTGCATCACCTGTAATTCAACCTTCTCCGCCGCCTCGATGGCGATCTGACGAAAGTCCCTCCCGATCGCATCCCGGATCGCCTGGCGCTCTTCGAGATAGGTGATGACGAAAGCGAAACTAAGAGGTAGGAGCCCGATCAGCACCATAGCGGTGATGATCCGGCGTTGGAGGCTCTGGCGTCCAGGGGAATGTTTCAATTTGGTAACACCAAGATGTCTTGTAACTATTTATTTTTCCTCGGAGTATCCTTCATTGTCAAGTGGAGGTAACACTTTTAGCGTCGGCGAAGCAGCTTTCCAGGGGTCCCTTTCCAGAGGATGAGCAGAGGGCTGGCGACGAACACCGATGAATAGGTCCCGACGATGACGCCCAGGAGCAAGGCAAGGGAAAAGTCGTGCAGCACCTCCCCTCCGGCCAGGGTCAGCGGAATGAGGACCAGAATGACGGTTAGCGACACAACAACGGTCCGGCTCAGGACCTGGTTCACAGCATTGTTGATGACCGTCTCGAGCGGGTCCCGATGGCGCATCTTTAGATTTTCCCGGATCCGGTCGAAGACCACGACGGTGTCTGTCAGAGAGTACCCCGCCAGTGTCAGGAGGGCAGTGACGATCAGGAGGGTTATCTCCTTCTCCAGCATGTAGAAGACCCCCAGCACGGCCAGCACGTCGTGAAAGGTCGCGATCGCCGCCGCAATCCCGAACCGGAACTCAAAGCGGGCCGCGACATAGACAATGATGCCTAGCATCGAAATCGAGATGGCGATGAGCGCATCCTTCTGGAGCTTCTGGCCAATGGTCGGGCCGATCTCATAACTGGAATCGACGACGAAGGGGATCGACGGGAAATCCTTCTTGAAGATCTCCAAGACCTTCTCGGCGACCTTTTCCTCAATCGTAGTCTGGGCCTTGACGCGGATCAGTAGCTTGTTGCCTTGGGTGATGTCCTGGATCTCGACCTCTCCGAACCCGTGACGGCCCAGGGCCTGCCTGGCCTGTTCGATCGGGATCGGCTGGTCGAACTTCAACTGGACGGCCGTCCCGCCCGCGAAGTCGATCCCCAGGTTCGCCACCCCGCGCCAGATCTGGACCATCGCGAGCAGGCCGACCAGGACCAGTACGCCCGACAATGCAAAGGAGTACCTCCGCAGCCCCATGAAATCGATGGACGTTTTTCCGAGGATCTCAAGCATATCCGCCTCTAGATGCTGAGCCGTTCCATCCGCCCCCGCCGGTTGAGCAGGTCATAGATGACCTTCGTCCCCACCAGAGCCGTAAAGAGGTTGATCGCAATGCCCAAGCAGAGGGTGACGGCAAATCCCTTGATTGGGCCGGTACCGAACAAGAACAGCGCAAACCCCGTGATCAGCGTGGTCACATGCGAGTCCACAATAGTCAGGAACGCCTTGTCATAGCCGGCGTCCACAGCCGGCCGGACCGGCTTGCCCGTCCGCAGTTCCTCCCGGATCCGCTCCAAGATCAGCACGTTCGAGTCCACCCCCATCCCGATGGTCAGGATGATGCCGGCAATGCCCGGCAGGGTGAGGGTGGCATTGAGCCCAGCGAGCGCGCCGACCAAACAGACGAGGTTCAGCACGAGGGCTAAATCCGCGATGGCGCCGGATAGCCGATAATAGCCCACCATGAAAAGGACCACCAGAGTGCCGGCGATCACGGTCGACCGAACGCCCTTTTCGATGGAGTCCCGTCCCAGCGAAGGCCCGACCGTCAGGTCCTGGATGATCTTCACCGGAGCCGGCAAAGCGCCGGCCCGGAGGATGATGGCCAGATCGTTCGCCTCCTCCGTGGTGAAACTGCCGGTGATCTGGGCCCGCCCCCCACCAATCCGCTCTTGAATGACCGGCGCCGAATAGACCGTGTTGTCCAAGATGATGGCCATGCGCTTCTTGACGTTTTCCGCCGTGATCCGTTCAAAAAGCTTGGCGCCGGTGCTGTCGAAGGTCACCGACACGTAAGCTTCCTGGAACTGACCGATCGACACACGGGCGTCCGTCAACACATCGCCCGTCAGGACCGCTCGTTTCTTGACCAGATACGGGGTCTTCGTCACCCGCCCGGTCTGCTTGTCCACGTGACGCTCGAAGAGGATCTCATCCTCGGGAGGGATTTGTGGTCCGAACTCCTTCAGGACCTCCTCTTCCTTCCCTGCAGGAACCCGACTCGGCAGCTCGCGCGCGACCTTATGGTCCTCATCCAGCATCTTGAATTCCAGCAAGGCCGTGTTCTTGATGAGGGCCTTGGCCCGCGTTGGGTCTTTCACGCCAGGCAGCTGCACGACGATCTGCCGAAGGCCCTGCTGCTGGATCAGTGGCTCGGCCACGCCGAATTGGTCCACGCGATTCCGGACGGTTTCGAGGGCCTGGCTGACGGCCGCCTTCTTGATCCGCTCGGCTTCGTCGGGTTTCAGGGAAAGGACCAGCGTGCGACCGCCGGATGACCGCCCGCTCAACATCGGAAACTGGTCATCGGTCAGGTTGAGGACAGCATCCTTGGCCTCTGCTGCCGAGAGCGCGACCGTGATCTCGGTCGGGCCGGTCCGCTTGACGCTCTCTATCTGGAGCTTCTTCTCGGCGAAGAGCTCCGTCATGTTGGAAACGTCTCGGTCCAGCTTGATCTCGATCGCGCGTTCGGCCTCCACTTCCAGCACCAAATGGATGCCGCCTTGCAGGTCGAGGCCAAGCGTGATGCCCTTGCTGGGGAGGTGCTGCTTCCACCACTCCGGCATGGCGGAGAACAGCGGCGTGGAGGGCAAAAAGAACACCAGCGACACGAACACCGCGATGCTTAACAGAATTAAGCGCCCCGCGACGGGTTTCATATACGGCTACGGAGCCTGTCAGTCATCCGCTTCATCCCCGCGCACTCGGAGAATATGGTCCCGGGCAACCTTGATCTTGGCGTTTTCGGCCACCTGCAGGGTCACGGTCTCCTTGCCGACGTTCGTCACTGTTCCCCAGATCCCCCCGCTTGTCACTACCTTGTCTCCCTTCTTGAGCTGGCTGATCAGGGCCTGATGCTTTTCGCGCTGCTGCTTCTGCGGCCGGTAAATCACAAAGTAAAAGATGACGACGATCAGCACGAACATCGGCAGCATCTGGGCGAGCTGCTCCCCGACCGACGGCGCGGGCGCCGGAGTGGGGGCTTGCGCGAGCACCATCAGGAACATATCGGTCATGTCTGGCACGCCTCCCGGTTGGCATAAAACTGGTCCCGAAATTCGGCTAGCCGCCCTTGACGGACCGAATCCCGCAAGCCGGTTATTAAGGTCGCGAAGTAATGGAGGTTGTGCAGGGTATTGAGACGAACCCCGAGCATCTCTTTTGCCAGGAAGAGGTGTCGCAGGTACGCCCGCGAATAGGAGCGACAGACCAGGCAGGAGCAGGTCGGATCCACTGGCGATTCGTCCCGCGCATACTGGGCGTTCTTTATCAACACACGGCCAAACGAGGTGAACAGCCAGCCCGTCCGGCCATGACGAGTGGGCATGACGCAGTCGAACAGATCCATGCCGCGGGCGACTCCTTCGATGAGGTCCTCCGGCGTGCCCACCCCCATTAGGTATCGTGGGGCGGACTCCGGCAACTCGGCCACCGCAGCGTCAAGCGCGACGTGCATTGCCTCTTTGTCCTCCCCCACGCTCAAGCCACCGAGCGCATACCCGTCGAACCCCATCTCCACCAACGCGACCGCCGCCCGCGCGCGCAAGCCCGGATAATGCGCCCCTTGAATAATGCCGAAGAGTAATTGATCGGACCGGCGACGCGCATCCCGACTGCGCCGCGCCCACTGCGTTGTTCGCATGAGTGCAGCCTCAGCAGCGTCCTCCGCCACGGGATACCGCAGGCATTCGTCGAGGGTCATGGCCACATCGGCGCCGAGCGATTCCTGAATCTCGATCACGCGCTCGGGCGTCAGATGATGCAGCGAGCCGTCCAGGTGGGATTGGAACGTCACGCCGTCTTCCGACACCTTGCAGAGAGGCGCCAGACTGAACACCTGGTAGCCCCCGCTGTCGGTCAAGATCGCCCGCGCCCATCCCATAAATCGGTGCAGGCCGCCCATCTCCGCGATCAGCTGATGGCCGGGCCGGAGGTAGAGATGGTAGGCGTTGCAGAGGACCATCTCGAAGCCCAGCCTGGCGAGGTCCTCTGAAGAGAGCCCCTTGACCGTAGCCTGGGAGCCCACCGGCATGAACGCCGGGGTCTGCACCACACCGTGCGCGGTCCAGAGCTCGCCGACGCGCGCCCGTGAATGTCCCTCCCGCTGCAAGACCCGAAATCCGCGAGCGCCCATCACATCCTTTCTGGAGCGGACACGCCAAGTATGCCCAGGCCGTTTCGGATCACGAACTGGACGTTGCGGAAGAGACAGAGCCGGGCCGCAGTCAGAGCCGGCGTCAACGTTTCCCGTTTTCGTTCCTGATCGGCCTCCTGGGCAGACGCTTTGAGATTATCCTGGTTGTCTAACTCTTGTTCCAGGGCGGGCGGGAGAATCCGGTGCTTGTAGTAGTAAGCATGGAGACGGGCGGCAAGGTCTTGAAGGTAATACGTCAGCCTATGCGGCTCGAGCGCTTGTGCGCTCGCTTCCAACAAGGCGGGATACTCCGCCAAGGGCTTGATCAACTCCAAATCATCCTGTGCAGTGAGAACGCTCCAATCCACTTCGCGCGTTGACGGGACCGCAATCCCTCTTTCGGCCGCAACTCGAAAAAGGCTGGCCACTCGTGCATGCGCGTATTGGACATAGTAGACGGGATTCTCCGCGGACTTCTGCTTGGCCAACTCCAAATCGAAATCTAGCTGGCTGTCGGCCCGCCTGGTCAGGAAAATGAACTTCGCGGCATCCGCGCCGACCTCTTCGATTACCTCCCGCAAGGTGATTAGCTCGCCCGCTCGCTTCGACATCGTCACGCGCTGCCCGCTACGCAGCAGATTGACGATCTGCACCAGGACGACTTTCAATCGGTCCTTCGGATAGCCGAACGCCTCCACAGCCGCCTGCATGCGGGGAATGTACCCATGATGATCGGCTCCCCAGATATTGATCAGAAGATCATAGCCGCGGGCGAGCTTATTTCTATGGTAGGCGATGTCGGACGCAAGATAGGTGTACTCGTCGTCCTGTTTCCTAACAACGCGATCCTTGTCGTCTCCGAAAGCCGTGGACCGGAACCACAGGGCGCCGTCCTTTTCTTCAAGCAGCCCTTTGTCCTTGAGTACCTTGAGCGCGTCGGCTACCGCTCCTGAATCGAACAGATCCTTTTGTTCGCTGAACCATCGGTCGAAAGTGATGTTGAATGCTCGTAGATCAGTCTTGATGCCATCCAGCAACTGAGCACATGCCCAGTCGGCGACGTTGGGAACAGCTTGTTGCTCGTTGCGCAACCGATTAGCTAGATCAGTGATATACAAGCCTAGATAGCCATCCTCGGGGCTAGGCTGCTTTTTGAAGACTGCGGTCACCGACGCAGCCATGAGCCGCACTTGCCGGCCGGCGTCGTTGATATAGTACTCGGTGCTGACATCGTAGCCCGCGTTGCGGAGCAAGTTAGCCAGCGCCCCGCCGACGGCGGCGCCGCGCCCGTGCCCCATGTGCAGCGGTCCCGTGGGATTGGCGCTCACGAACTCCAGCAGCACCCGCTGGCCCAGTCCCAGCGTCGACCGTCCGTACTGCTCCCCCTGCGCTTCGATCTCCGCTAGAACCCGGAACCACAGATCTCGCTTGACCGTGAGATTAATGTAGCCGGGGGGAGCTATCTCGATACGCTCCAGCACTTCCGAGTGTGAGCGCAAGCGCCCGGCGATGATCTCGGCGATCTCCCGGGGAGCCCGATGCTCCGTGGCCGACAGGTTCATGGCCACGGTCGTGGAGAGATCCCCCCATGTCGTTTTTTTCGGGACGTCAAGCACCAGAGCGGGTACGGTGGTGAGTTTCAGGTCACCCGACGCCCGCGCGTCTTCGAGAGCCTCCCGCAATGTGGAGAGGACTGTCTCTCTCACGACCCCCACCGACATTGACGAAACACCCCATACAACTGCGGCCCTCGAGAACCCCCCGAGGGCCGCCAAAGTGGGCTGCAATCTAACATAACCGCTCGCACATCGCAAGGATTAGACGGGTCAAGTCTCGATCCATTTTTTCGCCTTGGCAAGGTCCTCAGGCGTATTGATGTTGAAAAACGAGCGCAGCTCAGGGTCCACGTCCCTGAAGGCGGTCTCCGGAATCCGATGCACCCGGAGCTGCGGACTCATACAGATGTCCTGCACCTTCAGACGGCCGGCTTCGACCAGGGAACGGAGGACCGGCAGGCAGGTTTTCGCGTACACAGCGTGCATGGGCTGGAGCTTCCCAGCCAGGTCCGGAATGACGATGTCGCCGGACAGGGCTTGGTCGAGGACGACGCGGATCGCGGCGGGCAAGAGCCACGGCATGTCGCTCGCGGCGGCGAAAACCCGGTCATGGGTGGCGAAATGCAGGCCCGTGTACAGCCCGCCAAGGGTGGCGCGCCCCGGAATGAGGTCCACGACGACCTTGACACCCAGCGACATGAATGGTTCCGGCGCATCCGCGACGATCAGAACCTCCTTGAAGAGACCCTGATAGGCATCGATGACCCACTGGATACAGGGACGCCCGCCGATCTCAAGAAAGCGTTTGTCGATGCCAAGCCGGTGGCTCTTGCCCCCTGCGATGATCAGGCCGGTCACGAGTTCACACCTCCCTCAAGAAAATAAAAAAGGGGGGTGGGCCGGCCCACCCCCCTTTGAATCCGCACCCACCCGTTTACCGGGCAGCTCGGCGGCCCATCACTTCTTCTTCATCGTCTCCCTTTTGGTTGCCCGCCGGCGGAGGATCCACCCTTCCGCGATAATCATGCCGACCGCCATCAGAATCGGGTACACTTTCGCCTCAATGGGAACCGGCGGCTCCAGGATGGTGTAGTAGAAAGCCGACACCGCCATCTTCAGCCCGGCATCGCCGTTGTGGCCGTCCCAGGCGAAGAAGACAGTCGGAATGTACTTGCCCGTTTCGAACTGGACATCCGCGTCTTTGTCATCTGTATTAAGGGGACGCTTCATGAGGACGGTCCACCGCCCGTCCTTGAACTCGCCCTTGACTAGCTTCAGCTTCTCGGTCGCCCCTGGGCGCTCCTCCAGCGGCTTGTCCCACCCCGATCCGGTATAGGCCTTCAGCGTCCCGTCGGCCTCCCACTTCCAAAGATCGACGTGGCGCTTCTCTTCCCCATGCAGGAACCGCGGTTTTTCCGGGGGCGCGTACTCATGCCACTTCGCTGGAAACTGGATAGCCACGGCGTCGTTGTACACCGTGTAGGTATTCTGCTTAGCCGCAATCGAATTCGCCTCACCGGCTACAGGAGGCGCTTCCTCAATGGGCACCACGGTGACGCCAGCCTCAACCTGGCTCTTCGTCCGGTCGTCCCACCGAAAGAGGAAAGCAATCTCGTTCTTGTTGTACATGGACTGTATCCAGAGATCGTCAATGCGGTTGACAAAGTTCCGCGGCTTGTGAGTGATTTGTCCACCCATCCCGATGATCCGCCGAGGCCGATCCTGCCATTTCTTGTCATTGGGATCCGCGGGAATTTCTCCTTCGATGGGAGCGGAAGGCACGACAAAATTGGTTTTCGGCTTAGCCGTCTGCGGATCCATCTGAAGCAGCGGCGAGAATGGATCGCCTTCTTTTTCACGCTCGCACACCGAATTGACAAAGTTGGCGATGTGCCACCGCTCCTCAACCGTCGTGTTGTCGGCGAAGGACGGCATGGGCGTCCCGTTCACGCCGGTAGAGAAGGTCCGGAAGATGTTCTTCACGTTGTACGGATCTTCTCTGCTCCCCCGGAAATTCCAACACTTATGCATGTTCGCCGGCTGGATCGGGAATCCCCAGTCATCCTTGAGGTTAAATGGGTTACCATCCCCGCGGCCCTCCGCCCCGTGGCACTCAATGCACCTCTTCTCGACAAAGAGGTTGGCGCCTTTTTCGATGCTCTCCTTGCTGTAGGGAACCGGCTTCAAGGCATCCTTGTTATTGATGTCCAGGATGCTGAAGGTCTCGGTCTTGTCGTCGAACTTCCGATCTTTCACGAGCTGCGTCGTCACGAACGACAGGACCTGCAAGCGCTGCTGTTCGGTCAGGATGCCATCCCAAGGAGGCATAGCCGAACCCGGCAATCCGTGGGTGACAGTATCAAACAAGTCATTCTGACCAGCAACCGGCTTCGTGGGATCAAACAGCGGTAACTCTCCGCTCGCTGTATGCCGGATCTTGAAGGTGCCCTGGTTGAAGTTGCGCGGACGCGGCCAGAGCCGATCGGCGCCAGGGCCATCACCCGATCCATCCACCCCGTGGCACCAGACACACTTGCGAAAATATATCTTCTTACCTTCTTCAATCATGTTGGGGTCAGGCTTGGCAGGGTTGGTCCCTTTGATAAATCCAGGCGACAACCCGCTATCGGCCTTTACATCGCCGGTCGCCCACAGAACGGCGACGCCGGCCCCCAATCCGACGGCGACCGCCGCGATGGCTATCATGAGCCCTTTTCGCGTCCCTTTGAAGAGATAACAGTTCATTGCTCTATTCCTCTAAGTTGGTAGGGATCGATTAATCCCATGTCCTTGGATAATAGCCTGTATGCCAGTATTCGAACAGGATGACCTTCCAGATCTCATCGATCGTCAGGTGCTGTTCCCACGGCGGCATGACCGAGGCCCATGGGAAGGCTTCGCGAGGAAGGCCGATTCCGCCCTTCGAGACGCGCCAGAACACGAAGGTCTCCTGGAGCTGCGCGATCGTCCCGGCATCCGTGAAGTTCGCTGGAATTGGGTTGAAGGCAAAGGCAAACATGCCCCGGCCGTTCAGATTATCGCCGTGGCAGAAGTGGCAGTTCTGGAAGAAGATCTGCCCGCCTTCCCGAACGTATTGCAAGTATTGGGGCGCCTTCTCGTCCCACGGATTGCCGTCAATGTATTTCTTCTGGACCACATCGGAGTATTTCCCGTCGTCATCCACGCGATACGGATTGCTCGCGGTCTGGAGGACGAAGGTCTTGCCGTGCACCTTGGTGCTTGCCGGTGGCGCAGGGTGTACCGTGCGGAGCTCGATCGGCTCATCGATGCTCGGCTTCATGTTGTTCCAACCAAGGAAGCCGACGAGGAAGGGCAACAACACAACAGAGACTGCCCGGATGATCTGCGTCGTCGGAGTTTTTGCATCGGCCACAGCGATGAAGGGTTTACGGAAATCCTGCCAGGATGTTTCCGTGGAGGACACCCACATGAAGATTCCGATCAG
>CAZSUT010000019.1:0-2517 GCA_964610095.1 uncultured Nitrospirales bacterium | reverse complement strand
GGGAATAATGCGCTCATGTCTGATCTCCTAAATCTTGTGCACAGTCAAATCAGGATTCTTCTTACCGCCTACTCGATTTTCGGCGGATTCTTCCCTTCTTCCAATTGCGAGAGATAGTTAATGACCTTATTGATCGCCGCGGCATTGAGCTTCTTCCCGAAGTCCTTTGGCATGACGTTGTCCGGGAAACCGGGGACCACATACTTACTCGGAGTGAGAATCGACTCCATGATGTATTCCCGGACCGTCGTGGCGTTACCCTTGTAATTCGGATCCTTCAGACGCTTCGGCGCATTCGTCTTTTCCACGAGCTTAGGCCCCACGGCACCGACCGCCCCGGGAATCCCCGGAATCGTGTGGCACGCAAAGCACAGCGCCTTCATGAAAATCTCATTGACCGGCTCATCGCCTGTGACGACCGGAGCGCCAGGTGCTGGACCTGCCGGAGCTGCTCCAGGAGCACCTGCGGGCTTGGGCCACTCTGACTGCGGAATGAACTTTTTATACGCATTCTCGATCTCTTCCGGCGTCGGAGGTTCGGTCCCTTCACGGGCAAACAGCCACGTGTCGACAGCGATGAACTCGTCGAAATTGAGAGCAATCGGCGGCTTGTGAATCGCCGGCATGGGGCTCTCTTTATCATTCGTCCCCTTCACACCGAAGCCCACCACCACATAGCAGTTAGGGCATACGTGCGATTCAGCGATATATTCCTCCGCCGTCTTCGCCGTCCCGCAGCCAGGACACGCCTCCTTCTGGACCGTGTCTCGCTTGCTGGGGTCAGCCTGGCCATACCGGGGATCCTTGAGCCGCTCCAAGGCACGAGTCGGAATCCCGAACAGGTTGGGCGCCCGTTCGCTGAGGAAGCCCTTCTGGAAGCCATGGCAGAGGGGGCACTGTCCCTTGCCGATGGCGCCTTGCGTACCGCTCGCCCCGACAGCTCCGAAGATGATCTTCTCGCCGAGGTCCGCTCGTTCCTGAACCGACATCTGACGGACATCCGCGGTTTTCTCCTCGGCGGGGGGCGGATCGGCTTTCACCTGAGGCAGCCAGTTCCCGAACCCCGCCAGACAGGCTGCCACGAAGAACATGAAGCCGCCGATCTGGAGGAGGACCCGCACGCCCTTGAAATACATGGCCATCATGAAGCAGGAAACCGTAAACATGACGAGAGAAACCGGCAGGAATCGCGGCTCGCCAGGGACGCCGGGGCTCTCATCGTTGAAGTTCATGGCGTAGTTGGCGATTGCGATGAAGAGCATCGAGTAGCCGAGAAGCCCGATCACGCCCTTGAACACGAGCTCGCCCTGACGAGGATCGTTCTTCCGGCCGAATTGGAAGTACAGCATCAGGATGACGATCACAAGACCGCCCGGCCATCCCAGGTGAAAAGCCTTTCGCATCAACTGGGCGGCGCCTGATTCCGGCAGGAAGTAAAAAATCGTCCCGATGGCACCAAAAATGACCGCTGCAGTTACGCCACCCAACAACTTACCAGTAAACATTCACTCCTCCATTTAGAGGGCCGCCGCGAGGAGTTTTTCCCTCGCGGCGGAGCTTGCATCCATCTTCTGTCAGTGATTACTCGATATTTAAGGTTTAGCGGCTCCCGGCCGGGACCGGAACCTTCTGCCCAACCGGGGCGGTGGCCGGAGCCTTCTTGACACCTAACGACCCGAGCCAGAACACGAACAGGATCGTCAACCAGAAGAACAATACATTGAACGAAATCATGTTCGCGCCAAACCCAATAGTGTGGGTAAAAGCCCACGGCGAGTTGTCCCGCATGATCTCATTGACGTGCCAGAACAACCGCACGGACGACCGGATGTAGCCCATGAGCCCCATCATCCAGGTAAAGGACGTGGCCAGCATGATGAGGGCGTACTGCCCCCGGACCGAAATCTGTCCCCACACAATTGGTCCCACATCCTTTGCCCCCTTCAACATTATCGAGTTAAGGATCACTCCTATGAACAGACACGACAAGGTCGAGGCCACCTGCGGTACGGAGAGGCCTACTCGAACATTGGCCGGGATGTAGTATCCGTAAATGGCCAGCCAGATGATGTTGACATAGGCCATCGTGAACAACCCAAACAGGAAGGCGTTCCCGTAGGGGGCCCATTTCACCGTCGGGATCTTGTTCCCCCTCTGATACATGATGAAGCTCAACACCGTCGTCGTGATGATGGTGTTGATGGCCCCGTTCTTGGCGGACATGACTCCGTAGTTCCCCAGCACCGGATGCTGCTGACCGCCCATGGCTTTCAGCTCGGCCGGGGTCATCACCATCGTGTGCGGTGTCAGCCAGACGATGAAGCAGACGATGAGCACGAACACCATGTACTTGATGTACTTCTGATAGCGTTCGGCCCCGCGCATCCGATCCATGCCCTGCCAGAGGTAATAATTAGCGGTCAGGAAGAGCGCGCCGATCATCACCGCCTGGATGATGAAGAGCCAGGCCAGGAGGCCACCCATCAGCGTGATCCCCATCTGCTGCCGGTACGCATA
>CAZSUT010000018.1:25522-36196 GCA_964610095.1 uncultured Nitrospirales bacterium | reverse complement strand
GCAACGTTTGTGGAAGTGGTCGTGGCGTCCGACTTCGACGAGGACGCCCTGGCCGAACTGAGGCGCAAGAAGGACCTGCGCCTGCTGGCGGTGGGCGAGCTCCGCACCGCCGTGCGCACGGGACCGGACCTGCTCGATCTCAAAAAGATCGTCGGCGGGCTGATCCTGCAGGACCGGGACCTTGGCGCGATCGCGGACGTGCAGGCGCTGAAAGTAGCTTCGAAGCGGGTGCCCACCGACGAGGAATACGCTGCGTTTGCCTTCGCCTGGAAAGTCTGCAAACATGTCAAGTCCAACGCCATCGTGTTTGCCCGGCGCGATCGGACGGTCGGGATCGGCGCGGGGCAGATGAGCCGCGTGGACTCGGTGAAGCTGGCGACCCTGAAGGCGGGCGCCTCGCTGAAGGGCTGCGTCATGGCCTCGGACGCCTTTTTCCCGTTCCGCGATGGCATCGACGCCGCCGCCCAGGCGGGCATCACGGCCGTCATTCAGCCGGGCGGCTCCATCCGCGATGAGGAAGTGATCAAGGCCGTGGACGAGCACCAGATGGCCATGGTGCTGACGGGCATGCGTCACTTCCGACATTAGTCCTGGTTGTCATTGCGAGGAGCGCAGCGATCCCTCGCCTGTCATTGCGAGGCTGGCGAAGCCAGCCGAAGCAATCTCGTTGTTGGCAAGTCATCGCGAGGGGAGAAGCCCCGTGGCGATCTCACTTGAGATTGCTTCGCTTCGCTCGCAATGACAAAAGGGCTACCGTCGCTCGCAATGACAGTGGACCGGCCTTCTCCATGAATCACGTATGAAAATCTTGGTTGTCGGCGGAGGCGGGCGGGAGCATGCGCTTGCCTGGAAGGTCGCCCAGAGCTCGCGGGTGACAAAGCTCTATTGCGCGCCGGGCAATCCGGGGATCGCGCGAATCGCCGAGTGCGTGCCGCTGGCGGCTGACGATCTGGCCGGCTTGCGTGACTTCGCCAGCAGTCAGCGCATCGACCTCACGGTCATCGGGCCCGAAGCGCCCCTGGCTGCCGGCATCGTGGATGAGTTCCGCAAGGACAAGCTGCTCATCTTCGGCCCGCACAAGGCGGCCGCCCGCATCGAGGCGAGTAAGGCGTTCTCCAAGGACCTGATGGTCCGGTTGGGCATCCCCACCGCCGGCGCGCAGACGTTCACGGCGGTCGGCCCGGCCCTCAACTACCTCGAGCAGCACGACATGCCGATCGTGGTCAAGGCCGATGGGTTGGCGCAGGGGAAGGGTGTGATCGTCGCCGGCACCCGGACGGAGGCCCGCGACGCGGTCCGTGCCATGCTGGAGCGCAACGCGTTCGGTGAGGCCGGATCGCGGGTGGTGATCGAGGAGTTTCTCGACGGCATGGAACTGACCGTGATGGCTTTCACTGACGGCAAGGCCGTCGTACCCCTCTCGCCGGCGCAGGACCACAAGCGAGTGGGGGACGGCGATACCGGACCCAACACGGGGGGCATGGGCGCCTATGCGCCTGCGCCCATCGCCACCCGCGATCTCGTCGATCGGGTCCGGCGCACGATCCTGGAGCCAATCGTTGAAGGCCTCTCCCGGCTCGGCAGCCCCTTTCACGGCGTGCTCTACGCAGGGCTGATGATCGTGCGCGGGGAATTGAAAGTATTGGAGTTCAACGCGCGCCTGGGCGATCCGGAAGCCCAGGTCGTGTTGCCCCTGTTGAAGACTGACCTGGTGGATATCCTGACGGCAGTGGCGGAGCACCGGCTGGACCGCCTCACGGTCGACTGGCATGATCGCGCGGCGGTCTGCGTGGTGCTGGCCGCGCCTGGCTATCCAGGCTCGCCGACCAAGGGCCTCCCGATCCACGGCCTCGCAGAGACGGAAGGGCAAGACGATCTTTTCGTCTTCCACGCCGGGACCGCCAGCACAGCTGGCGGCGTCGTGACCGCCGGCGGCCGGGTGCTGGGGGTCACTGGCCTCGGGACTACCCTCACGGCCGCCCGCGAGCGGGCGTATGAGGGCGTGCGGCGGATCCGCTTCGACGGGATGCACTTCCGTTCCGACATCGGCGCGCACGCCCTGAGCAAACGGTGACGGCACGAGCCATGGTATAATGCCGCACGTATGGGGATGACCATCCAGAGTCGCCGCATCTCCGAGTCCTCGCTCCGGGACGCCGGCGATGTGGTCCGGGGCGGCGGCATCATTGCGTTTCCCACGGAAACCTTCTATGGGCTGGGCGTTGATCCCTTCAACGTCCCGGCCGTCCAGCGTTTGTACGACCTGAAGGGACGGTCCCCGCAGACGCGCCCCATCCTCGTGCTCATCCGCTCCCGCCACGAGTTGCAGGCTCTGGTCTCGGAGATCACGTCCGCCGCCGAGCGGCTGATGCAGGCCTGCTGGCCGGGCCCGCTGACGCTCGTCTTCCGAGCCGCGGTGCCGGTGCCCTCGGTGCTCACCGCGGGGACGGGCACCATCGGAGTCCGGCTCTCGGCGTATCCTGACGTGCAGCGGGTGCTGGAAATGTTTGGCGGCCCCCTGACCGGCACCAGCGCGAATCGCACCGGGCATCCGCCGGTGACCACGGCGGAAGAGGTGGAGCGCGCCTTCGGGGCCGATGTCGATTTGATCCTCAACGGCGGCCCGACGCCCGGAGGGCTCCCCAGCACGGTGGTGGATACGACCGTGAGCCCCCCGCGGCTCATTCGCGAAGGGTGCGTGTCGCAGTCCGTGCTGCGCGCGGTCCTTCCCTCCTGGACGGCCTGATCATGCTGGCGACGCTCCGCGCCCTCAACAACCAGCTCTTCCACCGACTCCGTCTGACCACCAAACTGGTCATCATGATGCTCGCGCTCCTGGTGATGTCGCTCGCCGCGTCCATCCTCTTCTCCTATCTGTCCCAGCAGGCGCTCGTTCAGGAGATGGAGGAGAGCATCAATGATCTCTCCAACGCCACGGCCGTCAGCGTCGAACAGTTGTCCGGCGAACCGGACCCGGCCGCCTTTCAGAAACTGATGGCCCGTTTGGGGAAGAAAGGGGTGAAAGAGATCAAGCTGCTGGATGTGGAAAAGAAGGAGGTCATCGTCAGTACGCAGTCGCCGCAACCGTCTGGCCGCAAGATGGAGAGCACGGTAACTCCAAAGGGGCAACGCGAATACAACGTGACGGCCCCGTTGGTGGACGGCAACGAGGTCCTCGGGTACATCCACGTGACGTTCACCTTGGACGATGTAGCGCAGACGACCAAGGCGTCGTTGTACAAGCGGGTGGCCGTCACGGTGGTGATCTTTTCGCTCGGCATCCTGGTCTCGCTCTACCTCGCGCGAAAATATACGCAGCCGCTCCATGACGTGGTCACGGCAGCCAAGCACGTCGCCGCCGGCGATCTCACCAAGACCATCGAGGTCGAGGGCGAGGATGAGATCGCGGAGCTGACCCGTAGCTTCAACGAGATGGTGGAAAAGCTCCGCCAGCACCGCGAACTGGAAGAACGCCTCCGAGAGGCCGAACGTTTGTCCGCCGTGGGCAAGCTGGCGTCCGGCATCGCCCACGAGATCCGAAATCCCTTGAACTTCATGAACCTCAGCATTGACCACATCCGGGCCCGGCTGGGCAGCGGGCGGCCCGAAGGCGCCGCCGAGGTGCTGGCGCTGATGTCCAATATCAAGGCAGAGATCCACCGCTTGAACGGCATGATCGAGAATTTCCTCACGGTCGGGAAGCCGCTGGCTCTCAACAAGAGCGACGTGGACCTGGCGGCGCTGATCCGGGAAGTGGTCGGGCTCGCGCACCAGAAGGCCGTCGAGCAGGGGATCGCCATCGCTGTGTCAGAAGTGACCCCCATCCCGCGTCTGCAAGCCGATCCAGTACAGATCAAAACCTGCCTCATGAACGTCGTGCTGAACGCCATTCAGGCGATGCCCGGTGGCGGGCGGTTGTGCGTCACCACCCAGCATTGCGCCGAGGCGAGGCGCGCGGGGCACGCACCTGAGCCCAACGGGACTGTCGAGGTCATCATCTCGGATACCGGACCCGGCATCAGCGAGGAAGACCTCAACCGCATCTTCAATCCGTATTTCACGACCAAGAAGCTGGGGATCGGTTTGGGGCTGGCGATCACTAAGAAGATCGTCGAGGAGCATCGGGGCCGGATCAGCGTCCGCAGCCGCCCCAAGGAAGGCACCGACGTGGTGATCAGCCTGCCGGTGGAACGCGTCGAGGTGGCGGCATGATCACTGTCGGCCACGTCCTGGTTGTGGATGACGAGAAACCCCAGCGGGACATCCTGACGGTGGTCCTGGAAGGCGAGGGGTACACGGTCGAGACTGCGTCCAACGTCTCACAGGCCCTCTCCGCGTACCGGAACCACCAGGCAGACGTCGTCGTGACCGACCTCTCAATGCCTGAGCGCGACGGCCTGGCGTTGCTGGAAGAGCTCATAAAACTGGATTCCGAGGCGCTCGTCATCCTCGTCACGGCCTACGGGACGATCGGGTCCGCGGTCCAGGCGATGAAGAAGGGCGCCTTTGATTACCTCACCAAGCCAGTGGACCGGGAAGAGCTGCTGATCACGATCGCGCGTGCCTTCGAACGACTGCACCTCGTCAAGGAGAACCGGCGGCTCCAGCAACAACTCCACGACACGTTCAGAGTCGAAAACATCATCGGCCACCATCCATTGATGGAGGAGCTATCTCGCACCATCAAGAAGGTGGCCCCCAGCCAAGCGACTGTCCTCATCACGGGCGAGAGCGGCACTGGCAAGGAGCTCGTCGCGCGGGCCCTGCACGCGCACAGCCCCCGCGCGCCCCGTCCGTTCCGGGCGCTCAACTGCGCGGCCGTGCCGGAGACCCTGATCGAGAGCGAGCTGTTCGGGCACGAAAAAGGCGCCTTCACTGGGGCCCAGGCGCGGCAGATCGGCCTCTTCGAGGCCGTGGACCAGGGCACCCTGTTCCTGGATGAGATCGGCGACCTGAGCCTCCCCCTCCAGGCGAAGTTGCTGCGCGTGCTCCAAGAGAAGGAAATCCGCCGGATCGGCGGGCGGGAAGACATCAAGGTGGACGTCCGGGTGGTGGCGGCCACGAACCGCAAGCTGGCGACGGCCATCAAACAGGGAACCTTTCGGGAAGACCTCTACTACCGGCTCAACGTGGTTTCGATCCACGTGCCGACGCTGCGGGAGCGGGCCACGGACATTCCGGAACTGGTCGGCCATTTTCTGAAGAAGTACGCCGCCGCATCGGGCAAGACCGTCAAGGGCGTGACGAACGGAGCGTTGCGCCTGCTGGTGGACTACCCGTGGCCTGGCAACGTGCGGGAGCTGGAATCGGTCATCGAACGCGCCGTCCTGCTGTGCGATGCCGAGCGGATCGATGTCGGCGATCTCCCGGCGGGAGTGCGGTCGCGCGTGACTCCGCTCACCCAGCTCGATTTCGAGCTGCCGGCCGAGGGCTTTTCGCTTGAGGGGTTCGAACGTAAGCTTCTCGAAACGGCGATGGCGCGGAGCAACGGGGTCATCGCCAAGGCGGCGAAGATGCTGGGCTTGACCTACAAGACGATGCAGTACAGGCTGGAGAAGTTTCAGATCGGACGCGGGGCGCCAGCGGGACGGGAGGCGCCGCCTGAGGTGTCCGAAGAGCAGGGGTCTCGGCTGTGACGGGCGTACGGAGTGCCAACGTAGAGGAGGGACGAATGAGCGACAAAGCACGGGTAGTCGGAGCGATCGCGCTGGCGGCATGCCTGATCGGGTTGAGCGGGTGCGACTGGTGGCCGCCGGCGCTGCAACAGCAGATTGGGGAACTGGAGGCGAAGGTCAAAGCCGCGGATGCGGAAAGGAGCGCCTTGCTCAAGAAGGTGGCGGATGTGTCCCAAGCGGCTGAGGACTGCAAGACCAAATCTGATCAGATGGCGAAAGCCCAGGCCGACCTCCAAGCCCGGGTGGATCAGCTCCAGGCGGCGCTGGCGGACGCCCAGGCCAAATTGAAGAATAAAGGTAAGCCGGCCAGGAGCAAGAGCAAGAAATAGAACTGGGCTCGCGTCCGAGGGTCAGGAGCCGGATGACCCTGACGGTTTGGCCGGGTCCGAGCCGGATCCGGTGGAGCCGCTGGTGGATGAAGACGGGGTAGGGGTGGGAGACGACGAGCTGGCTGTGCTCTCGGACTTCCCGTCCTTCGACGGGGGCTTGAGCTTGTTCGAGTAGTCCGTGACGTACCAGCCGGCTCCCTTGAACGAAATGGCCGGCGGGGAGATGAGCTTGGACACCGGCAGCGCACACACCTGGCACTTAGTGAGCGGAGGGTCGCTCACCTTCTGCGTGACTTCAAAGCGGTGCCCCGCCTCGCATCCGTATTCGTAGATCGGCATCGTGCTGATTCAGTAAGCCCTGTCCCCGCCACCGTCAAGCCCCGGCTCACGGGCGATCACTTCAGCCGGCGGACGGCCTCCTCGACGCGGTTCAGTCCCTCGACAATTTTCGGCATGCTCGTGGCGTAGGAGATGCGCAAATGCTCCGGGGCTCCGAAGACCTCACCAGGGACCATGACGGTCCGGGCCTCTTGTAAGAGATAGGCCGCCAGCGCGATCGCGGATGTGAGCGGGCCCTCGGGCCCCCGTCGGCCGATCAGCCGGACGACGTGCGGGAAGGCATAGAACGCGCCGTTCGGCTTCGCGCAGGTCACGCCTGGGATTTTGTTCAATCGTTCGACCATGACCCGCCGCCGCTGGTCGAACTCCTCGACCATCTCCTTGATGAACGCGTCGCCTTGGTTCAACGCCGCGACCGCCGCCTTCTGGGCGATTGACGTGGGGTTGGACGTGCTCTGGCTCTGCACCGTCGTCATGGCGGTGATCAGGTCTTTCGGCCCTGCGGCGTAGCCAATCCGCCACCCGGTCATCGCGTAGGCCTTGGACACGCCGTTTACCACGACGGTGCGGGCCTGGACCTCGGGCCCCAGCGAGGCAATGCTCACGTGCGTGAGCCCGTCGTACAGCAGTTTCTCGTAGATCTCGTCCGAGATGATGAGCAGGTTGTGGCGGAGCGCGACCTCAGCGATGCCTTCGAGTGTCCGGCGGTCGTAGACCGAGCCGGTCGGGTTGCACGGGGTATTGACCACGACGGCCTTCGTGCGAGGCGTCACGTGCTGCGCCAGGAGTTCCCCCGTCAAACGAAAGCCGCGTCGCTCTTCCGTGGAGACCAACACCGGCGTGGCGTCGTTGAGCAGCACCTGCTCTGGGAACGAGACCCAGTAGGGAGACGGGATGATCACCTCGTCGCCGGACTCGAACAGGGCCTGTGCCAGGTTGTAAAGGGTGTGCTTCGCGCCGCAGGAGATCAGCACCTGCGACGTGTCGTAGGTGAGCCCCTGATCGCGCCGGAGCTTCTCGACGACCGCCAGCTTGAGTTCGTCGATGCCGCCCGCGGCGGTGTATTTCGTGAAGCCGCTGCGAATGGCCGCGATGCCCGCTTCCTTGACCGGCAACGGCGTGTCGAAGTCCGGCTCGCCGGAGGCGAAGTCGATCACATCCACGCCCCGGGCGGCCATCGCTTTGGCTTCGGCGGTGATGCGGAGTGTCGGGGAGGGCGAGGTTCGTCCGACCCGCTGCGCGAGCTTCATCGGGCGGCGCCTCGCAGGCGATCTCCAAGCCGACGGGCGATCTCCGGGTGCACCAGGCCGGTGAGGTCGCCGCCGAGCCGGGCCACTTCCTTGATGATCGTTGACGTCAGATAGATGTATTCCTGGCTGGGCATGAGGAAGACGGTCTCCACGCTCTCGTCCAGGTTGCGATTCATGAGCGCCATCTGCAGCTCGAACTCGAAGTCCGACACGGCCCGGAGCCCCCGGATCACCGCGTGGGCCCCCCGCTGGTGGACGAAGTCCACCAAGAGCCCGTGGAACGGCTCTACTTCGACTCGGGGAATCTCTTTGGTGGCGAGGCGCACCAACTCCACCCGCTCGTCCAGGGCCAGCACCGGATGCTTTTGCGGGTTCGCGGCCACGGCCACGTAGATCTTGTCGAACAGACGCAGGCCCCGGCTGATGAGGTCCACGTGCCCGTTGGTGATCGGGTCGAACGTGCCCGGATAGACGCCGATCCTCATGCCGAGGCCTCAACCTGATCGCGCTGGTACACCGACAGACAGGTGTCCCCGTACCGGTACGTTTTCACGAGAACCAAATGTCCGATCCGATCGTTCAGGTGGGTTTTATGGAAGTGCTCGACAACGACCACGCCGTGCGGGGGGATGATAGCATCGCTTCCCAATGATGGCAAGACCCGTTGCGCGTCCTGTGTCTGGTACGGCGGATCGAGAAAAATGATGTCGTAAGCCAGTCCGCGCGCGTACTTCAGGAAGCGGGACACGGGAACGGGATGGATCTCGGCCACCCGCTCGAAACCGAACCGACGGACGTTGGCCTCCAGCAGGCGGCACACAGTGGGGTTGGACTCCACGAATGTCGCCCGCGTGGCCCTGCGGCTCAGCGCCTCGAGGCCGATGTTGCCGGTCCCTGCGAAGAGATCGAGGAAGCGCGCGCCGACGATCCGGTCCGCGAGGATATTGAAGAGGGCCTCTTTTACCTGGTCCGCCGTGGGACGGATCGCCGTGCCGCTGGGCCCTGACAAGCGACGTCCGCGTGATGTGCCGCCGATGATACGCATGATCGCTGCGAGTCTAACACGGTCCGCTGTGGTTTGCACAACTGAGGCGGCTTGACAACACGGCGAGCGGCACGATAAGGGAAGACAACAGGCGCGAGAGGAGAGGCCTCCCTGTTATGTGGGCGACGCCGGGAAGACGAGCGGTGGGTTACTGGGAGACAGTCTCGCGGGGAGCATCCGCAGGCGCAGGCCGCTTTTTCTGATTATGGGTGATGGTGGAATCCACGATCGCCCCGCAGTTGATGCACTTCCAGGCATAGACGATCAGGAAATAGTCTGAAAACCGTTCCCTGACCATGAGCCCTTTGCACTTCCTGCATTGCATCGTCCTGTCCTCCTGTCGGTGGTCGGAGATCCGCTGCCCCGCAGGAAGGCAAGGTAGGTGCCCAAAACGCAGCTCTCGGAATTTCATAGAGTTATGAGAGGTGACGGTCCTACCGGTTTAACCTAACGGACCTTCCCTGTGTCAAAAATGTTCATCGGGTGTGTAAGTGGGTACACAGACTTGCAGGGAAATGATGACATGGGGAAAGCAATGGGAATCGAGACCTGGCCTCCGGATGAGCGGCCCCGCGAGCGGCTCCTTCGGTACGGCCCAGAGACCTTGACGGATGGCCAGCTTCTTGCCATTCTGCTAGGAACCGGGTGCGAGGGCTGGACGGCGCTGGATGTCGGTGTCGCCCTATTGGATCGGCACGACGGCTTGCCAGGTGTCAGCCGGATGAGCGCCAGGGAACTCTGCGCCGTGCCCGCGGTCGGGCCGGCCAAGGCCGCTCTCATCAAAGCGGCGATGGAAATCGGGAAACGGGCCATGGCCGCTCCGCTGTCCACGGGACAGCGGGTGACGTCCAGCCAGGATGTGTTCCGTCACTATCGTCCCCTCATGCGGGACCTTCGCCGGGAGGTCTTCAAGGCGGTCTTGCTGGACGGCAAGAACGCCATCATTCGGGATGTGACGGTGTCAGAGGGGAGCTTGACGCTGAGTATCGTGCATCCGCGGGAAGCCTTCGTCTCGGCCATCAGAGAGTCGGCAGCGGCAGTCATCTTCGTGCACAATCACCCGAGTGGAGATCCGGAGGCGAGTCCGGAAGACTGGGCCTTGACCCACCGCCTCGTCTCGGCCGGGGAGATCATTGGCATTCGGGTTCTTGACCACGTTATTATCGGGGACCAAGAGTACGTAAGTTTTGCCGACCACGGGTGGTTGACGCCGTAGCCTGCGTATCGCTGAGACGGGAGGAGGAAGGAGAGCGATGCCTGTCAAGGGGAGGGGCAAAGCCGTGAAGGGGGCCCCCACAGGAGGAAAGGCCCGACATATTGCCGTCCATGCCGGCGGGTCGACTGACTTAGCTGCGGAAGTCAAGCGCCTCGCCCGCGAGGTGGAGGCGATCAAGGCCGTACTCAGCCAGCGCCCGGGTGGTGGCCACGACGGGGGCGCGGTTCGTCGCGATCAGGACAAGTTGGTCGCTGACCGCTTGGCGCGGCTGGATGAGAAGGTCGAAGCGGTATGGAACCGCGTGGCCGATCTGGAGGAGCGTCTGGAAGGCGAAGGCGCCGGCGGGCATGAAGCGGATGACATCGACGACACTCCAGAAAAGGATTTCTACGAACGGTAGGCTATCGGTAGACTCGCCAAGGAAGCCTGTGCTACCGTGGCCGCATGCATCCAGGCGGCTACGTCCCTGATTTCAAAGAGTTTTGCGCACTGGCCAAACAGGGGAACTTGATTCCAGTTTCCCGCGAGGTTCTGGCCGACTTCGAGACGCCGGTCTCGGCGCTCGCCAAGATCGACCGCGGCCCGTGCAGCTATCTGCTGGAGAGCGTCGAGGGTGGTGAGAAGTGGGCGCGCTACTCGTTTTTGGGGAGTGGCTCGCCGATTCTGTTGCACGGCAGCGACCGCGAAGTGGTGCTGTCAGCCGGCCGCCGCCGTCGCCGGATTCCTGTGAAGGACGACGTGCTGGCCTGCCTCCGCGATCTCCTGGCGGAGGACCGGCCGGTCGAGGTACCCGGGACGCCACGGTTCTCGCGAGCGGGGG
>CAZSUT010000018.1:21410-25512 GCA_964610095.1 uncultured Nitrospirales bacterium | reverse complement strand
TGCGTCTCTGCCTCCGACGTTTCAATGGGGAGTAACGACCCGTCGGTGTACGCGGGCAGTCACGGTTCTGCGGTGGGGCGGTGGGGTATCTTAGCTTCGATGTCGTCCGCTAGTTCGAGCGGCTTCCGTTAGTCCGTCAAGACGTGCTGGGGCTGCCCCTGATGTGCTTCCTGTTCACCGACACGCTGCTGGTCTTCGACAACGTGGCGCAGACGATCCGGGTCGTGGCCAACGCGCACGTCGAGGATCGGGACTACAAGAGGGCCTATGCCGATGCGGTCCGGCGGATCGACGAGATGATCGCGCGGCTGCGCACAGGCCGCCGGCCTGCCCCGCGCAAGCCCGCTCCCAGGCGGCCGCTAGCCTTCACCTCCAACATGAACAAGGCGGACTTCGAGAAGATGGTGATGCAGACGAAGGAGTACATCAAGGCCGGCGACATCTTTCAGGGCGTGCTTTCGCAGCGGTGGCAGGCGTCGATTCGGGCCCGGCCGTTTGACATCTACCGGGCCCTGCGGGTCATCAACCCCTCGCCATACATGTACTATCTCCGGTTTCCCGAGGTGGAGCTGGTGGGCGCGTCGCCGGAGGTGCTGGTCCGGTGCGAGGATGACCTGGTGCAGATGCGGCCGATCGCCGGGACTCGCCGGCGCGGCGTCACTGAGGAGGAGGACCGGGCCTTGCAGGAGGAACTGCTGGCCAATGCCAAGGAGCGCGCCGAGCATGTGATGCTGGTGGATCTGGGGCGCAACGACGTGGGGCGGGTGGCGCGGCCCGGCACCGTCCGCGTGAAGGACTTCATGGTCGTCGAGCAGTACTCGCACGTCATGCATCTGGTCTCACAGGTGGAAGGTCGGCTGGCGCCTGGGCGGGACGCCTATGACGTGCTGCGGGCGTGCTTTCCGGCTGGCACGGTGTCCGGCGCGCCGAAGATCCGCGCCATGGAGATCATCGAGGAACTGGAGCCGTCGCGCCGGGGGCCGTACGCGGGCGCGGTCGGGTACTTTGGGTTTTCGGGCAATATGGACACGTGCATCAACATCCGCACCGTGGTGATCAGGGGACACCAGGCCTTCATCCAGGCGGGCGCCGGCATCGTCGCAGATTCGGATCCCGAGGCCGAGTACGTAGAGACCTGCAATAAGGCCAAGGCCATGATGCGGGCCGTGGAGATGGCCGAGCGCGGCCTCGATTAACGCTCATGTTGCTCGTGATCGACAACTACGATTCCTTCACCTACAACCTGGTCCAGTACCTGGGCGAGCTCGGGGAGGACGTACGGGTCGTCCGCAACGATGCGATGACGGTGGACGAGATCGCTGCGCTCAAGCCTTCGCGGATCGTGATCTCGCCGGGCCCGTGCACGCCGAAGGAAGCGGGGGTGTCCATCGAGACCATCAAACGGCTGGCCGGGACCGTGCCGATCCTGGGCGTGTGCCTGGGTCACCAGAGCATCGGCGAGGCCTTCGGCGGCGACGTGGTCCGCGCGGAACGCCTGATGCACGGAAAGACGTCCGAGATCAAGCATGACGGCAAGACGATCTTCAAGGACCTGCCGAACCCGTTTGAGGCGACGCGCTATCACTCCCTGATCGTCAAGCGGGAAACGCTGCCGTCCTGCCTGGAAATCTCTGCCGAGACCGCCGAGGGCGAGATCATGGGCTTGCGCCACCGGACCCTTCCGGTCGAAGGGGTGCAGTTCCATCCGGAGTCCATCCTGACGCAGCCGGGCAAGGACCTGCTCCGCAACTTCTTGTCGCGCTAGTCTCCACCTATGATCAAAGACGCCATCGCCAAAGTTGTGGACCGGCAGGGCCTGACGGAGGCCGAAGCCGAAGCCGCCATGCGCGAAATCATGGAGGGGCAGGCTACGCCAGCGCAGATAGCGGCCTATGTCACCGCGCTTCGCATGAAGGGGGAAACGGTGGACGAGATCACGGGCTCCGCTCGTGCCATGCGGGCGAAGGCCGTGCGCATCCGCGCGAACGATCCGGTAATCGTGGACACCTGCGGGACGGGCGGGGATGGGGGGGCGACCTTCAACGTGTCCACAGCGGTCGCGTTCGTGGTGGCGGGTGCGGGGATCACCGTGGCCAAGCATGGCAACCGCGCGGTTTCCTCGCGCTCGGGCAGCGCGGACGTGCTGAAGGCTCTGGGGGTGCGCCTCGATCTGCCACCCGAGCGGGCCGAAGAGTGTGTGAACGAGATCGGCATAGGGTTTCTCTTCGCGCCGCTGTTTCACGGCGCCATGAAACACGCCGTGGGCCCGCGCCATGAGATCGGCGTCCGCACGATCTTCAATCTGCTGGGGCCTCTGACCAATCCCGCCGGGGCGTCCATCCAGATCGTCGGCGTGTACCACGAGGCCCTCACGGACCTGCTGGCGAATGTGCTGATGCGGCTGGGGGGACGGCACTGCTACGTGGTGCACGGCATGGACGGGCTGGATGAGATCACGCTGGCGGACCGGACGCGCGTCTCCGAGGGCAAGGCGGGCCGGCTCACCAGCTACATGGTTGAGCCCCGCGATTTCGGGCTGCAGCGGGTGCGCGCCAAGGATTTGGAAGGAGGGGACGCGGATGAGAACGCGCGGATTACCCGGGACATCCTGTCCGGGCGCGAGGGCCCGCGCCAGCAACTCGTCCTCATCAATGCCGCGCCGGCGCTGGTCGCGTGCGGGAAGGCAGCGACCTTGCAGGAGGGAGTGGCGCTGGCGCGGACGATCATCCAGTCCGGGGCGGCGATGGACAAGCTGGAGCGCCTTGTCAAATGGACAAACAAATAGCCGGCCCAGAGGGCTGTCATTCTGAGCGAAGCGAAGAATCTCGGTTTCACTGGTGAGACCCTTCACTTCGTTCAGGGTGACAATCAACGCATTTAGACTATGATTCTCGACAAAATACTGGAGCACAAAAGGCAGGAGGTCAAAGAGAAGAAGAACGCCCGCTATCTCGCCGATCTGAAGGCGAGGATCCGCGATGCGCCGGCGCCGATCGGCTTCTATCAGGCCCTCACCGGCCCGTCCCATACGACCAGCACTCCGCAGGCAGAATCGCCGCGGCTGATCGCCGAAGTCAAAAAGGCCTCGCCCAGCAGGGGGATCCTCTGCGAGAACTTTGATCCTCTCACGATCGCCCAGACCTATCACAAGCACGGGGCCACCGCGCTCTCCGTCCTGACTGACAAGGAATTTTTCCAGGGCAGTCTCGACCACCTGCGCGCGATCCGCGAGCAGGTGCCACTGCCTGCGCTCAACAAAGAGTTCATGGTGGACGAGCTCCAGTTCTACGAGGCGCGGGCGCATCTCGCGGATGCCGTGCTCCTGATCGTCGCGGCGCTGGATCGCGTCCAACTCATCGACTTCTACCATCTGGCTCGGCAGGCGTTCGACTTGGACGTGCTGCTTGAGGTGCACCATGAGCGGGAGCTGGATCTGGTGCTCGAACGGCTTCCCGAAACCCGGATCATCGGAATCAACAACCGCGACCTGACCACGTTCGTGACAGCCCTTGATGTGACGCTTCGGCTGGCCAAGCGCATTCCCGGGAACAAGCTGATTGTGAGCGAGAGCGGAATCTTCACACGGGACGACGTGAAGCGAGTGGCCAAGGCGGGCGTCCGGGCCATCCTGGTTGGCGAGTCCCTCATGGCGGCCAAGGACGTTGGGGCGAAGATCGAGGAGTTGATCGGGCACGAGGAAGAATAGTCTTCTACAGGACGAATATCAGGCCAACGAGCTGGCTGGCGCCGGGGCCCTTGTCCTTCACCCACTGCACGCGGGTGAGCACCGGCATGTTCACCGGAACAGAGGACATCGGAATCCAGGTCCGGACCAGCGAGCCGATCTCCAGAAACGAGTGCCCCCTCGTCTCCATGCCGATCCCGCCGTTACTGAGGTCAATGATCTTCCCCTGAAAGGGCACTTCCTGGCTCGGCGCTCCCGGCGTGCTGACCTTTCCCATGTAGGTGACAGGGTACGCGTACGAATGGCGTGGCGCAGTTCGTCTTTCCTCAGCCGATTGAGCCATGACACAAATCCTCCATTAATTTTCTCTGCCGGACCTCAAGCCAGCTTTCGCAGGCCGAGTGCATCCAGCAGTCC
>CAZSUT010000018.1:0-21310 GCA_964610095.1 uncultured Nitrospirales bacterium | reverse complement strand
TTTTCTCTGCCGGACCTCAAGCCAGCTTTCGCAGGCCGAGTGCATCCAGCAGTCCCTGGATGTCGAGTCGGGTGATGAGCGCGTCCCGATGTCGCGGCCACGTTGCAGGAAGCCCCTCGCAATACGGCAATTCGCCAAACGAGCGGATGTGCGAGAGCCGCAGGATGGTCGGGATCGTGTCGCTTTCGTCCGGAGCCGCCGGCGGTCTGACCGAGTGGTTGAAGACCAGCCCCAGGATCGGCACACCACGGGTTCGTAGGCAGTCCAGCGTCAGCAGGGTATGATTGATGCTGCCAAGGCCGGCACGGGCCACGAGGAGCACCGGCAGCCCTAGGCCCTTGATCAAATCCACAACGAAGAGGTCAGTGGTAATGGGGACGAGCACGCCGCCGATGCCTTCCACAAGCATGCAGTCATGGCGAGCCGACAGGGTCTTGAGCCCCTGCGTGATGCGCGTCAAGTCGATCGTGACATTGGCATGGGCGGCGGCGACGAGCGGCGCCGCCGCGACCCGGAAGCGATAGGGCGCGACGAGGTCGGGCGCATCCCGGGCCTCCGTGACAGAGAGCAGCCAGTCCGGGTCGGAGAGCGCGTGTCCGTCGGCCGGTCCCGTGACGATCGGCTTCATAACCCCGGCGTTGACGCCCTGCTCTTTCAGCGCCGACGCCACGGTGGCCATGACCAGCGTCTTGCCGACGCCGGTGTCCGTGGCAGTGACGAAGACGCCGCAGGCTGCCTGTACGGGACGGGTCAAAAGGGTGGGATCCGACTGTCGAGGTTGAAGACCTGACCGGAGACATCGCGCATGGCTGCCAGCGCCACCACGAAGGCGGCCACGGCGTCGATGGTCGTGCTCCGTCCGAGGGCTGGCTCGAACGGCGCCGGCGCTGGGTCGTCACGATAGCCGGTGAGGGCCGTGGCATGCCAGCCCGGCAGGACCATGTTGACGCGCACGTTCGCCAGTCCCCATTCGCGCGCGACACTCCGCAGGAGCCCGAGGAGGCCTGCCTTAGCGGCTGCGTAGGGCGCCTGGCCGGCTCGTCCCTGGAGTGCCGAGAAGGACCCGATGAGGATCACGGAACCGTCGCCTTGAGCCTGCATGACGGCACCTGCGCTCTGCAGGCAGAGAAAAACGCCGGTCAACGTGGTGGCGAGGACTCTGTCCCAGGCCTCATTCGAGAGGCGGAGGAGCAAACTGTCGTCGGAGGCCGCCGCGTTGCAGACCAGCACGTCCAGCCGGTGCCACTGATCCACTGCGGCCGACACCATCGCTGCGACGTTCTTCGCGTCCCGGACGTCGGCCTGATAGGCGAACGCGGAGCCGCCTGCGTCTTCGACAGCCTTGACCGTCCGGTCGGCCTCTTCGGCGTTCGTCCGGTAGTTGACGACCACGCGAGCGCCGCCGCCTCCGAAGCCGACCGCAATGGCGCGGCCGAGCCCCCGGGAAGCCCCGGTCACCAGCACCACACGGCTCTCGGACGATCCCCTGGATTCCACGTAGTCCTCGCAAAGGCAGGGATTATAGCATGCCTTGATGGCGCGGATGGGTTGTGCTACGTTACCTCTCCCGTGCGTCAGAGTGCCTTCATCGCAGTGCTGGTCGTCAGCGCCGGGTGCGTTTTGCCCTCGGCAGGGCTCGATGCGGCCGGCAACAATCCCGTCCTCAAGGAGATTCAAAACACCGAGGAGTATTTCCCGGACGAGATCGGCAGCATCTGGCGCTATCGCGGCCGCACCCGCACGGACACGATCGAGCGGGTCGCCGAAGCGACTTTTTCGAATGAAGTGTCCGCCATCGGCACGACCAACATCAAGGGCGAAACCGTCAAGATCTTCCGGGAGACCAACCAGGCGAACAAGGGGCCGACCGACGGGTTCTTCCACCGGGATAAGACGGGGATCACCTATTATGGCAGCCAGCCTACCACGCCGTTTGAACAGCAGCTAATCCCCTACCGGGTGCTGGCGTTCCCCCTGGTCATGAACGGCACCTTCCGGCAGCTCGAGAAGCGGGATGTGGACATGCAGGTGGATCTGGACGGCGATGGCCGTCATGAGCGGGCGGACGTCGTGGCGGATGTCCGAGTCGTAGCGCACACGCCGGTGACGGTGCCCGCCGGCACTTTCAACGATGCTCTCCAGATTGATGCCACGATGACCATCGTGATATCCCTGACGAAGGACCGACGCGTCATCACGAGCCGCGACCGGATCACGAGCTGGTTCGCCCGCGGCGTCGGGCTCGTGAAGTACGTGGAGGAGATCGAAGCCCCGCCCGTGCTGGAGACCCGCGGCGAGGTCACCTACGTGAGCGAGGAACTGGAAAACTATGCGCTCAAGAGGGCGGTGGGGGCGCGCCACTAAGTCTCTCCCGCAGGCCGTCGTCCGACGCGCAGATCTTCTGCAAGACCTCCAGCAGGTGATCAATCTGGGCCGGCGTATGGCCGGCCGTCACGCTCAGGCGGATGCGACTGGTGCCAACGGGCACCGTCGGAGGGCGGATGGCCGGCGCATAGATGCCGTGTGACAGCAGGGCCTCAGAGAGGCGGAGTGCCGCCTCGGCGTCTCCGATCAGAAGCGGAATGATCGGCGTGCGGCTGTCCAGGGTGTCGAAGCCCGCCTGCCTAACGCCGTCGTGAAGGCGTCGGCGCAGGGCCCACAACCGCTCCCGCCGCTCCGGTTCGTCTTCAATCACGTCAAGCGCCGCAATGGCAGCCGCGGCCAGCGCGGGCGGGAGCGCCGTCGTGTAGATGAAGGCGCGCGCCCGGTTCACCAGGTACGCGATCAGGTCTCGAGACCCCGCAACGAAGCCGCCGAGCCCGCCAAGCGCCTTGCTGAGGGTCCCCATCTGCACTAGCGGCCGGCCCTCCAGACCGAAGTGCTCCACCGTCCCCCGACCGGTCGTGCCCATGACGCCGGTCCCGTGCGCGTCGTCCACGACCACGGTGGCGCCGGCCTGCTCCGCCGCCTTGTCGAGCTCGGGAAGCGGAGCCAGATCCCCGTCCATGCTGAACACGCCGTCCGTGACTACCAATGCGGGGCGGGGAGCCCGCCCGCGTTGAAGGAGCCGCGTGAGCTGCGCATGATCCCGGTGGCGATACACCCGCAGCGGAGCGTCGCAGAGGCGGCATGCGTCGATCAAGCTCGCGTGGCAGAGCCGGTCGGCGTAGAAGACCGAGCAGTCTTCCGCCAGCGTGGTGATCAGGCCCAGATTGGCTTGGTATCCGGTCGGGAACACCAGAGCGGCCTCGACACGTTTGAAAGCCGCCAGGCGCTCTTCCAGCTCCCGATGGGGGCGCAGACTCCCGGACATCAGCCGCGAGGCCCCCGCCCCGACGCCGTAGCGGCGGATGGCGTTGATGGCGGCTTCGGTCACCCGAGGATGGGTGGCGAGGTCCAGGTAATTATTGGAGGAGAAGAGAAGAATCCGGCGTCCTTCCAGTTCGACCTCGGCGCCGGGCGCGGAGTCGATCGTGCGCAGTCGTCGGAGGAGGGAGCGCCGGGCTAGGGCATCCAAGCGGGAGCGGTACATGGGTCCCCTCATACCGTGTGACTGCCTGCATGTCAACCGCGCCGGCCGTTACGGCACACCGAGGTTCGAACGCCTTCGCCAACCGGCGTGCACGATCATGCCCAGGCAGAGCAGCATTCCTGCGAGGGAGACCGCCACGCCCGCGCGCAGCAGCGGCGTCTCATACCTGAACGTGATGGTATGGACGCCCGCCGGCACGACGACCGCCCGGACGAGGACATTGGCGCGGAGGATCGGCATCTCAGCGCCGTTCTCGAGCGTAGCCGTCCAGCCCTGATCGAAGGCGTCCAGCAGGATGAGCACCGCTGGCTGCGGGGTTTCTACCCGCACCCGTACCTCTTCGGGCTCGTAGCGCTCTATCTGAGCAACTCCTTCCGTCGCGGGTCCCGGTAACGTCTCTTCAGGCGCCTCGATCACATCCACGTCCCCGCTTAGAAAATCGGGCCGCTGACGCAGTGCCAAGGGATCGACCGGCGAGGTTGCACGTTCCGGTCTCCGCGACAGATAGGCGCGCGGTTTGGGCGGAACAGGATTGCGGAACAGTGCGAGGTCATAATCGGGAACGACGGCCACCAGCGAATTGGCAAACTGCGGCGATTGGAGGTAGCTTCTTTGACCAATGTAATAGGTCACATTGAAACGTCCGGTGACCTCTACCCCAGTCTGCTTCGGCAGCATGGCGCTCAGCGCCATGCTGTAGCCGGGAAGATGCCCATCCACTGCCTCGAGGTGAAACTGGGCATTGTGCTCTGGATAGAGAGCCTGCCGTCCCACCACCGCATCGGACTCATAGCCCAAGAGGCGATAGATGTGTTTGGGCACGACGTATTTCGAGTCCAGGGTCGAAATGAGGCGGAAACGGCCTGGCATCAAGGTTCCTTCACGCGCCCTCAGGGCCCGGACAAGGGGAGGTTCGAACCAGGCAGCTTCGGCAGGTGCTGTGCCGTAAACCTTAATGTTGGCATGCGCAAGGTCGAGCGCGATGATCGCTGGAAGGGTCGCGAGGACAAGCGCTTCGCGTAGCCATCCTTTTGCAGCTCCGGTAATGACCAGCCACATGCCGAGAGAAGCAACTGCGCTGAAGAGGAAGGCGTACGCTGTCGCGTCGGTCACCTCATGGGCCAGCGCTGGTGGTGCTTCGAAGCTGGCAGCCGTCCATGCGCTGATAGCTTCTGAGCGAAATATGAGACCAGCGCACGCGCATAGGATTGCGCCGACAAGCCATGGTGCATGGTATCCCTTTCCCGCCCGTAACGCGTCGAGTCCCGCCCCTGCAAGCATTGCCATCGTGAAGGAGAATACGCCCATGAGTTTCTCGGGGAAGCGGAACGCCGACCACAACGGCACAAGATGGTAGAAAGCATCGTAGAGGCCACCGAACCGTCCGAGCGAAAGAAACAGGGCCAAGCAGCCGAGCAAGGCCAAGACTCGTAGGTCCCGGCGCTGCCAGGCTCCCAGGAACGCCAGCCCGATCACGGGAACTCCCAGGTAGAGGCTATCGGCCCATAGGCCCCACTTTGGGCTTCCGAGAAAAACGCGTGCCACGACCACGGGATCAGCCTTTTCGATGACCGGGGAGGCCAATATGGTGAACAATCGTAACGGATGGGTCGACCACTGCACAGCCTGCTCATGGAATTGGGCAGGCTGTGCGCGGCTGCTGCTCATAAAGACCGCCCACGTCGGTGCGAGCTGAATGCTGGCAAGCAGGGCTGCGAGACCGCCGATAAGCACCAAACGGAGTCCCGCTTCACGATAGGAGCATTCCTTGCGTGCCGCTGTCCACAGCAGCGCGATGAAGCCGTAATAATATCCTGTCTGCACGTCACCATTCAGAAAGACAGTTGCCCAGATGACTGCCGGCGCCACCGTCCATGCACGGCCGTCTCTGCGGGTCTTCTCGACTGCCGCGATGAAGAGCGGGAGCACACACAACGAGTATAGATAGACGATATTGACGAGGGCTGATACAAGATAACCGGAGAGTGTAAACGAGATGCTGGCGACCATGGCCCCCGTGCGTGACAACGCCAGCATCCGTCCGAGCGCAAAAGCCCCGAGCGCGGCCAGCAGACACGACAGAAGCGTCGCGGCGCGATAGGCGTCATGCACCGGGAAAAGAAAATAGAGCATTGTGAAAGGATGGAAGACCCCCGTGACGGTCACTCCGATGAACGGGCGGCCTAACGCCTCGTACGGGAACCATTGCGGCAGCGCGCCGGCCGCAAGCCGCTCCATCATGGACTGTTTAATCGGGAGGTAGAAGAGAAAGGCATCCCGCTTAATCAGCACCAAGTCGGGCAGCCAGAGTCCATGGTAGAAGGCGAGCGTGATGACGCAGAGCACCGCCATCGCGAGTCCTGTCGGCGACCACACTCGGGCAATGACTCTGCGCGCGGCGCTAGGGTTTCTTTCGGGAGTGATGATACTCATGGAGTGCTCTGGCTCTTGCGTGTTCCCCCGCGTGCGCGCGTGATCATCGCCACACAGATCAGACACCCCGTCAGTGAAGCTCCAGCCCCCGCCCACAACAGCGGGGTCTCGTACCGGAACGTGATGGTATGGACGCCCGCCGGCACGACGACCGCTCGGACCAGCGCGTTGGCCCGCATGATGCGAAGTACGAGGCCGCTCTCGAGCGTCGCGGTCCAGCCCTGATCGAAGGCGTCGAGCAGGATGAGCACCGCTGGCTGTGGGGTCTCCACCCGCACGCGCACCTCTTCGGGCGCATAGCGCTCGATCACTGCCTTGCCTGCTCGCGCAGGTCCTGGTAACGTCACTGCAGATGTCTCAATCACATCCACCTCGCCGCTCAGGAAATCCGCCCGCGCGGTCAGCGTCGCAGGATCCACCGGCGAGGCCGTGCCTTCCGGTCGGCGGGAGAGATAGGCGCGCGGTTTGACAGGCACAGGATTCCGGAACAGCGCGAGGTCGTAATCCAGGAGTTCGGCCACGAGCATGCCGGCCAGGCGCGGGTCCCTGGTGTGAAGCCGTGGCCCGATGAAGTACTTGATGTTGTACCGCGCGGTCGTCTCTATGCCTTTCGGCTGCCGAGGCAGTATCGCAAGCGCCGCGTTGAAGCCGGGCAGGTAGTGATTGGCCGACTCGATATGAAACAGCGCATTGTGCTCCAGATCAAGCCCCTGCCGGCGACGCACCGACCCTGGTCCCTCGGCCCCCAGCAGACGATCGACGTGTTCGGGCAGGCGGAACACAAACCGGCTCTCGCTGCTGATCGTGACAATCCTGAAGCGACCGGCCGCCAGCTGACCTTCCCTTGCCTGGAGGACCTTGGCGAGCGGCGGCGTGAAAGCGGCGGCCTCCGCGGGCCCCAGATGGTATGCGTCAAAATTCGCCCGCCAGAGGTCGAGGGCGACGAGGGCTACAACTGTGAGGAGGAACAACGTTTGGCGGAGCCAGCCACGCTGAGCGGCGAGGACGGCTAGCCATAGGCCCAGCGCCGTGACCGCGCTGAAGAGGAATGCGCGTGCTGCGGAGCCGGTCACCTTGGAGGCCAGGGCCTCCGGCATGTCGAAGCGAGCCGCCGACCAGGCACTGATGGCTTCGGTGTGCAGGCCGATGGCTGCCATGCCGAACAGGCCCGCGACGACAAGCCACGGCGTCGGGCGACCCTTCCCGGCACGCAGTGCGTCGAGTCCAGCCCCCGCGAGCATGGCCACCGCGAACGAGGCCACACCCATGAGCTTCTCGGGGTAGCGGAACACCGACCAGAACGGCACCACATGGGAGAAGACTTCATAGAGGCCGCCGAAACGTCCGAGCGCTAGGAGCAGGGCGAGGCTTCCGAGCAGGGGAAGCGCTAGCAGGTCGCGCCGCCACCAGGATCCGAGGAGGGCCAGCCCCGCCACTGGAACCCCTACGTAGAGGCTCTCCGCCCATTGGCCGCGGTTCGCGTTCCCGAAAAAGAAGCGCCCCATCTCCACAGTATCCGCGCGCTCGCCGATCGGAGATGCCACCATAGTCACCAACCGGAGCGGGTGGGTCGACCAAGTCACGGCCTGTTTCTGGAACAGGGCCGGTTGCGTGCGCTCGCTGTCCACGAACACGGCCCACGCCGGTGCGAGCTGAATGCCGGCGAGCAGGGCTGCGAGACCGCCGATAAGCACCAAACGGAGTCCTGCTTCACGATAGGAATCTTCCACGCGTGCCGCTGTCCACAGCAGCGCAATGAAGCCGAAATAATATCCCGTCTGCACATCGCCGTTCAGGAACACTGATGCCCAGACCACTGCAGGCCCTACCGTCCAAGCGCGGGCGCCTACGAGGGCCTTTTCAAGGGCGGCGCAGAAGAGCGGCAGCACGCAAATAGAGTACAGATACACAATGTTGTCGGTGAGCGACACAATGTAGCCCGAGAGCGCGAATACGATGCCAGTTAGCAGGGCTCCCGTGTGCGAAAAGCGGAGGACGCGTCCCAGCAGGAAAGCGCCAAGGGCGGCCAGTAGGCAGGAGAGCATCGTGGAGGCGCGATACGCGTCGGGGATGGAGAGGAAGAAATAGAGTGCCGTGAATGGGTGAAACACCCCGGTGGCGGCTACGCCGATGAAGGGGCGACCCAGGGCGTCGTAGGGGAACCACTGCGGGAGTTCACCGACCGAGAGCCGCTCGATCAGATGCTGCTTGAGCGGGAGAAAAACTCCGTAGGCGTCTCGTTTGATCAGCAAGAGGCCCGGCAGCCAGAGGCCGTGATAGAAGGCAAGCGTGATACCAAGGAGGACTGCGATGGCCAAGGCGTTCGTGGCAGTGGTCCTGGCGCGGGGTGCTGACCTGGAATGGGAGACCTCCGGGAGTGCGGGCGGGCTCATGCATTCTTCTCCGAGGGATGCCTCCGTTCCCACGGGGCGCGCGCGATCATCGCCACACAGATCAGACACCCCGTCAGTGAAGCTCCAGCCCCCGCCCACAACAGCGGGGTCTCGTACCGGAACGTGATGGTATGGACGCCCGCCGGCACGACGACCGCTCGGACCAGCGCGTTGGCCCGCATGATGCGAAGTACGAGGCCGCTCTCGAGCGTCGCGGTCCAGCCCTGATCGAAGGCGTCGAGCAGGATGAGCACCGCTGGCTGTGGGGTCTCCACCCGCACGCGCACCTCTTCGGGCGCATAGCGCTCGATCACTGCCTTGCCTGCTCGCGCAGGTCCTGGTAACGTCACTGCAGATGTCTCAATCACATCCACCTCGCCGCTCAAGAAATCTGATCGCATGGCCAAGGCCGCTGGATCGACGGGCGAATCGACGCGCTCCGGTTTCAGCGACAGATAGGCGCGCGGTTTGGCCTGGGCTGGATTTTGGTACAGCGCGAGGTCGTAGTCAGAAAGGCCGACCACGAACGTTGTTGTGTAACGCGAGTCCCGCAGATAAGACCTTGGACCGGTGAAATAGGTGACGTTGAACCTTGCGGCCACCTCGGTCCTTGGCTTCTCCGGGAGCATGGTTATGAGCGCCCTGTTGTAACCGGGAAGAGAGGCGTGGGTCGTCTCGAGATGGAACTGGACGTTATGCTCCACGTCGAGTGCCTGCCTGCGCACTACCGACTCGGCTTCCTGTCCTAAGAGAAGTCGTAGACTTTTCCGTACCATGTGCTTGGATTCGCGGATCGGGATTAGGCGGAAACGACCAGGGGCTAGCCCGCCCTCCCGCGCTGCGATGGCCTGAGCGAGTGGGGGAATGAACATGGCGGCTTCGACAGGGCCAGTGCGGTAGGCAGAAAAGTTAGCACGCCCGAGGTCTAGCGTGAGAATCGCCACAAGGGCGCTGAGAAGAACCGCTTCGTGGAGCTGCCCGTTCCGAGCTCCAAGGACGACCATCCACACACCGAGCGATGCTCCCGCGCTGTAAAGGAACGCAAGCGCAGCCGAGCCGGTCATTTCGCCAGCCAGGGATTCCGCCGCGCCAAAATGTAGGGCTGTCCACGCGCTCGCGGCTTCCGTGCGCAGTCCGAGCCAGATGCTGGCGCAGAGGATTGCCATCGCGAGCCACGGCGTAGGGCTGCCTTTTCCTGCACGCAGCGCGTCAATCCCGGCTCCGGCGAGAATGGCCGCAGCGAACGAGACCATGCCCATCCACTTCTCAGGATACCGGAACGCCGACCAGAGTGGGACCACGTTGTAGAAAACTGCGTAAAGACCACCGAACTGCCCGAGCGCGAGGAGAAGCGCGAACCCACCAAGCAGGGCCAGCACGCGCAGGTCACGGCGGTGCCAACCGCCAAGGAGCGCAAGCCCCATCATGGGAACTCCAAGGTAGAGGCTGTCCGCCAACATCCCTCCCACGGACCCCCGCTGAGGTGTGCCGAAGAATATTCGCCCTACGTCCACTGGATTGGCGTTTTCACCGACTGGCGCGGCCAGGATGGTCAATAACCGCAGAGGGTGGGTTGACCAGTAGAGCGCCTCATTTTGGAACAGTTCGGGCTGCATTCGGTGGCTGCTCAGGAATACCACTGCCGCAGGCGCGAGTTGCACGCTTGCAAGCAGGACCGCGAGGCTTCCCACGAGCAACAGCCGGAGACATGCTTCACGTAGAGGACCCGGCGCGCGCGCCGCCGTCCAAAGCAGCGCGATGAAGCCGAAGTAATATCCCGTCTGTCCGTCGCCGAGGAGAAACACCGTCGCCCACACGACCGCAGGCGCCACTGTCCATGCGCGGGTCCCCGTGAGGGCTTTCTCCAGCGCGGCACAGAAGAACGGCAGGACGCAAATCGAATACAGGTAAATGAGGTGCTCAGTGAACGACACGACATAGCCGGAGAGTGCGAACGCCACGCCGGCAACTAAGGCGCCCACACGCGAAAACTTCAATGTGCGTCCTAGCGTGAAGGCCCCGACCGCTGCCACCAGACACGACAAGAGCGTCGAGGCACGATACGCATCGGGTGCGGGGAGGAGGAAATAGAGCACGGTGAAGGGATGGAAGATGCCTGTGGCGGCAGTTCCGATGAAGGGGCGCCCGAGCGCCTCGTAAGGGAACCATTGCGGTAGCTCGCCTGCTGCCAGCCGCTCGATCATATGCTGCTTGAGTGGGAGCCAAAACCCATAGGCGTCACGTTTGATGAGCACGAGGCCAGGTAGCCAGAGCCCATAATAGAAGGCGAGTGTGAGACCGAGAAGGACGATGACGGCCAGGACGGTCCTCGTCTTGGCAGCCAGTTTGAAAGAGTGAACCTCCGGGGGCGCGGGCGGACTCATCGACAAGGTCCTGCAGGATGTCTGCGTCTCCACCAGGCGTGGGTGATCAGTCCGGTGCACAATAGGCAGCCTACCAGTGACGCTGCGGCGCCGGCCTTCAGCAACGGGGTCTTGTAGGAAAACGTGACCAGGTGCGTCCCCGCTGGTACCGCGACAGCGCGAACCAGCGCGTTGGCCCGCATGATGGGAAGTACGAGGCCGCTCTCGAGCTTCGCGGTCCAGCCCTGATCGAAGGCGTCCAGCAGTATCAAAACGGCTGGCTGCGCGGCCTTGACCCACACCCGCACCACTTCAGGCTCGTACCGCTCTATCTGGGCAACTCCTTCCGTCGAAGGTCCCGGTAACGTCTCTTCAGGTGCCTCGATCACATCCACCTCGCTGCTCAGGTAATCGGGCCTTGTGAACAGGGCCACAGGGTCAACCGGTGTCGCGGCCCGTTCCGGTCGCCGCGACAGATACGCGCGTGACTTGGCGGGAATCGGATTGCGAAACAGCACGAGATCGTAGGGTGGGAGTTCGGCCACGAGAGTGCCGGCGAGCCTCGGACTTTTCAAATGGTATCGCCGGCCGATGTAGTAAGTCACATTGAGGCGCGCCGCGGCTGCGAACCCCATCCGCTTGTTCATGGTTTCCGCGAACTGTGTGCTGTAACCAGCCAGATACGGCATGGCGCTTTCGAGGTGAAAGGTGGCATTGTGCTCGACATCGAGCGCCTGGCGGCGCTCCACCGATACGGATCCATAGAAACCAAGCGCCGGCATAGTTTCTTGAGGCACCACAAGGGTACGCTCGAAGGTAGAGACCACTCGGAAATGTCCAGGGCCCATGTTCTCCTCCTGCGCTCTAAGGGCCTCGGCGAGCGGGGGCGTGAACGTCGCGACTTCAGCGGGGCCGGTGTTGTAGGCCCACAGGTTTGCACGCGCCAGATCGAGCGTGACGAGCAGCACCAGCAAGGGGAGTGCAATTGCTTCCCGCAACACCTGTTTCTGGACGCCGGCCGTGATCAGCCACGCGCTCAGCGTGACAGCCGCGCTGTACAAGAATGCGAGGGCCGCCGAACTTGTGACCTCGCGAGCCAAACCCGGCGCTGCTCCGAAGTGGGCAGCCGTCCAAACAGCAACGACTTCGGTACGAAGCGCGAATCCAACGGTCGCGCACAGAACCGCCATCGCGAGCCAGGGAGCCGGCGACCCTTTCCTGGCCCATAACGCATCGAGTCCTGCTCCCGCAAGCATGGCGGCGGTGAACGAGACCACGCCCATCAGTTTCTCAGGGTAACGGAACGCCGACCAGAGCGGCACCACTTTATAGAAGATTTCGTAAAGGCCGCCGTAGCGTCCAAGCGCAAGGAGCAGTGCGAGGCTGCCAAGTAGGACAAGTACGCGGAGATCACGGCGGCCCCACGCTCCGAGCAAAGCCAGTCCCGTTACAGGGACGCCAAGATAGAGACTGTCCGCCAAAAAGCTGTGGAATTCACTATTGAAAAATGTGCTGGCCATGAGAGGCGGGCTCACCTGCTCACCAACCGGACCGGCCAGGACGGTCACCAGCCGCAGCGGATGGGTTGACCAGAGCAATGCCTGCTCAAAGAACAGGTCAGGGCGCGTGCGCTCGCTCCCCATGAAGACTGTCCACGACGGTCCAAGTTGGATGCCCGACAACACAATCGTAAGGGCCACGGTCAGCGCCAGGCGCAGACCTGCATCACGATAGAGCCCAGGCGCCCGCGCCGCCATCCAGGCCAGCGCGATGAAACCGTAGTAATATCCCGTCTGCACGTCGCCGTTGAGGAACACGGTGGCCCAGACGACGGCTGGTGCCACGACCCACGCGCGGTCGCCAGAGAGAGCTTTTTCGAGCGCGGCGCAGAAAAGCGGCAGCATGCAGATCGAGTAGAGGTACTGAATGTTCTCGGTGAGCGAGACGATATAGCCTGAGAGCGCAAACGCGATTCCGGCGAGCAAGGCTCCCGCTGGCAAGAAGCGGAGCAGACGTCCTAGCACGAACGCTCCGAGAGACGCCAGCAGGCAGGAAATTAGGATCGAGGCGCGGTACGCGTCCGGGACGGGGAAGAGGAAGAACAGCGCTGTGAAGGGATGAAAGACACCGGTGTGCGTGGCTCCGATGAACGGTCGCCCTAGAGCATCGTAGGGGAACCACTGCGGCAGTTCCCCGGCCGAGAGGCGCTCAACGAGATACTGCTTGATCGGGAGAAAGAATCGCAGGGCGTCGCGCTTGACGAGCACCAGGCCCGGCAACCAGAGCCTGTGGTAGAACGCGAGCGTGATACCCATCAGGACCGTCACAGCGAGCCACGTGGGCAGGCGTATCAGTGCGTTGTTCTTCTCAGGAGCGCTGGGCTTCACATCAAGTGCAGGCATGTGAAGGCGATCTCACTGGGCTACGAGTCACCGGCAGCATTCTTTCGCGCCACGATCAGGACATTTTTCCCGAACCACGGATTCCGGAGACCTTCAATCCACCGGGTGACCGGGACGAACCACGTATCGTAAAGATGCGCGAGGTGGGGGTTGATGGACGTGCGCCTCCCAACGACATTCAGGAGGTACCAGGGCAGCACCCCTATGCAGTCCATGTATTTGGACTTGACCACATCAAATCTCCCGGCGCGCAGCAACCTCTCCAAGTGCGGCTTCTCGTAGCGCCGGAAGTGGCCGACCTCCCTGTCAAGCGCGCTATAGAGCCACGGCAGAGCCGGCACGAACACGACAAACTTGCCGCCCGGCACGAGCGCGTGGTAGGCGGCGCGAATTGAGGCCTGATCGTCCTCAATGTGTTCGAGGACATTGATCATGATGACGGTGTCAAACCGTTCCGGGGACGAGCGGAAGACCCCGTTGGTTGTCCGCAAGCGGCCTGCCTGCAGTAGATCGGGGTGGGCGGTCTCCAACCGCTTGCGCAGATGCTGGTAGAGGTTGCCCTCCGGCTCGAAGACCTCCAATCGCGCCGTCGGGTGGCAGGACACATGCGAGCGCACGATCCACGTGGTGAAGGTGCCGATGCCAGCCCCGATTTCGACCAGCCGCTCCCCGAAGAACGGACGGACTTCCTCGACGAGCCATCGGTAGTAGTTCTCCAGATCGTCGAGTGCCAGGAGGCTTGCTGTCAGGCACTCGCGTTCAGTCATACGTATTGGTGCTTGCACGGCACACAGAGGGAGAATTCTAGACGTGGGTCTGGAAAGAGGCAAGGACAAACTGGTATAAGGGACCGCGATTGAGGACCGTTACTGGATCAGGATGTTCAAGATCAAGAAATATCGGAAGGAATCGACCGATCCAGCCCAACTTGTCGATTCCGTCGAGCAGGCGGCCCGCCAGGCGAAGGAGAATATGCGCTGGCTCGTCGCCGGGGTGGCGGTGGCCGTCCTGGCGGGCGCAACGGTCGGGAGCTTCCTGTGGATGCGCCAGCAGGATGACCGTGCCGCAGCCGACCTGTTCTACGAAGCGACCCAACATGCATCCGAGCCGTCGCGAACGGGAGCGCCTCCTGCACCGCGCCGTCCGGAGGACTTGCAGAAGTCCATCGAGACGTTCCGGAAGATCCTCAACGACTTTCCGAACAGCTCAGTCACGCCTCATGCAGCGTATCTGTTGGGGAATGCCTTAAGCGAGCGCAATGACTGGGACGGCGCCATCAAGGCCTACCAGGATTTTCTGGCCCGATACGGCGCTAACCGGCTCCTCGTCCCACTGGTCTATCAGCGCATGGCCTACGCGCAACTGGCGCAGGGCAAGCTGGACGAGGCAGAAAAGACGTTGACCGCGATCGTGCAGATGGCGAGCGCCTCCAACAAGGATCACGCGCTCTACGAGCTCGGCAAGATCAACGAACTGCTGAACCGACCGGAGGGCGCGCTGGCGTATTACCAGCAAATCGTAAAGGACCACCCGTCCTCCCCCTTCGCGACCGAGGCATCCGTTCGCATCAAGACCCTCGATGCACGAAAAGCCGTCCAGCCCGCTGTCGAGTCTCCGGCGCCCACTCCTCCGCCACCTCAGAGGTAAGCCTGATTCCAGCATGTACGTCTCAGGGGCGGTGGGCAACGATCCTGGGATGCAATGAGTACGGACCATCCCAATCGACACTCACCGTGTAGCCACGCGCTGGTCCTCTTTGGCGCGGCCGGCGTGGTCGTTCTCGGAACCGCGTTAGTGGACCCATCCCGGCTGTGGCTGTTGGTGGTGCCGATAGTTTTCTGCTGCGCGGCCTACGGAGCTGGCGCGCTGGTCGATCGAGCCGTCGGTGGCCTCGTGGCGGGGGGTGATCATCCGCCGATGGTCGTGCTGTCAGCACGCATGGGTGTAGGGCTGGCGTGCTTGTCGTTGGTAACCTTCCTGAGCGCGCTGAGTAGGGTGCTCTGGCTGGCCGGGCTGGGTACGCTTCTAACCATCGCGTACGGGTCCGTCTGTGCCATCCGCGCAGGCTTTCACTTTCGCTCACTCCGTGGGTCTGCGGCCGCTGGAGTCGGAGGATGCCTGCTGGGGGTGGCGTGGCTTGTGGCTTGGCTCTGGGCGACGATCCCGCCCACCTTTTATGACGAACTGGTCTATCATCTGGTCATCCCCCAACGGGTCCTCGCGACCGGCGAACTGCTCACCCTGCCCTGGGTCGTTTTCACCCTGATGCCACATGCGTCGGATCTGTTGTTGGCGTGGGGATTGGTCTTGGGCGGTGACCTCGGGGCTCGGGCCATCCAGTTTGCTCTGTGGGTCATGTGTTTTCTGGCTGTCTGGGCCATTGTCGAAGCTATGGTGTGGCCTAGGGTCGCGGTGTGGGCGCCGTCTTTCATCGCGTGTGCATTCGCTGCCTCACCCATGGTCTGGTTTCTCGGGACGTTGTCGTTTGCAGAGACCAGCCAGGCCGTCGGACTGCTTTGCAGTGCCGTCGTGATCGCGGCTGTTCCGGCACAACGATTGGAGCGGGAGGGGACCCCGGAGACGCCCCTCCCGCACCCACACTCTTGGCTAGCCTTGGGGCTTGTGCTTGGCTGGGTCGCCTCGAGCAAGCTCTCCGGATTGTACTGGGTGGCCGCGGCCCTGGTCGCCGCGCGCATGGCTGGATGGCCGCTTGGGGCACTCAGCCGGGCTACAGTGATCGCGTTGCTCATGGTGACGCCCTGGTTGATACGGGCCTTCGTCCATACGGGCAACCCTGTCTATCCCATGTTTTATAGTCTGCTCGACGGGCAGCCCTGGAGTAGGGAAAGCCAGGCCCGTTTGTTGGCGGATCTCCCATACGGAACGCCTGGGAGCCTGGGGTGGATGGGGTTGCTTCGCCTTCCGCTTGATCTGGTGCTACATCCCGAACGCTTTGGCTCTGCGTCGGACGTGGGCACGCTGGCGGTCCTCTCGACCTGTGGGCTCCTGGCGTTGCCGGTCGCCTCTCGCCTGGCAGGCCTTCGAGGTCACGCGCGGCTACTCGGGGACGCAGCAGCTGGCTTTGTGTTGGTGGCCGGAGCCGGGTGGGTCATGACGACGCCGACCACTCGGTTCTTTGCGCCGGCGTTTATGCTCGGTTTGGCAGTCCTAGCTGGGCTCTGTGTGCAGTTCCGCAAGACCGCTCAAGGGCTAGTGCTGGTCATGCTACTGGTTGCCGGGAGCGGGGGGGCGTGGCAGTTTATCAATCAACACACGACTGTCTTTTCCTCTGTGAATGTAGCGCTGGGGCGCGAGAAAGGCGACGCCTACCTCGCTCGGGTCCTCGACCATTTTCCTGCTGCTCGGTTCGTGCGTGAGACCCTGCCACGTGACGTGCGACTGCTGTTCATCGGTGAGACTCGACCCTATTACTTCTCTCGCGACGCGGTCGCGCCGCACCCGATTGATGCTCACCCGCTCTCTCGCTGGGTTCACGAGGAAACGTCCGCTGAGTCTCTCATTCGGAGGCTGTCTGCGGAAGGGATCACTCATGTGGTCCTCAACGTCCACGAGTTTCGGCGCGTGCATGAAAAATATGGCGTCCTGGCTTTTTCAGGGGAAGCTGCCCCAGAGGACGAGCGTCGCCTCAGGGAGCTTCCACAAGCCCTGCGGCTGCTCTATGCAGCCAACGGGGTGTATGTCTTTGAAGTGCCTCGGCAGTAGCGTGAGGGTGAATTACGACTTGGCCTTGACCGGTTTGGGGATGAGGAGCCACTCGCCAGGCTTCGGCTTGTAGGACTTGTCCAAGGCGTTGGCCTCTTGGATCGCCGAGAGCGAGGTATGGTGACGAGTCGCGATGTGGAGCAGGGTCTCCCCGCGGCGGACCTGATAGCGCGTCGCCTGGACATGCTTCCAGTCCGGGTACGTCGCCAGGTTGCTTAGCAGCAGGTCCTTGCTCCCCACCGGAACCTTCAAGCGGTAGGTAGGATACGGCGGGGTCAGGTCTTTGCGAAGCTCCGGGTTCAGGGCCTTCAACTCCTGGTAAGTCACGCCGGCGGCTTTGGCCGCCACCCGCAAGTGGATCGGCCTCGTGAAGACCGCTTCCTCGTACTCGACCGGAGTTTGCGGGTTGATCAGAAACCCGTACCGGCTCGGGTCTTTGGCGATGAGGGTCGCGGCAAGAAACCGGGGCACGTACTCCTTGGTTTCGCGCTTGATCAGCTTGGTATCGGTGAGATCCCAGTAATCGTCAGCGTGGGCGCGGGCGAGCGCGCGGCCGACCTTCCGCTCGCCGGCGTTGTACGCGGCCATCGCCAGCGGCCAGGAGCCGAAGAGGTGGTATAGGTCGCGCAGATATTGGGCGGCGGCCAGGGTGGATTTGACGGGATCTCGTCGCTCGTCGATCCAGTTATCGACCCGCAGGCCGTACGTCTTGGCGGTGGACTTGATGAACTGCCACGGTCCGACCGCTTTGGACCTGGACACGGCGTTTGTATTGAAGCCGCTCTCCACCAGCGAGAGGAAGATTAGGTCCGCTGGCAGGTCGAACTCTGCGAAGATCTGCTCGATCATCGGCCGGTGGCGTTCCAGCCGGTGCAGCCAGAGCTCGAAACGATCGCGGATATGGAAGGTGAAAAACTGGATGTGCTTGTCGATCTTGCGCGTCCGTACGATCGGAACGTCGAAATCGAGCGTTTCCTCCACGGCCTCGAGCGGGTCAGTCGTCGTGACTTCGAGCAACGCAGTGCCCGGCGCGCTTTCCACCACAGGCGGGGAAGAGGGGGTGGACCCGTCGATGCGGAGGGTGGAGTCCAGGGTGGCTCCAATGGGCGGGTCACTGGCCGAAGGCTCCGCCGGTTCGGCCCCCGACAGCGCAAGCAACAGAGGAGAGCTCAGGCGCAATCCCTCGTCCAGGCGGTACCGATCAGGCAGCCAGGCCTGCGCCTCGTGCGGCACAACCTCGGCTGTCAGGATACCGCTCAGCAGCACCAATAAAAAGAAACGGATGTGCATAGGTCTCTCCAAGAGTCCGCTACTCTAGCCGAAAGTGCCGCCTGAAGCAACAGACGGCCGATCTAGGTCCTGACCTGCTCCCAGTTGTTGTACCACCTTCATCGTTAGCACTGTACAAGCACGCACGGTGGATCTGGACTGGTTTAAAGGGAGCAGGGTAATACCATATTTCTACGCAATTTCTACGCAAAACCTTTGCCAGCATGTGGGCGCATTCATTTGTACACGTTCATTGCATCCATAATATATTGGAATTATTAAATAATTTTCGTAGTAGATCTGGACATCACACCAAGGATGGAACCGAACTTCCAAGCTACACGCGTCATCCACACTTACAAAAAGATGCAGAAGGACTATCGAATGAGATAGCCTTTTACGCTGACGTAGGTCTGTGCGATCGCTGCCATCCCTGTGGAAGCCCAAGCATCACGTAGGACCTGGACCCGTTTAGATGAATGTGGCAGGGCAGTCCCGTATTCCTTTTCACCATAAGTAGGTCAGACATATCCATAGCGGTCGCCCCTGCTCTGTCCTTGTACACGCCGTCTGAACATGTTCGTGCCGGCGCAGAATGAACTGCCCCCCGCCACCCAGTGCTCATGCTCTAGGCGTTGATAATCAGTTGATTTCTTACCCAAATAGGTCTTTTGCGCGCCTTGACAGGTCCCAGAGCGTGTGATAGCGTGCCTCCGTCTTCGTCCATCCAGCTTCCCCTACAGAAGGAGACCCTCAGGCATGTTGAAGCGGTACCTATTGGCCCCTGGGCCGACCCAAATTCCCCCAGAAGTGCTGTTGGCCATGGCCAGGCCGATTCTGCACCACCGGGCACCCGAGTTCGCCACCCTGTTCGCGCAGGTGCGCGAAGACCTGAAATGGCTTTTCCAGACCAGGAATGACGTCTTGACGCTCGCCTCGACAGGCACGGGCGCCATGGAGGGGGCGGTGTCCAACTTCCTCTCGCCAGGCGATAAGGCGCTCTACGTCAACGGCGGTAAGTTCGGAGAGCGTTGGGGCAAGGTCTGCAAGACCTTCGGCGTGAACGCAATCGAGATCAAGGTGGAGTGGGGGGAGGCGGCGGACCCCCAGGCCGTCGCCGACGCCCTGAAGAAGGACCCGGCGATCAAGGCGGTCTATGTGCAGGCGAGCGAGACATCCACCGGGGTAGCTCACGACACCCGCGCGCTGGCCGAGATCGTGCGGGCGCGCGAGGACACGATTCTGGTGGTGGACGCGATCACCGCCTTGGGCGTGTTTGATTTGCGGACCGACGAATGGGGCCTCGACGTGCTCGTCGCAGGGTCGCAGAAAGCGCTGATGCTGCCTCCGGGCCTAGCCTTCGTGAGCGTGAGCGAGAAGGCGTGGCGACTGGCCGAGAAGGCCAAGAACGCGGCCTTCTACTTCAATTTCAAGAAGGAACGAGAGGCCCAGCAGAAGAACCAGACCGCGTACACCGCTGGGGTGTCACTGATCTTAGGGCTCCAGGAAGCGCTGAAGATGCTCAAAGCGGAGGGCCTGGGCAATGTCTTCGCACGCCACGCCCGCCTGGCCCATGCGATGAGGGAGGGCATGAAGGCCGCCGGCCTTTCGCTCTTTCCCAAGCAGAGCCCCAGCGATGCGCTCACGGTGGTGTCGGCTCCATCGGGCGTGGACGGACAGGCGGTGTACAAGAACCTCCGCGAACAGTACGGGATCACGGCGGCCGGCGGGCAGGACCACCTCAAGGGGAAGGTCTTCCGGATCTCGCACATGGGGTACGTGGACACCTTCGATGTCATCCAGGCGATCGCCGCCACCGAGATGGTGCTCAAAGGGCTGGGCCATCCGGTGAAGCTGGGGGTGGGCGTAGGGAAAGCTGAGGAGCTGCTGCTCGCCAAATGAAAATCCTGGTCAGCGACATCCTCTCCCAGCAGGGGATCGAGATTCTCGAGAAGGCCGGTCTGACCGTCGACGTCAAGACCAAGACGCCGAAGGAGGAGCTGCTCCGTGAGATCAAGCACTACGATGGCTTGATCGTCCGCAGCGCGACCAAGGTGACTGCCGAGGTGATCGCCGCCGCCGACAAGCTGCGGGTGATCGGCCGGGCAGGGTCCGGTCTGGACAACGTGGATACCGCGGCAGCGACCAAGCGCGGCATCGTGGTAATGAACACGCCGGGAGGCAACAGCGTCACCACGGCCGAGCATACCCTAGCGATGATCTTCGCGCTGGCCCGTAAGATCCCGCAGGCCACCGCCTCGATGAAGGCCGGCAAGTGGGAGAAGGACCGGTTCATGGGCGTGGAGCTCTACAACAAGACCCTCGGCATCGTCGGGATGGGCCAGATCGGGAGCCACCTTGCGAAGCTCGCCCAGGGCATGTTGATGAACGTGATCGCCTATGACCCGTACCTTGCCGAAGAGCGCGCCCGCAAGATGGGGGTCGAGATGATGGGCCTGCACGAACTCTTCCGCCGCGCCGACATCATCTCGGTGCACACTCCGCTGACGGCCGAGACCCAGAACATCGTTAACGCCGCAACGATCGCGACGATGAAGGACGGCGTGCGCATCATCAACTGCGCCCGCGGGGGAATCATCAATGAGAAGGACCTCTACGACGCACTGAAGAGCGGCAAGGTCGCGGGCGCCGCGTTCGACGTGTTTGAAGAGGAGCCGATCAAGCCCAGCCACCCGCTGCTGACGCTGGACAATTTCATCTGCACCCCGCACATCGGCGCGTCTACCACCGAAGCTCAGGAAAACGTGGCGGTGGGGATCGCCGAGCAGATCGTGGACTACCTGACGCGCGGCATCGCGCGGGGCGCCGTCAACATCCCGTCGGTGCCGGCCGAGATGCTGCCGCGGCTCCAGCCCTACATCACACTGGCCGAGAAGCTGGGGCTCCTGCACTCCCAGCTGTACGAGGGCGGGATCGAGCGGGTGACGATCGAGTACAGGGGCGAGGTTGCCGGGGTCAACGTGGCGCCGCTGACCATCGCTGCACTGAAAGGCCTCCTGACGCCGATCCTGGAAGAGACGATCAACTACGTGAACGCGCCGGTCGTGGCGCGGGAGCGCGGGATCGAGGTCAAGGAGGTGAAGAGCAGCGATGCGGGCGACTTCACCAGCCTGATCACGCTCCAGGTGGAGGCTGAGAAGAAGACCAGCCGGATCGCCGGGGCGCTGTACGGCC